>NZ_JAEMED010000002.1 GCF_016458205.1 Streptococcus sp. 121 | reverse complement strand
CAAATCTACTTAGCAAGTACTCTACAGCTGAGATACAACCGAATTTATAGTTACGGGAAGTAGCTCAGCTTGGTAGAGTACTTGGTTTGGGACCAAGGTGTCGCAGGTTCGAATCCTGTCTTCCCGACTAGAGCAGATGACAGCAATGTCATCTTTTTTTGTACGCCAAAACCAGTCTCATAGCGAAGATTATCAACAAATTGTTTGAGACCAATTGGACCAAGGTGTCGCTCGCTCTCTCACTCAGGAATTGAGTGAGAGAGTATTTCGATAAAGCGAAGGTACTTCGCGTCAATATCCTGTCTTCCCGACTAGAGCAGATGACAGTAATGTCATCTTTTTTTTGTACGCCAAAACCAGTCTCATAGCGAAGATTATCAACAAATTGTTTGAGACCAATTGGACCAAGGTGTCGCTCGCTCTCTCACTCAGGAATTGAGTGAGAGAGTATTTCGATAAAGCGAAGGTACTTCGCGTCAATATCCTGTCTTCCCGACTAGAGCAGATGACAGTAATGTCATCTTTTTTTTGTACGCCAAAACCAGTCTCATAGCGAAGATTATCAACAAATTGTTTGAGACCAATTGGACCAAGGTGTCGCTCGCTCTCTCACTCAGGAATTGAGTGAGAGAGTATTTCGATAAAGCGAAGGTACTTCGCGTCAATATCCTGTCTTCCCGACTAGAGCAGATGACAGTAATGTCATCTTTTTTTGTACACCAAAACAAGTCTCATAGCGAAGACTATCAACAAATTGTTTAGTCCAATTGGACCAAGGTTTCGCTCGCTCCTCCACTCAGGAATTGAGTGGGGAGAGTGTTTATAGATAAAGGGAAGGGGCTTCGCGTCAAAGCTCTTATGAATGACTGAATTAGCATAGCTTTAGTATTGGAATATTGAGGGTTAGACCAAAGTTGTACCTTCATCCTTTAAGATGTGGTTTGTGTGAATTCTTTGCTCCTGTTTTAAAACAAATACGGTTTCATGTCCTATTGGTATTGCGACTGGTCTTTTATGATGGTAGGATAGAATGTGTGAACTTTCATGTTTTTTTCATTTCTAATTTTATAGCGAGGGATCTATATGTCATTTCAGGCCATTATTTTTGATATGGATGGGGTTTTATTTGATACGGAGCGTTTCTATTATGAACGTCGGGAGAATTACTTAGCGAATCAAGGAATCTCGATTAATCATTTACCACCAGCTTATTTTATTGGTGGGAATACGAAGCATGTGTGGGAAAATATTCTAGGTGAGTCTTATGATGAATTTGATGTGCCTTCTTTGCAGGCAGGTTATTTGGCGCATAAGAAGGAGAATCCCTTACCTTACCGAGATCTTGTTTTTCCTCACGTTCATACTGTTTTGCAAGGTCTAAAAGAGAAGGGCTATCCACTTGGTCTAGCATCTAGTTCTGTTAAAAAGGACATTGACCGTGCTCTACAGGAATTGAGAATTACTTCTTATTTTGATGTAGTTCTGTCTGGAGAAGAGTTCCCGGAATCTAAGCCAAACCCAGAGATTTACCAAGCAGCTTGTAAAGCTCTTGAGGTGGAACCAAAAGATACCTTGATTATCGAAGATAGTGAAAAAGGAATTCGGGCGGGAGCCCGTGCAGGCGCTGAGGTCTGGGCCATTCGAGATTACCGTTTTGGTTTAGATCAAAGTCGTGCTAGTCGGACCATTGACCACTTGGGGCAAATTATTCCTCTTTTGGAAGTCCTCTAACTTTTGCGGTTTGGGAATTCTTATGATATACTTTTTCCATAATACATGAAATGAGGTAGCTTATGTCTACATTTGAAAAAATTCAAGCCATTATTGTGGAAGAGTTGGAAGTAAATCCGGATCAAGTAACTATGGAAACTACATTTGATGATTTGGATGTTGATTCATTGGATTTCTTCCAAGTTATTACGGCCATCGAAGATGAGTTTAATGTTGAAATTAATGATGATGAGAACATTAAAAGTATTGCGGATTTAGTAGCATTTGTCGAAAAATAAGCCAATTCTTCTTGCCTTAGACTGCTTTCTATGGTAGAATGAGGCTGTTTAGAGGAATCTTAGGAAAGCCTTCTTACAGAGAGCGGTGGGGTTGAGAAATCCGCAGAAGGAGCTGAGATGGGTTGCTAAATGGTTTTTTGAATAACAATTAAGTTGCGGGCCTTGCCCGAAATTGGGTGGTACCGCGGAAAAATCTTCGTCCCTGTCATAAGACAGGGATTTTTATTTTACAAGAAGGAAAAAACAATGGCTAAAAAGAAAAATTCGAAAAAAAAACTCAAAGAATTAAGAAGAGATCACCTGAGGAATGGTCAATCCAAGATTATTAACTTTGAATCTTGGCTTCAAGATGATGTGGAAGAACAACCACAAGTTGATATTGAACATTTAAAAGAAAGAATTCAAAATCTGTTTGAAAATAAGAATTTTTCTTTTGATAATGGTCTCACGAAGGAGGAGAGAGCTTATTATGATGCTCGTGCATTGGAAAATCCAATCGAGAGATTAAGAGCTTTCAGAAAACTTCGAAAGAAATATCCAGATAATTTAGCTATTCAAAGCTATCTATTTTCTGCACGTCGAGATGAGTATTGTTATGATGATTTCGTTGAAGCTCAGGAGATTCAAAGAAAGGCAAAGGATGCTTGGGCAAAAGAAGGATATGCTTCTTGGGTATGGTTTGAATCGAGAGAACCTTTAAAAGCCCTGTATTCTGTGCTGATCTATTATTTAGAAATGGATTTTCTTACTCAGGCTGCGGGACTTGTGGATTTTATTTTGGAGATGCATACAGAGGAATTTCCTGATATGTTTGTTTATCCGATGCTATCGGTCTATAATATGCTATACCGCCATGAGGATATTGTGAACTTTTATGAATATCAAAAAGCATTAGGCTGGGAGGATGATGGTGTCCTAGTGCATCTAATCATTTCTCATTTGTTGCATGGTGATCACAAGGCAGCAGCTTCTGTTTTTGAAGAATTAGCACTGTTAAATCCGATTGCAATTCATGTATTAGGACAGGTTTATTGGAATGTCGGACTTCATAGTGATAATGACTTTGAATATTACCGTCCAAATTCGGCGGAGTACCTCCGGTTTTCTTTAAGTTTTATGTCTCGTTTTTTAATAGATAAAAGGAAAATGGCTTTTGAGTTAAATAATATTGTAGAAAATTTTATTGAAAATCAACCGGATTCTCCTACAAAACGAAATGAGTTTTTTAACAGTCCTGCCATGAAAGGTATTCACTTGCGGCAGGGTCACGCTATCTGCGATGCTGGGATCATGAGTTTGGAAGCTTTAGAGCAGCATACAGAATCTGAAATTCGAGCTATTCCTGGAATTGGGAAAAAGACCATTAACCAATTAAAGGCAAATGGTGTCAATTTTCGAAATCATTTATAGTTAAAAAAAACGGGAGGTGTCCTATGGCCAAAAAGAAAAGTAATAAAAAAGTATTGAAGCAGATGCGCCGAGAGTATAAGGATGAGAAAAAATTTTTGGATACAGGATCACAAGTCAATCACACCATTGACCTGTTTGATGATTCTGACTTTATTTCAGATGAAACTACTCTGGCCTCTAAGAATATTAAAGTATCCGATACCCAAAATATGGACCTTAGTATTTTTGATGACCTAGTTGGAAATTTGCAGGAAGTAGGAGCGAGTGAGGACGAACTAGAGACAGTTGAAGTTGGGATTGCTCTACTTCATGCTCTTCAGATGGAAGAGGGATCAGAGAGAACTAGGGTCCTGGAACAACTAGCCAAAGAACATGTCCATAGTTTTGAAGCGCAATGGTACTATTTAATGGATAGTCGTGAACAATTTACCTATCAGACAATTGAGAGCTACAAAACTTTTGCGAATCTAACGGTGCAGAAACTAGAAGAAGTTACTTCTCCTGCCTGGGACCACCCTCTAACCGGTCAGTATCTAGATGCCTTGACCTTTCTACTGACAGTCTATTTCGAGGAAGGTTTGCTTAACTTGGCACTTGACATTATGGATATCCTTGAACCATATGTCTTTGAAAAAGGGAGTCCTGGCTATTTGCACAATTTAATGGCAAGTGTCTATTGTTCAACTTTCCAACCTGAATTTGTATTAGACATGTACAGGGATAGGTTATCAGAGAATGTTTATGATGCTGGTCTCAATCTTTATGCTGTAATCGCGAGTTTAATGACGGGCGATTCAGAACGAGCGAATGACTTGTTTGAGGATCTCGTTAGAGAAGATCCTGAATTTGCTTCAGCTCTGGGAAATCCTCAGTGGTTCTTGGACGTTATGCATCATAATCAGGAAGAGTGTGAGGGGGAACATGAACATTCAATAGCTCACGTTCTCAACCCTCTAGGCTTATTTCTAGCGGATAAGGCCATTCTGATAAATCAATTGACAGACATGTATCTGGAATTTCAGGAAAGGCAACCGAATCATCTTCCAGAAAAGAATTCAAGTGGACCGCAGGACTCTACCCTTAGTGATTTACTAAAGACTTTGCCTCAAGGTAATCTCGATGATCTTGTACATCTGTTCTCTGAGCCGTCCTACGAAGGACTTCAGTTTGATAAGAAACGACTTCTACTAAATGCAGGACTTCGGAGTTTTAAAGATTTTGAGAAAAAGACAGAGAAGGAAGTTCTGGCGATTCGTGGAATTGGACCTGCAACGGTTCGGCAACTAAAAGAAAACGGAGTTATCTTCCGCAAGAGGTGATGTCTTGTTAAATCATATTGAAATCTATGTCTCTGATTTAGCGACTTCTCGTAGGTTCTATGAGTTTCTCCTAAACAATCTGGGCTACATTCTTTACCAAGATTGGGAGGGGCTTCTCCTTTTTGAAAGAAGGCATCTACTTGGTATTTGTGCAAGCTCCTGATGATGTTTTATACTCTTTTAGTTTATCTTTTATTACTGTGTTAGCTCGTCTTGCCGTACTTCAGTACTGTCTACGACTCGCTGCCTTGTACTAAAAGTAAACTACAAGACTATACAAATGGGATTTCACTGAACAAGGGTTGGCTTGAATGATTTAGCTTTTGAAGTGACAGGGGAATTGGCGACAAGACTTTTTTGGGATTGGAGTGCGGCTTCTATAAGACGAAGCTTTTCCCTATGCTGGTGGCCGAGATTGTGAGAGACGCTATGCCCTAAATCCCGATGGCATTAAGATAGAGCTGATTCAGAAGGAGGTAGAATGATAAAGATACTTGGTGAATTCGTCCAGAATCAATTGCCAGATGTAGAGACCGAGCGCCTCTACCTTCGAGAGCGTAAGGTTGCGGATGCGGCAGATATGTTTGCCAATGCTAGTTTACCGGAAGTCGCGACCAATGCTGGTTTTCCGCTTATGAAAAACGTAGAAGAGGAAGAGGCTTTCATCCAGGGTATTCCCCTTCGAATGGTGCAGGCTGGTTTACCAGGGGGCTATGGAATCACCTTGAAAGGGGAGAATAGTGTCATCGGTTCGGTCGATTTCAATCGGCGTCATGGAAAGCTGGGAGATATCTACGAAGTTGGCTATGTTCTCCATCCTGACTACTGGGGGCAAGGCCTTGTTCCCGAGGCTGTCAAAGCCCTGTGCTATGCGGCATTTACCCTCATACCGGAGCTTTATAAAATGGAAATTGCCTGTCATGCTTCAAATCTTCAGAGCCAAGCCGTTGCGAAAAAGTCAGGATTTGTTCTTGAAGCTAGACTGAGGGGACGTGAACTTCTGAGAGGACAAAGAGAAGATGAATTGAGGTTTGGTCTGTTAAGGAGCGAGTGGGAAGAACTTATCGATTTAAACCACTAAATAAAATAAAAGGAAAGAATAAAATGTCAAAAGAATTATCAACGAAATACAATCCAGCCGAGGTTGAGGCTGGGCGTTATGCCAAATGGTTAGAAGCAGATGCTTTTAAACCATCCGGTGATGCAGAGGCTAAGCCTTATTCTATCGTGATTCCGCCGCCAAACGTAACCGGTAAATTGCATTTGGGTCATGCTTGGGATACAACCTTGCAAGATATTATTATCCGTCAAAAACGGATGCAGGGCTACGATACCTTGTGGTTACCAGGAATGGACCATGCCGGTATTGCAACTCAGGCCAAGGTTGAAGAGCGTTTGCGGGAGCAAGGCATCAGTCGTTATGATCTTGGACGTGAAAAATTCTTGGACAAGGTCTGGGAGTGGAAGGATGAGTATGCGACCACAATCAAGGAACAGTGGGGGAAATTGGGCTTGTCAGTAGACTATAGCCGGGAACGTTTTACCTTGGATGAGGGCTTGTCCCAAGCTGTTCGTAAGGTCTTTGTGGACTTGTATAAAAAAGGCTACATCTACCGTGGTGAATTTATCATCAACTGGGATCCAGCAGCTCGCACAGCTCTATCTGATATTGAGGTTATCCATAAAGATGTTGAGGGTGCCTTCTATCATATGAATTATATATTGGAAGATGGCTCACGCGCCCTTCAGGTTGCGACGACTCGTCCTGAAACCATGTTTGGAGATGTGGCCGTTGCAGTTAACCCAGAAGACCCACGTTATAAGGATTTGATTGGACAGAATGTTATTTTGCCGATTGTGAACAAGCCGATTCCAATTGTAGCGGATGAGCACGCTGATCCAGAGTTTGGAACCGGGGTTGTTAAAATTACCCCAGCCCACGATCCCAATGACTTCCTTGTTGGTCAACGCCATGATCTGCCACAGGTCAATGTGATGAATGATGATGGAACCATGAATGAACTCGCGGGTGAGTTCGCTGGCATGGATCGCTTCGAGGCTCGTAAAGCTGTTGTTGCGAAATTGGAAGAACTGGGAGCCTTGGTAGAGATCGAACAACGTGTTCACTCAGTAGGGCACTCTGAACGTTCAGGTGCAGTGGTTGAACCTCGCTTATCTACGCAGTGGTTCGTCAAGATGGATCAACTGGCTAAAAATGCCATTGCCAACCAAGATACGGAAGGTAAGGTGGAGTTCTATCCTCCACGCTTCAACGATACCTTCCTTCAATGGATGGAAAATGTTCATGACTGGGTGATCTCTCGTCAATTGTGGTGGGGACATCAAATTCCAGCTTGGTACAATGAAGCAGGTGAAATGTACGTCGGCGAAGAGGCTCCAGAGGGAGAAGGCTGGGTTCAAGATGAGGATGTCTTGGATACTTGGTTTTCTTCTGCGCTATGGCCTTTCTCAACCATGGGTTGGCCAGATACAGAATCGGCGGACTTCCAACGTTATTTCCCAACCTCAACCCTTGTAACGGGTTATGACATCATTTTCTTCTGGGTGTCTCGAATGATTTTCCAATCCCTTGAGTTCACAGGCCGTCAGCCGTTTAAGAATGTTCTTATTCACGGATTAATTCGCGATGAACAGGGCCGTAAGATGTCCAAGTCCTTGGGCAATGGAATTGACCCAATGGATGTCATTGACAAATATGGTGCGGATGCCCTTCGTTGGTTCCTCTCCAATGGTTCTGCACCTGGGCAAGATGTCCGCTTCTCCTATGAGAAGATGGACGCCTCTTGGAACTTCATTAATAAGATTTGGAATATTTCGCGTTATATTTTGATGAATAATGAAGGGCTAAGTCTGGAAGCCGCACGTGAGCAGGTTGAAAAGGTTGTAAGCGGTCAAGCTGGCAATGTAACCGACCGTTGGATCTTGCATAATTTGAATGAAACGATCGCCAAAGTCACTGACAATTTTGAAAAATTTGAATTCGGTGTAGCTGGACATATCCTCTACAACTTTATCTGGGAAGAGTTTGCCAACTGGTATGTTGAGTTGACCAAGGAAGTTCTTTACAGTGAGGATGAGGCTGAGAAAGTCGTGACACGTTCCGTTCTTCTGTATACATTGGATCAAATTTTGCGACTCTTGCATCCAATCATGCCATTTGTAACTGAGGAAATCTATGGACAATATGCAGAAGGAAGCATTGTCCATGCAGCCTATCCAGTGGTGAATCCTAGCTTCGCCAATGAGGAAGCTCATGCTGGAGTTGAAAGTCTCAAGGACTTGATTCGGACTGTCCGCAATGCACGAGCTGAGGTGAACGTAGCTCCGTCTAAGCCCATTAGCATTTTGATTAAAACCAAAGATGCAGGCTTACAAGGCTTCTTCCAAGACCATGTCACCTACATCAAGCGCTTCACCAATCCAGAGCACTTGGAAATTGCGGCTGATTTGGAGGCACCAGAACTCAGCATGAGTGCGGTTATCTCTGGCGCTGAAATCTACCTCCCATTGGCAGACTTGCTCAATGTTGAAGAGGAATTGGCACGTTTGGACAAAGAGTTGGCCAAGTGGCAAAAAGAGCTCGATATGGTTGCCAAAAAATTGGGTAATGAGCGCTTCGTAGCCAATGCCAAACCTGAAGTCGTTCAAAAAGAAAAGGACAAACAAGCCGATTACCAGGCTAAATTTGACGCAACCCAAGAACGGATTGCAGAAATGAAAAAATTGGTATAAAATAGAGGACCTCGCTGGTGAAGACTGGCGGGGTTTTGTGAAATACTCATGGGCTTTCACTAGTCCGTTCTTTGAATGATTCGAGTATTTTGATTTCGAAATGAGCTATGTGCATGGAGGTGTTTATGAAAGTTGATTTGAAATTAGGGTACTATTCTCTGATATCCTTTGAGGTGAATCCTGAGGAGAAAACAGCCCAGCCAATCATTAGGAACGGTCAGCCCCATTCTGAAGGTTCTTTTACGAGCTTGGTTTTTCCAGAAAATAAACAGACCTATGTTGGTTTGGAGGCAGAATTAAATTATTTGATTCGGACCAATTACCGGACAGACAATCGCAGTTTGAAAGAACTCCTACAAGAGATTCCGTCAGGAATGGCTTTCTCTGCCAAGGAACCATATCTAACCCTAGACTTTCCCAATCAGGATGGTCCGTTGTCCCTTAAGGAAGCTCGAATCCTAGATGGGAAGCTGATGCTAGAGAGCGGTCAGACCTTCGGCGATAATCTTCTCAAAGGCAATCAACATAAGGATGTTTTCTTACAGGAAGGTCAACCTGTTATGGTGAAGCGGGATAATGTTAATCCGGAATTTGGAGATGACTGGGAAGCCGGGAATTATGACTATAGCTATTCCTCAGTAGCCGAGACCTTGGTATCGATTTTAATCGAAAATCTCTCAGGCTTGGATACCGATAGCCATGCTCGCTATCAATTTCTGATGATTGATGATGGTAAAAGCTTACAGTCGGGAACCTTGTCCCCATTTTTGACCAAGGAAACCGAAGTGGACTGGGTTCTTAGTGATCCTCGGCAACGAGAACGAAAGGTACTCACTGCTTTAGAGACCTTTGCCCAAAAAGTTGTCGACAGTCCACCCTTGGAACGCTTTCATTATTTGGTGAAGCTCTATTCCTCTTTTGACGGAATTGATGAACCACAGGCACGGGCCTTCTTACGAGATCAAATTGCTTTGGACATCTTGACTTTGAACCAGGATCGGCATACCAATGCTGGAAACTATTCAGTGGTTTTTGACCAAGTGAGTGGCCAAGCTCGCCTGATTAACTATGATTATGGACGCAGCCTACCTACACCAGTCCCTTGGTCTGATCGAACAGAGGAGGCTTATGTCGATGACTATCTGGTAGGAGATATGGAGGATGATATACGAATTAATAACCACTTAAAAAATCGTCACCATTCCCTTTTGGTTGGTCTAGATTTCGAGACCATTCTCACTTTTTTACAGGTAGAGGGGTTCCAGCCTTTTCGTCTAAATCGTGCTCAATTTGAGAAAGATTGCCAAGACTTCCTTCAACAGCTCGAAGATCTCCAAGTTCCCTTTCTAAAATTTGCCCGCTACAAGGTGGCCATGCTCCAAACCATTTTGGATACAGATTGGGGACGAGCTTTGGTGGTCAGTCAATAAGAAAATCCCAATTCTCAGTCTCTATGGAGAGAAGAATTGGGATTTTTGTTTTTATTCATTGACGATTGCAGCAAAGGCTTCTTGGAGTTTGGGGTCGTAGGAGGGATACATGTAATACATTCCGAGTTCATTTCCTTGCGTTTGTTGAGACATAAGAACTAGAGGTTTGCCTTCATTTATGGTGAAATAGAAGTGAGCTAGAGGAAAGTGTTCTGAGGATATTCCGTAGCTTGATAAAATATTGTATTGGGCAGTACCACTGCCGTCCTTAGAAGTTTGAACAAGTACCCGATTAATAGCCAGAAGTTCACTACTTCTATTTTCTTTATGTCCTACAAGGATGCGACTTCCTTTTAAAAAGCCATGAACACCCATATGGACTAAAGTATCATTTAAATCAAGTTCTTCTGCATTATATTGAACGGTATTATTGGAATTGGCACCAAATTGTTGAAGTCCTGATCGAACATATTCCTCCATAAAAGATTTAAGTTTGCTTGCTTTAATCTCGTTCCAAACTGGTTCAGTACTTGGTTTTGATTTCAATTTTGTTGGATCCATATCTCGTAAATATCTGGTCGAGAAATCAAACTCATTTCTTGAAAGTGTTGAGGCTTGATGTTCATTTAATGAACTATTATTTTGCAGTTTTCGATCATATATTTCAAGTAAATCCCCATTAACATATAGCAGATATTGCTTATCTTGACTATCCCTAAAATTTTTTGAATAGACGACATAACCACCATCAGCAGTTTTAATTAATTTGTCAATCTTAAAGTTCTGTTCATATTTATCAGTGAACAGATTTCCGTCACCATCTTTTTTTAGTATAAGTGTTGTCTGTTGTGGAAGATCGTTAACATTATAGTTTCCTCCAGTCCATGTACCGGTTACTTCTGTGGGAAGAACTTGTTTTTGATCCTCTGCAAATATTTGTGAACACTGATATAACGATAGAAAAGCTAGTAGAACTAGGTTGAAAATGAATTTAGGTAGAAAGGCAAAAGTGAATTTCTTTTTCAAAATCGTTATCTCCCTGGTAAAAATAGAATTGGATTATGATTAATTATAAATCCCCACTAGCCTTTCATCTAGTGAGGACTTGTATACAAGTATGGGGAAAAGTTATAAGTGCTTTTATTTATCCTTTGGTTTAGTGCGAATGAGGAAGTAGGCTAGTCCAAGGATAGCTAGACCAATGACTCCAATGTAAGCTGCTGCCTCCTGACCAGTGTTTGGTAAGAAACGGGTAATTCCTGTACGTTTCTTAGTTTTTTGTGGGGTCATTTGAGTACTTGTCTGACTGTTTTCAGATGTCTCAGGTGTCTCAGAAGATGTGTTGTTGGTCGTATTCTCTTGTTTTTTGTCTTCAACTTGAGACTGACTTTCCGTTGTTTCAGATTGATTTTGTTGACGGGTATAAGTGCTTTCCTCTTTGTAACTATTTTCAAAATCAATTGGAGCATCTTGACCTGGACCATCGGCTACCCACATGGTTGGTTTAAGGGTGTCACCTGTTAGATTAAAACCAAGCAGTACTTTGCGCATGCCTTCAATTCCCCAGGTTCCTGGACGATAGAATTTCATCGCTTCTTTTTGATCAACTATTTCGTAATTGCCATTGCCATGATCAAGGACTTCTGAAATGATAAAGTCTGAAGTAGCATTGCTGCTTTTGTGCGTCCCTGAGCCGTCTGCATGAATGATGATAGTGTCACCATTTTGGGTCCAGGTCCCAACCAACTTGCTTGGAATTTTACTAGTTGTTGCTGTAGGCTGCTTTGAGGAATTTGATTGAGTGGGACTGGAGGAAGTTGTCTTAGTTTCCTTTGAACTCGAAGAACTACTACTTGTTGAACTGGTGAGTTTATCTTCAGATTCGCTTTTATTCTGGCTTGAACTTTGACTGCTAGATTTTGACTGAGTGGAACTAGAATTCTCAGAGGAGCTAGATTTCTTGGGTGAACTAGATTTCTCAGTTGAACTAGAATTTTCACTTGTATCAAGCTCAGCTAGAGTTTGAATCGTGTTTTCGCCTGGTCTCGTGGCAATAATAATACCAGAAGCATCAGCAATATACCGAATGATTCCCTTTTCACTGATTACTGCTTTAAAGTTCTTTGTTTCAGACTTTTGTTCAAATGAGTCCCCAAAATACAAACTAAATTCAACAACAGGTAACTCTTCTTTAGAACTTCTCAGTGTGACTGCAAGATCCATGAAATTTCCAGTAATATAAGGATTCGAGCTACCAATATAGTCTCCGTTGGTTTTCTGATTCCTCAAGACTGTAGCAAACACACTATTAGCACCTTTCAATTTGTTTTCGGGTAGATTAGTGACAGTTAGATGAAAGTCTACGGAGAGTCCATCTGGATGAATTTGAAATCCTATATTTTCTAATTTCCCTTGCCCAGGAATATAGTTCTCTGTTTCCTCTACGGAGGAGCTAGTTTCGCTACTATCAGTGCTTTCTTCAGTAGTGTTTTGAGTGCTTGTTATCGTCTCTGAGCTAGAGTTGTTAGTTTCATCTTCGGCCATAACAATACCTGTCGTTAGAAGTAGACTGAGAGTTGTGGCGGAGGTAAGGGTTACTTTTTTCAAATAATTCTTCTTCATAAAAATCTCCTTTTTTTAATTTATTGTAAGAAAATAAAAAAAGAAAATCAGGTTTAGTTAACTAGAGGTTAAAAATTGGTAAAAAAAATGAGAGTCTAGTTTGGATGGAAACTAAGAGGGAATTGAATTTCTGGCCAAGAATTTGTATAATAAATATGTGATAAAAGTTACAAGGTAGGGTCGCTTATGGGTGTGAGTTGTTATGGAAAAGCTTTTCGTAAAATTCGAAAGGAACGAAAAGTGAGTCTAAAAGAAGCTGCTGGAGATATCATCAGCCCTCAATTGCTGAGTCAATTTGAATTGGGGAAGAAAAATGTATCTCTGTCCAATTTTGATCAATTGCTTGCTTCGGTTGGGATCAGTTTGCTTGAATTTGCGCGTGTACTAGAGCTGGAAAATCGAAAAACTTCGATATATGAAAATATGTATGAAAAGTCGGGGGGGGGGGATTTTCAAGGAATAATCTCCACTAAATTTAGTATCGAAAACTAATATGGGAGGAGGAACGTGAGATGACAGTCGCATTTACAACCGGAGTTGTCGTTGGATTTGTCGGCGCTTGGGTATTAAAAAATTGAATAAATAGCAGACGAAAAATTTATTAAAGCTTCCATTTGAAATTGGAAAAAATTTCTAAACCTTCATTCAAGGGTCCTGTTCAAGTACCAATCGAACAGGACCTTTTGTGATTTTATGGTCTATGTTATGTGGAATCTTGTAAAAAACAGATAAAATGGAGTATAATAACAGGTATGAGAGTAGTAGCAGGAAAGTATGGTGGGCGACCACTTAAGACCCTGGCTGGGCAGACAACTCGGCCGACAACAGATAAGGTAAAAGGGGCCATTTTCAGTATGATCGGTCCCTATTTTGATGGGGGTCATGTATTGGATTTGTATGCTGGTTCAGGCTCTTTGGGTATTGAGGCGATTTCACGGGGGATGGACCAGGCGGTGCTTGTTGAAAAAGATCGTCGTGCTCAGGCTGTTGTAGCGGCCAATATTGAGATGACCAAGGAGACTTCTCGTTTTCAGTTGATGAGAATGGAGGCTAAGCGTGCCTTGACCCAGTTGAATCAGCCCTTTGATTTAGTCTTATTGGACCCTCCCTACGCCAAGGAAACCATTGTGCAGACAGTCTTAGAGTTAGAGCAGAAGCAGCTTTTAGCTTCAGGTGCCTTGATTGTTTGTGAAACCGATAAGGGAGTTGATTTACCCGATTCCATAGGAACGAATTACAAGTGGAAAGAGAAAGTCTACGGAATTTCAAAGGTGACCATTTATGAAAGTCAATAAGGGCTTATATGCAGGTTCTTTCGATCCCCTGACAAATGGGCATGTAAATATCATTGAACGAGCTTCTGTATTGGTAGATATCCTCTATGTGGGAATTTTTGCAAACCCGAATAAGTCAGGATTCTTTACGATGGAAGAGAGGTTTCAAATTCTTCAAGAGTCTCTGGTGAATGTCCCCAATGTAAAAATTATTCTTGTTGAAGATCGGCTGTTGGCGGATGTTGCGCGGGAGTTATACATCGATGTTCTCTTCCGAGGTTTGCGAAACTCGGAGGATTTTGCTTATGAAGCCAATATGGATTATTTCAATCGTCGTTTGACAGAGGGGCTGGAGACTCTTTATTTGATAGCCCAGCCAGATTTAGCTCCCATTAGTTCCAGCCGTATGCGGGAATTGATTCATTTTAGACGAGATATTTCAGAATATGTACCGACTCCGGTGCTTGGAATGGTGTTGAAAAAATATGAAAACGAAAAATAAACGTAGGAAACTTTGGCTGCTGCCAGTAGTGCTTTTAGGATTATTGATTATTTCCTTCTGGATTCCGCTGCCTTACTATATCGAGGTTCCAGGTGGGTCAGATGCTGTTAGCTCTGTTCTACGGGTTAATAAGGAAGAGGATCAGGCAGATGGCGAGTACCAGTTTGTGACAATAGGGGTTATTCGAGCAAACTTACCCCTCATGCTGTATGCCGGTTTAACGCCTCATACAGATATTATTCCAGCAGCGGATTTGACCGGTGGTGCTAGTGATGAGGAGTATCAGCGGATTAATCAATTTTACATGCAAACGTCTCAAAATTTCGCCAAATACCAGGGGTTAACCAAGGCCAAAAAAGAAATTGAGATGAAATTTTTAGGGGTTTATGTTTTGAGCTTAGCTGAGGATTCTACTTTTAAAAATATTCTGCATCTTGGTGATACAGTAACCGGTGTTAATGGTAAGACTTTCAAAAGTTCCCAAGAATTGATAGATTATGTGGGCAAATTAAAAATTGGTGATGAAATCAGCGTAGAATTTGAAGACCAGGGAGAAAATCGGTCTGAAAAGGGGAAAATAATCAAACTGGAAAATGGGAAAAATGGAATCGGGATTGGATTGATTGACCGAACTGAGGTTCAAAGTGACATCCCGATTGAATTTTCAACTGAAGGGATTGGAGGTCCTAGTGCAGGTCTCATGTTCTCTTTGGCCATTTATACTCAACTCGCAGATCCAGACTTACGTGATGGACGGATTATTGCTGGGACAGGTACCATTAGCGAAGATGGTAAAGTCGGCGAAATTGGCGGAGCAGATAAAAAAGTGGTTGCAGCCCATGAGGCAGGCGCAGAAATTTTCTTTGTCCCAGATAATCCTTTAACAGATGAAGAGAAAAAAGCGAATCCAAAAGCCAAATCCAATGCGGAGGAGGCCAAGGAAACAGCTAAAGAATTGGGGACTTCTATGAAGATTGTACCGGTTAAAACCTTAGACGATGCCATTAAATACTTAGAAGATACCAAAAGGAAAGACTAAAGGAGAAGCTTATGCGTAAGTTTTTTGATCCAGAACTCTATAATTACAATCGCTTTCCTGGTCCTCAATTTACTCGGCAAGGGGATCGGATTGAGGCTGAGGAAGTCATTTTTACTCTTTTAACAGATTATGGTGAAGCTTTTGATCCAGTGAGCTTTAGTCAACGATTTTCCAATCTGCTCTTAAAATTTGACTATATCGTGGGTGATTGGAGCAACGAGCAATTGCGCCTTAAAGGATTTTATCGGGATAAACGAGCAGAGCATACCTGGTCTAAGATTTCGCGATTAGATGAGTATCTTCTTGAGTACTGTAGTTTCGGGGCAGCCTACTTTGTACTTGAAAATGCCCATCCAATCTATCCTAATAAAAATCAAAAACGTAAGCGAGATTCTAGGCACAAAGAAGGCCGCAAGCAGAAACGGGTTGGCTGGCGTAAAGAAACAGTTGCCTATAAACCGTCGGTCAGCCGGAATTTCTCCATTCGCAAGAAACAGGAGCGGGGATGAGGCGAGTCTATTCTTGGTTGCAGTCACGTCCATTTTGGATAGGTCTGACAGTAGGTTACACCTTTTTGATTCTCTTTTTTTGTTTCAGTCCGCAGATCCCGAATCCAGACCTGCCAACTCCTGGTGTTTTCTATCGGGGACGACTGGCTTTCTTGTTGACTCCCCTAAACAGCCTCTGGAATCTAAATCAAGCCACCAGCTTCATGCATTTACTGAAAATACTCTTGCAAAATGCCCTAAATATTTTCCTGCTCCATCCCTTACTTTTAGGAATCTTAGTACTCCAACCAAATTTTCGCACTCTGTACAAGATTGTATGGTTAGGATTTTACCTGTCCTTATCGATAGAGCTTGGCCAATTGCTGCTGGACTATTTGTGGGATTTCAACCGCGTTTTTGAAATGGATGATTTGTGGACAAATACTTTAGGAGCCTATCTAGCCTACCGAACCTATCTCTGGTTAGAAAAAAGGCAAGTGTTGCCAACCCCAACCAAGTAATAAAGCTGTATGCAAAATGGGAAGAAAGGGCAAAACTCCCTTTCCTTTTTTACCTAAAAAATCGATTATGGCGAGGCAAGTGGCAAGTTGGAGAATAAGCAGCAAGTCCGTAAGGGGCAGGAAGAGACTTAGACTTGCGAGGTAGGCCCAATCGCCAGCACCCATTCCTAATGGAAAAATGGCGAAAACCAGCATGATTACGAGAAAATAGGGAGAAATTTGGAGGCCTTGCAGGAGGGTTAAGATACAATGGGGAATCAGCCAGAAGCAGAGAGGGAAGGAAGTGGATTTGCGATCGAAGTGGCTGAGCATGAGGCTCATAAAGAGAAAGAGTGTCCAGGAAGGGGTCAGCCAGCCTTGGTTGTAAGCATAGGCGATTAATCCTCCCTGAATCTCATTGGCTAGACTGGCTAGGGGAATGGAGGCGAGGCAGTAGCGACACTTCCCGAAAAGACATACAAAAGAAAGGATGGGGATTAGCTCCCACCACTTCAAGGGTATTCGGCAAGTCATGCAATGGCTAGGCGGATAGAGGATTGATTGGGGGTAGCGATCAGCCCAAGCTGTCAAAAATGAAGCCAGGCTTGCTCCCAGAAAGAAGATGAGTAGGTCTGTCATATCTCTTTATTCGAAAAGTATCCGCAAATCTTGCGAGGGGGATTAAATTATAGTAGACTAAGCCTATGAAAAATTTTTATGATGTTCAGCAATTTTTAAAGGGTTATGGCCTCGTGATTTATATGGGAAAGCGACTCTATGATATTGAATTGGCACAGATAGAGTTGGAACGCCTTTATGATGCTGGGATTATGGACCGTTTGGATTATATCCAAGCCCAGTTGGTTTTGAAAAAAGAACATCAGGAAGAATTGGCTTATCTAGAACAAAAGGAGAAGAAGGAAAAATGATTGGTTTTTTAATCGTATTGCTTGGATTTTTAGGTTGGATGGGCTTTAACTATTGGCGCTTACGTCGTGCAGCAACTTTGGTGGAAAATGCTGAGTTTGCTTCTATGATTCGAGGTGGACAGGTGATTGATGTGCGGGAGCCTGCCGCTTTTCGGGAAAAACATATTCTTGGAGCACGCAATATACCTGCTAATCAGATCAAGGATAGCTTGGCAGCCTTGTCTAAAAACAAGCCTATATTGCTATATGACAATAACCGCGGTCCTTCAGTGACCAATACCATTTTTTATCTTCGCAAGCAGGGTTACCGCAACCTCTACTTATTGGCCGGAGGCCTTGATTCTTGGAATGGTAAGATTAAAGAAAATTCGAATTCATAATTGGAGGTTGGGACAAAAGTCTCAACCATCCTATTTTAGTTAGTGAATTCACTTTGACGCAGTGGTTGATTGGCACTTTCGTTCGCTTTTATTGAGAGAACTTTTCATGTTCTCTTATCCAGATACTCAAAGAGTCAATTCCTGACTCTTTGACCTCCGAAAATAACCGAATCAACATTGACATGAACTTCGTTCATTTCATTTAGAAACTCTAAAGGCATTCAACCTGCCTTTAGAGCGGGGGCTCGGATTCAAACAGTCAGGGAAGAGACTGTTTGAACCCGAGCCTAACAATAACAGAGCGAGGTCGGTTTGGAGAGAAACCGTTTCAGCTTACAACTTGAAACAAAGACTTGTAACGAACAATTTTGTAAAAATCGTTCTATCTCACTCTCTTTTTTAGGAGCATATTGAACTACATCCGTTATTGATACTCGAAACAGTTCGAAATCTGAAAAGGCAATCCGATGAAGACAGAACTGAGGGTTCGGCGAAGAGGATTAACACATTCAGATTTTGAAATGTAATGAGTATGAATTCTCGATTGAATGCGGATTACCCAGGAAAACCCTTTCTTGGTTGGCATAGCTTGTCACTGATTTCTATTTCATGTATAATGTGTTGGATAATACTCAATTGAAATCAATGTCTAAGCTAGGATGTGAGCCGCAGACAGGTCGAAATCTCTGGAGGAGTTTCTGAGCTTGCTAATGAAACTTCAAAGAAAGTTTCAAATAGGGTAGGGCAAAGTTGACAAAAACTTCGTTTTTTCAACTAGAAACTAAGTTGGTCTGCCAGACTGTCTGACCTGACAACGGTTAAAAGAGATTTTTGAAGAGTATAAACTATAAAGATTTGAGGAAATCATGTCAACATTAAGAGAAGATATCCGTAACGTCGCAATCATTGCCCACGTTGACCACGGGAAAACAACCCTGGTGGATGAGTTATTAAAACAATCAGAAACTTTGGATGCACGGACTGAATTGTCTGAGCGTGCGATGGATTCGAACGATCTTGAAAAAGAGCGTGGAATCACTATCTTGGCTAAAAATACCGCCGTTGCTTATGATGGTGTGCGTATCAATATCATGGATACCCCAGGTCACGCGGACTTTGGTGGGGAAGTTGAGCGGATCATGAAAATGGTCGATGGTGTTGTTTTGGTTGTGGATGCCTATGAAGGAACCATGCCGCAAACCCGTTTCGTTTTGAAAAAAGCTCTTGAGCAAAATTTAACACCAATTGTGGTGGTGAATAAAATCGATAAACCTTCAGCTCGTCCAGCTGAGGTTGTGGATGAGGTATTGGAACTCTTTATCGAACTAGGTGCAGATGATGATCAATTGGAATTTCCAGTGGTTTATGCTTCTGCCATCAATGGAACGTCTTCCTTGTCAGATGATCCAGCCGATCAAGAAAAAACCATGGCTCCAATCTTTGATACCATTATCGACCACATTCCGGCACCGGTTGATAATTCAGAAGAGCCCCTTCAATTTCAAGTTTCCTTGTTAGACTACAACGATTTTGTGGGTCGTATCGGAATTGGTCGTGTTTTCCGTGGCCAAATTAAGGTCGGGGATCAGGTTACTCTTTCCAAATTGGACGGAACCACTAAAAACTTCCGTGTAACTAAGCTCTTTGGTTTCTTTGGACTCGAACGTCGTGAGATTACGGAAGCCAAAGCTGGTGATTTGATTGCTGTATCTGGTATGGAAGATATCTTCGTTGGAGAGACGATCACACCTGTGGATGCAGTTGAGCCTCTTCCAGTCCTCCGTATCGATGAGCCAACTCTTCAAATGACCTTCTTGGTCAACAATTCACCATTTGCTGGTCGTGAAGGAAAATGGGTTACCTCACGTAAAGTGGAAGAGCGCCTTTTGGCTGAATTGCAGACAGACGTATCACTTCGTGTTGATCCAACAGATTCACCTGATAAATGGATTGTGTCAGGTCGTGGAGAATTGCACTTGTCTATCTTGATTGAAACCATGCGCCGCGAAGGTTACGAATTGCAAGTATCCCGCCCAGAGGTTATCATCAAGGAAATTGATGGTGTCAAAATGGAGCCATTCGAGCGTGTGCAAATTGATACTCCGGAAGAATACCAAGGTTCTGTTATCCAAAGCTTATCCGAGCGCAAAGGTGAGATGTTGGATATGATTGCGACTGGTAATGGTCAAACGCGTTTAGTCTTCTTGGTCCCAGCCCGTGGATTGATTGGTTATTCAACAGAATTCCTATCGATGACTCGTGGTTACGGAATCATGAACCATACCTTCGATCAATACCTTCCTGCCATTGCTGGTGAAATTGGCGGCCGTCACCGTGGTGCCCTAGTTTCCATCGATGCAGGGAAAGCAACAACCTACTCTATCATGTCCATTGAAGAACGCGGAACCATCTTTGTAAATCCTGGTACAGAAGTTTATGAAGGTATGATTATTGGGGAAAATTCACGTGAGAATGACTTGACTGTGAACATCACCAAGGCTAAACAGATGACCAACGTCCGTTCGGCTACTAAGGACCAAACCTCTGTCATCAAAACTCCTCGGATCCTTACTTTGGAAGAATCTTTGGAGTTCCTCAATGATGATGAGTACATGGAAGTTACCCCAGAATCTATTCGCCTCCGCAAACAAATTTTGAATAAAGCTGAGCGGGAAAAAGCCAACAAGAAAAAGAAGCTAGCAGCGGCTGAATAAGACGAAGCATAGGAGGGAAGTATGTTTTACATCATTATCATTATCCTGATACTTTTGTTCTATATCTTTGCAGCTCCCTCCAATATTAAAGGTACTTTTAATATTGTTAGTCTTGTGCTGTTAGGAGTCCTCTTTATGATCCTTCTAGCAGTTGGTGTGGTACAATTTTTCCGAATTCCTGCGGAAATCTTTATATGGGCTGCCATGTTGGCCCTGGCTTATTTTAGTTTGAAAGATTTGCGACGCTTGTCCGTAAAGGGTGGAGGAAAGCCTCTTATTCCCATTCCCAAAATTAATTGGGATAAGGTCTTTCCAAGAAGCAGTAAATGATGAATTCCCCAAGTTGTGCATTCAGCTTGGGGAATTTTTTGACTGAAAAATGGTAAAATAGACAGTGTGAAGGAGCGAGTATATGAAGAATGTGAATGAATTTAAGGGAAAGAAGATTATCGTATTAGGATTAGCCCGCTCAGGGAGAGCGGTTGCCCTGCTTTTAGACAAACTGGGAGCGGAGGTCACTGTGAATGAAGGTCAAGCGCTGGAGGAGAGTCCGCAGGCTCGTGAATTAGTTGAAAAAGGGATCCGAGTGGTAGCTGGCGGACACCCACTAGAACTTTTGGAAGAAGGATTTGAGTTGATGATTAAAAATCCTGGTATTCCCTATAGTCATCCAATGGTCACTGCAGCTAAGTCTAAGGGATTGCCTATCTGGACAGAGGTCGAAGTTGCCAGCCGGGTTTACCCACATTCATTGATCGGAATCACCGGTTCCAACGGGAAAACAACGACCACTATGATGGTGGCAGCCATTCTAGAGGAAGCGGGAAGTCAACCAGTTTTGGCTGGAAATATTGGATTCCCAGCATCCGAGGTTTTACCAGAGGTTGGAGCTGATCAACAGGTAGTCATGGAGTTGTCCAGTTTTCAATTAATGGGTGTGGAGGAATTCCATCCACATATTGGAGTAATCACCAATATTTTACCGAGCCATTTGGACTATCATGAGTCTTTCGAGGAGTATATTCAAGCCAAGTGGACCATCCAAGCCCAGATGACCCAGGATGATTTCCTGATCCTCAATGGTGACCAAGCTCTTAGCCAGGAGCTAGCCCCAGGTAGCAAGGCACAGGTCCTTATTTTTTCAACAAAAGAGAAAGTGAATGGGGCTTACCTGGAACAGGGTGACTTGGTTTATCAAGGGGAGCGTATAATGGCAGCAGCTGATTTGGGGGTTCCGGGTGAGCACAATATCCAAAATGCCCTTGCAGCGATTTTGGTGACCAAACTTTTAGGGATTGACAATCAGGTTATCGAGAGTGCTTTGAGTCGTTTCTCTGGCGTCCGGCATCGCCTTCAAGAGGTGGGAACAGTTGATGGGATTCAGTTCTACAATGATAGCAAGTCTACCAATATTCTGGCGACCCAGAAAGCCTTGTCTGGCTTTGACAATGCGCGTGTCATCTTGATTGCGGGTGGTCTTGATCGGGGGAACGATTTGAGCGACCTACTCCCTGACATCCAAGGCCTTAAGGCCTTAGTAACCTTGGGTCAAGTTGGTCCGCGGTTGGAGCTTTTGGCACAAGAAGCAGGGGTGGCCAGCCACCCTGCTCAAGAAGTGGTTGCGGCAACTAAATTAGCTTTTGAATTGGCAGAAAAAGGCGATGTAGTGCTTTTTAGCCCTGCCAATGCTAGCTGGGACATGTATAAAAATTTTGAAGAACGAGGGGAAGTCTTCCTCGCTGCGGTCAAGGAGTTAGCAGAAAAATGAAAAAAATTGTGTTTACAGGTGGAGGAACGGTCGGGCACGTAACCTTGAACCTGCTCTTGATTCCAAAATTTATCGCCAATGACTGGGAAGTTCATTACATTGGTGACCGTAAAGGGATTGAATTTGAACAATTAGAAAAAAGTGGATACGATGTCCAGTTCCATTCCATCGCAACAGGGAAATTGCGGCGCTACTTTTCCTGGCAAAACCTTTGGGATGTATTTAAGGTGGCTTGGGGGACTGTCCAATCCTTCTTTTATCTCTTAAAGATTCGACCTCAGGCCCTTTTTTCCAAGGGTGGGTTTGTCTCAGTTCCACCAGTTGTTGCGGCCAAATTGCTGGGGATTCCAGCTTACATCCATGAGTCAGATTTAAGTATGGGCTTGGCCAATAAAATTGCCTATAAATTCTCGAAACGTCTCTTTTCTACCTTCCAATTAGAAGGGGACTACACGCGCGTAGAGCACGTCGGAGCTATTTCCAAAGTTGAAAAAGGATTTCATGACTTGTCAAATGACATTAAGGAAATGGCATCTGAACTGTTTGACCCTGACAAAAGAACGATTCTTTTCATAGGTGGATCTGGTGGTGCCAAGGTCTTCAATGATTTTATCGATCAACATCGTGAGTCATTATTGGAACGCTATAACATTATCAATCTAACAGGAAACAAGGATTTGGAAGAATCCTCTCCAGGTCTCTATCGCCTGGCCTTTGCGCGTGAAACCTATCGTGATTTGATGGAACTGGCGGATCTGGTAGTGACACGAGGTGGTTCTAATACCTTGTTTGAGTTGGTAGCCCTAGAGAAGTTACACATCATTGTTCCTTTAGGGAAAGAAGCAAGTCGTGGAGACCAATTGGAAAATGCTGCCTATTTTGAGAAAAAGGGCTACAGCATCACTATCCAAGAGCCAGATCTCAACTTGGAAAATTTAGAAAATGGTATTGATCGAGTCCTCACTAGGGCAGATAGTTATCGTGATGCCATGAGTAATAGCGTGGATTTGATCAGCTTGGATGCCTTCTATCAGGTTTTGATGAATGAAATAGACGAAGGAGGCCGCTAATGTCTGACGAGGATAAAAAAGGGAATAGCCACCGCGAGGAATGGAAACGTCGAAGTCGTGAATACCAAGCACAAAAGGATGCGGAACGTATTCGGGCTGAGCATGAGCGGCAGAGAAATATCGCCCAGCGCCTGGGTCGCATCGTTGATCCGACGGCTAAAGAAATTCTTGAAGAAGAGCAAAAGGTTCAATCCATTGCTCGTCAGCAGAGTGAAAGCGATAAGAACCCTAACATCAATCGTGAGAGTCAAAAGGCGGCTCGACTGGAAAGACAACAAGAACGAGCTGCCCAACGAAAAGTAAAGCAAGAACAGCGGCAACTTCGTCGAGTTCAAAAGCTAGCGCGCCGCGAGCGAACAAAAAAAGCACGCCGCCATGTCATTCGTTTGGTACCAGTCTTTCTCTTGTTTACCTTCGTAACGATTGTGTCAGCTTATTTCATTAGTCCCTATTCTAAATTGAAAGAATTTCGAGTGACGGGAAATGATCACCAAGATCAGAGGGTTCTTGTAGCTGCGACACAAGTTGACCCGAGAGACTATACGTTAACGGTTTTACAAAACCGGAATACATATGAGCGACGGATTAAAAAAGCAAGTCCATGGGTTCGTCAGGTATCAGTTGGTTATCAATTTCCCACGACTTTTCCTATTCAGGTTGAAGAGTATGCCATTATGGCTTATCAGATTGAGAAGGGAAAAGCTTTTCCAATTTTGGCCAATGGAGAAAAAATTACAGAATCTATTGAAGAGAGTGCGATTCCGAGGGATTCCATTCGCACGCAGTTGCAGGGGGACAACTTGTACAAACAATTGAGTGAACAACTCTTGCAATTGGATCAAGAAATTCGCTCAGGTATTATCAGCATTCGTTCGACCCCAAGTAAGGCTTCAGAGGATCTGGTGACAGTTGAGATGCAAGATGGGAATCAGGTCTTGGTTCCGTTATCGGAATTTAGTCGTAAATTAACCTATTATCCTTCTATCGTAAAAGATGTGAAAGAGCCGACAACCATTGACATGGAAGCGGGTGCCTATGGTTTTCCTACTGCAAGTGAGGAAGAAGCTAGCCAGGAATCGAGTGGTGAAGACGCGCCAACACAAGGCCAAACGCAGTCATCTGTAACCCAAAATTAATAGAAAAAATCTTTTATTTTTGGAGAATTGTGTTATAATGTACGGTGATTAGCACGCCTTAGAGTGTTCAAGTTGATTGAAGATTGTATGAGAAGAGAGGAAGTATGTAATGGCTAGAGATGGCTTCTTTACAGGATTAGATATCGGAACCAGTTCCATCAAGATACTGGTAGCCGAATATATCAATGAAGAAATGAATGTCATTGGTGTCAGCAATGCCAAAAGTGCTGGTGTCAAAGATGGAATAATTGTCGACATCGAAGCTGCTGCCACTGCCATCAAGAAAGCCATTGACCAGGCTGAGGAAAAGGCGGGCATTTCGATTGGACAGGTAAACGTTGGTCTTCCAGCAAGTCTCTTGCAAATTGAGCCAACCCAAGGCATGATTCCCGTTACCAATGAGACCAAAGAAATTACGAGCACTGACGTTGTCAATGTAGTGGAATCAGCTGTAACCAAAAGTATGAACCCGGATCGGGAAGTGATTACCTTTGTACCTGAAGAATTCATTGTTGATGGATTTCAAGGTATTCGGGACCCACGTGGTATGATGGGGACACGCCTGGAGATGCGTGGACTTCTCTATACAGGTCCTCGGACCATCTTACACAACCTTCGTAAAACTGTAGAACGGGCAGGTTTGAAGTTGGATAATATTGTTATTTCACCTTTGGCTATGACTAAATCTGTTCTTAATGAAGGAGAACGTGAGTTTGGTGCAACCGTAATTGATATGGGTGGGGGACAAACCACTGTAGCCTCTGTGAAAAATCAAGAACTGCAGTTTACTCATATCTATCAAGAAGGTGGCGAATATGTCACTAAAGATATCTCCAAAGTGCTACGAACTTCTCAGGCAACTGCTGAAGGACTGAAAGTCAACTACGGTGAAGCTTATCCAGAATTGGCAAGTTCTCAAGAAAGTTTCCAAGTAGATGTAATCGGGGAAGTTGAACCGGTTGAAGTTACCGAACGGTACTTGTCTGAAATTATTTCAGCTCGTGTCCGCCATATCTTCGATCAAATTAAACAAAATCTCGAAAGACGTCACCTTCTTGACCTTCCTGGAGGAATCGTGATTGTTGGAGGTGGAGCCATTCTACCAGGAATCGTTGAGTTGGCTCAAGAAATTTTCGAGGTTCCAGTCAAATTGTACGTACCAAATCAGATTGGAATTCGGAATCCAGCTTTCGCTCACGTCATTTCCTTAGCTGAGTATGCTGGAAATATGACCGAAGTAGATCAATTAGCACAAGGTGCAGTCCGTGGAGAGATTCCTCAAGAACAGCAAGTAGCTACTGTATCTTTTAGATCGCAGCCGACAACACAGAGTCAAACGGTTCAGCAACCGGTTCAGACAAATCCAACGCCAGTAGTCTCTCAAGCTCAGACGGAAGCGAGTAAAGCTCTACCAGATGTCGATCAGGAAGTGGCTACTGAGGAAGTACAAGAATCTCGTGGCTTTGGAAAACGCGTTCGTGGCCTATTAAATTCAATGTTTGATTAAGGAGAAAGAAGATGTCATTTTCATTTGACGCAGCAGCTGCCCAAGGGGCAGTGATTAAAGTTATTGGTGTCGGAGGTGGCGGTGGAAATGCCATCAACCGCATGATTGACGAAGGGGTTGCAGGAGTTGAGTTCATCGCAGCTAATACCGACGTGCAAGCACTCAGTAGTTCAAAGGCAGAAACAGTTATCCAGCTTGGTCCAAAGTTGACGCGTGGATTAGGTGCTGGAGGACAGCCAGAAGTTGGTCGTCAAGCAGCAGAAGAAAGTGAAGAAGCGATTACTGAAGCCCTCACGGGTGCTGATATGGTCTTCATTACCGCAGGCATGGGTGGAGGTTCAGGTACTGGCGCAGCACCTGAAATTGCTCGTATCTCAAAATCGTTGGGGGCCTTGACTGTCGGTGTTGTTACCCGTCCATTCGGATTTGAAGGAAGCAAGCGTGGTAATTTTGCTGTGGAAGGAATCAATCAACTTCGTGAACATGTGGATACATTGTTGATTATTTCCAACAACAATCTGCTTGAAATTGTAGATAAAAAGACCCCATTGATGGAAGCTCTTAGTGAGGCAGATAATGTACTTCGTCAGGGTGTACAAGGAATTACTGATTTAATCACTCATCCTGGATTGATTAACTTGGACTTTGCTGATGTGAAGACGGTGATGGCCAATAAAGGAAATGCTCTGATGGGAATCGGGATTGGTTCTGGCGAAGAGCGTGTGATGGAAGCTGCTCGTAAAGCGATTTATTCGCCACTTTTGGAAACCACCATTGACGGTGCAGAGGACGTCATTGTTAACGTGACTGGTGGAATGGACATGGCCCTTACCGAAGCAGAAGAAGCATCAGAAATTGTCAACCAAGCAGCAGGACATGGAGTCAATATTTGGTTGGGAACATCCATCGATGAAACGATGCAGGGTGAAATCCGTGTGACCGTTGTGGCTACTGGTGTTCGTCAAGATCGGGTTGAAAAAGTTTCTGGGATGTCAGAGAATACCACCCCAAGACAAGAAGCACCTGCTCGTCAAGCTGTTCCGGGTCAATTTGATCGGACCTATGATATGAATGTGCCAGTGGATATGCCGGCATCCAGTCGTCCTCGTCAAAACGACTCACAAGCTATTTCACCATTTGGTAATTGGGATTTACGCCGGGGCCAAATTACCCGTCAAACAGAAACCCCATCAGGTTCTAGCGTAGAGCGTTATCAAGACCAATCTGGTTCAGATGATGATGAGCTAGAAACCCCACCATTCTTCCGCAACCGTTAAGATGAGCTTTCAACAACAGGCTCGGTTGGTTCGTAGTCAAGTTGACCTGGCAGAAGCACGGGGTCACAAGCGAGAAAGAGGAAGTCAGATTATCGCAGTAACCAAGTATGTGGATGCTGTGGTAACGAGAAAGCTGGTTGAGGAAACAGGTTTTTACCATCTAGGTGAAAACCGAGTGCCTCAATTTCTTGCTAAAAAGGAGGAGTTGGCGGATTTGCCGATTACCTGGCATTTTATCGGTAATCTTCAGAGGAGGAAAGTTAAGGACGTTATTAATGAACTAGACTATTTTCACGCCTTAGACTCCCTCTCTCTAGCAAGAGAAATTCAAAAACGAGCTAAAAAAATGATCACCTGTTTTTTACAGGTCAACCTTTCTCGTGAAGAAAGTAAACATGGTTTTTATCTGGAGGAATTGGAAGAGGCATTGAAGGAGCTGGAAAATTTGGATAAGGTAAGGATTATAGGACTGATGACCATGGCACCAGCAGATGCCAATCCAGATGATCTTGCGGCTTTGTTTGAAGCAACCTATTCGCTCCAACAAAACTTGTCCCAGCGGAATTATCCCACGATGCCTTTTACAGAATTGAGCATGGGAATGTCCTCAGATTACCAAGTGGCTGTTGAACATGGAGCCACCTTCGTTCGTGTCGGCAGTCTTCTATTTGAAGAGTCCGGAAAAGGAAACAATCATGGATAGAATCATTCATTTTTTTCAAAATATTGGTGACTTTTTGAGAGGACTGTTTGTCGAGGATGGCGATGGCTTCCAAGAGAAAGTCTTTGCTCCGGAGGAAGTGCCGGAAGAAGCTGAGCAAATAGTCACGACTAGTCACCCTCGTATGGAGGAACAGGAAAATAATAGGCCTAGCACCAAGGTGACTAGCCTACCCCAAAACAAAGCTTCTGACGGTACTCTTTCTCTTCCTCAGAAGTCACCTGTTCACCAAAGCTTAGATGAAAGAGAAACACAAATTATGAATACAAGTAGACCACAAAACATCACAGATTTACATGCAAAACAAGAGGAATTGGCTCGCCAAAACGGTCAACCTTCACCAGAAGATAAGCACGTCATTTATGTCCGCTATCCACGTCGCTATGAAGAGACTCCGAAATATTTGGATCTTCTCATCCGCAATGAAAGTGTCTTGATTGACTTCCAATATATGACAGAGGTACAAGCACGTCGTTGTTTGGATTACCTTGACGGTGCCCGTTATGTTCTTTCTGGTGATTTGAAAAAAGTGGCCAATGGAATTTACCTTTTGACCCCTGCCAACGTTATTATTAATGTAGAAGACTTACAAGTGGCAGAAGGAACCAATAATCAAAACATCGAATTTGATTTCGATATGAAGAGACGCTAATGGACATTCTCGTATACCTCTATCGAACTGTAGATCTTTTTCTCTCTGTATTAAACCTAGCCTTGATAGCCTATGTTATCCTTTCCTGGTTCCCGGGAGCCATGAGGACCCCCTTAGGTTATTGGGTCATTCGAATTGTCAGCCCCATTCTAAGACCCTTCCGTAATTTACGTTTGCAATTTCTAGGCTTGGATTGGACTGTCTTTGTTGTAATCATCCTCCTAGATATCCTGCATCGTTATCTTCCAGTTCTATTTTTCTCATGGTAAAAGGAATAGAGGCCTTGGCCCAACATGTGACATCTGAGGACCAGCTTTTTCTAGAAAAGGCTTGGGAATGGCTTCAACGGGTGGAGCAACACTATGTTCCAGTCTTGACTGACTTCCTCAATCCGCACCAAGTAACCTTGGTTCAAAATCTGGCCAGGCAAACAGAGGTCACCATTTACAATTCTACCGACCTGTGGCTAACAGAACAGTCTCGTCTGCTCATAGCACCTGATTATTATCAACTGGAATCAGAGGATTTTGAAATGGTTCTCTTGGCAATTTATTTTCAAGCTCAATTTGGAAAGTTGACTCATCCCCAGGTTTTGGGGTCCTTGATTCACCAGACGGGGTTGGATAGACGTGTTTTCGGTGATATCTTGATTGGACAAGACCAAGTTCAGGTTTTCGTTCAAGCCCCACTAGCTCCACTTCTGATTCAGGAAGTCAAGAAGATTGGTCGTATGGGAGTTCGTCTGCAGGCTGTTCCTAAAGAGGACATGCTCCAGGTGGACGAGGATATGCAGATTAAAACCATTTTTGTGGACAGTCTACGCCTGGATCGTCTGATTGCCTCTGCTTTTCAATTGGGCCGTGGTAAGGCGGCCCAATTGGTTAAGGCTAATCGGGTAAAGGTTAATTATCAGGAGAGGACAGATGTGAGCTGGTCGCTTCAAGCGGGAGATGTGGTCAGTGTTCGAGGAAAGGGTCGGTTTTATATTGGAGACCATACAGGTTTGTCGAAATCTGGTAGAATAAAGGTAGAATTAAAGATACTTGCACGTAAGTAAGGAGAAAATATGGCAGTGACAGCACAAGATATCCGTAATAAAACATTTGCAACGAAGTTTCGTGGCTATGATGTCGAGGAAGTGGATGACTTCCTAGAGATTTTAATGCGTGAATTTGAAGAATTGACTCGACAATTGGTGGCTAAAGATGAGCAGGTTCGCAATTTGGAAGAGCGTCTGCTTTACTTCGATGAAATGAAAGATTCACTCAGTCAGTCCGTTTTAATCGCTCAAGATGCGGCTGAGAAAGTGAAGCAAACGGCTTCTGATGAATCTAACAATATAATTCGTCAAGCAGAACAAGATTCTCAACGTCTTTTAGATGATGCCAAATTTAAAGCCAATGAAATTTTGCGTCAAGCTACAGACAATGCTAAAAAGGTTGCAGTTGAGACTGAAGAATTGAAAAATAAAACACGTATTTTCCATCAACAAATCCGTTCAGCTGTGGAAAGTCAATTGAGTGTGATTACTTCTCCAGAATGGGAAAACATTCTGCAACCAACTGCTTCCTATGTACAAACGAGTGATGAAGCCTTCCGTGAGGTTGTTGTTTCGGCCTTGGGAGAAGATCAAGCGAACACTCCAGAAGAGGCTATTGACATGACTCGTCAGTTCTCTCCAGTAGAAGTCGCAGAATTGCAAAACCGGATTGCTTCCGCTAATCAAATGGCTGAGACACAGTCTTATCAAGGTTTAGCAGCAGATGTGAATGCGGCACTGGATGCGGTTGAGCGAGCCGAACGGGAATCTGTTGATCTTTTATAATGATGAATGGTTTTCATCTAGATGGGCTGATTATTCGGTTTCCTATCTTTTTGTTTGGAAACCATCTATGGATGAATTGACTCCTGAGCAGATTCTTGCCGGGAGTGACAAAACGAAATGAAAACACGATTTTGAGGGTATAGTCCAAGCGAGTAGGAGTTGGTGTGAGTCCTACACTCCCTGTCCTCTGAATTATCCTTTCATGTTCTCCTCTCCCAACCGTTGTATAACGCAGTAAGAGAGGACGGGTTGTTCCGTTATCAACCAAGAGGGTAAATTGGAAACTGTGAGCCAATTTACTGAAGTAAGGTGGTACCACGCTTTGTCGTCCTTAGGGAATGACAAGGTGTGTTTTTTTGTAGAAAGGGATTTGTATGAAATTAAAAGAAACCTTGAATTTAGGAAAAACTGGCTTTCCAATGCGTGCTGGTCTGCCAACCAAGGAGCCAGTCTGGCAAGAAGAGTGGGATAAGGCTGACTTGTATAACAAGCGCCTAGAATTAAACGAAGGGAAACCGTCCTTTGTTCTTCACGATGGACCTCCTTATGCCAATGGAAATATCCATGTAGGTCATGCCCTTAACAAGATCTCCAAGGACATTATCGTTCGCTCTAAATCCATGTCTGGCTTCTATGCACCTTATGTACCTGGTTGGGATACCCATGGACTGCCAATTGAACAAGTGTTGGCTAAACAAGGTGTAAAGCGCAAAGAAATGGATTTGGTGGACTACCTAAATCTATGTCGTGAGTATGCATTGGAACAAGTTGAAAAACAAAAAGCTGATTTTAAACGCCTCGGTGTTGCTGGTGATTGGGACCATCCTTATATCACCTTAACACCAGACTATGAAGCTGCTCAAATTCGTGTCTTTGGAAAAATGGCTGAAAAAGGCTATATTTACCGTGGGGCTAAACCTGTTTACTGGTCATGGTCCTCTGAATCTGCTCTTGCAGAAGCTGAAATCGAGTATCATGATGTCACGTCTAACTCTCTTTACTATGCCAATAAGGTCAAAGATGGTAAAGGAGTTCTGGATACCAATACTTACATTGTTGTTTGGACAACCACACCATTCACCATTACAGCTTCACGTGGTTTGACGGTTGGTGCAGATATTTCTTATGTAAAAGTTTCTGTGGAGGGAGACGAGCGTCAGTTTGTCCTGGCTGAAGAATTGTTGGATCGTCTTGCAGAAAAATTTGGCTGGTCAGCAGTAGAAGTACTTGCCCGCTATACTGGTAAAGACCTTGATCAGATTGTTACCGAACATCCATGGGATACAGAAGTGGATGAGTTGGTCATCTTGGGGGATCACGTTACAACGGACTCTGGTACTGGTATTGTCCATACGGCTCCTGGATTTGGTGAGGACGATTACCATGTTGGAGTTGCCAATGGTCTTGAAGTTTTCGTGACGGTTGACGAGCGTGGTATAATGATGGACAATGCTGGTCCCGAATTTGCGGGTCAATTCTATGGCAAGGTCCTTCCAACAGTCCTTGAAAAATTGGGTGATTTGCTGATGGCACAAGAAGAAATCACTCACTCCTACCCATTTGACTGGCGAACTAAGAAGCCAATTATTTGGCGTGCTGTTCCTCAGTGGTTTGCTTCTGTATCTGATTTCCGTCAAGAAATCTTAGATCAAATTGATCAAGTGAAGTTCCACATGGAGTGGGGTCGTACACGTCTCTATAACATGATTCGTGATCGAGGCGATTGGGTTATCTCACGTCAACGTGCCTGGGGTGTCCCTCTTCCAATTTTCTATGCAGAAGACGGAACTGCCATCATGGAGGCTGAAACCATTGAACATGTTGCACAATTATTTGAAGAGCATGGTGCTTCAGTCTGGTGGGCTCGTGAAGCCAAAGATCTCTTGCCAGAAGGGTATAGCCATCCAGGTTCACCAAATGGTGTCTTCACCAAGGAAACCGACATCATGGACGTATGGTTCGATTCTGGAAGTTCCTGGAATGGTGTCTTAAACAACCGTGAGGATCTGCAATACCCAGCTGATCTTTACTTAGAAGGCTCTGACCAATACCGTGGTTGGTTTAACTCATCCTTGATTACCTCCGTTGCCAACAATGGAGTAGCCCCTTACAAACAGCTCCTATCTCAAGGTTTTGTTTTGGATGGTAAGGGTGAAAAAATGTCTAAGTCGCTAGGAAATACAATTTTGCCTAGTGATGTGGAGAAACAGTTTGGTGCTGAAATCCTTCGTCTTTGGGTAAGTAGTGTGGATACAAGTAATGATGTCCGTATTTCCATGGATATCTTGAGCCAGGTATCTGAGACCTACCGGAAGATTCGGAATACCCTTCGTTTCTTGATTGCCAACACATCTGACTTCAATCCGACTCAAGATCATGTTGCTTTTGAAGATCTTCGTACGGTTGACCAATATATGGCTGTCCGCTTCAACCAAGTTGTAGCAGCTATCCGTCAAGCTTACGATGATTTCAACTTCCTGAATGTTTATAAGGCAGTTGTTAACTTTGTCACAGTTGATCTATCTGCTTTCTATCTTGATTTTGCCAAAGACGTTGTGTATATCGAAGGAGCAAAATCTCTAGAGCGTCGCCAGATGCAAACGGTATTCTATGATATTCTTGTCAAATTAACCAAACTTTTGACGCCAATTCTTCCACACACCGCAGAAGAAATCTGGTCCTACCTTGAGTTTGAAGAAGCTGACTTTGTACAATTGACGAACTTCCCAGAAGTTGAAAGCTTTGACAAGGCTGAGCAAATGCTAGAAGAGTGGGAGATCTTCTTCACCTTCCGCTCCCAAGCTCAAAAAGCCTTAGAAGAAGCACGGGCTGCAAAAGTGATTGGTAAATCACTGGAAGCGGAGTTGGTGGTTTACCCAAGCACAGAACTTGTAGCTGCATTGGAAGCCTTGAACACTGACCTAGCTCAGTTGCTCATTGTTTCTCAATTGACCCTAGCCTCTGAGCCAGCACCTGAAAATGCCCTCAGCTTTGAAAATGTAGCCTTTGTTGTGAAAGCGGCAGAAGGGCAAGTTTGTCAACGCTGCCGTCGTGTTGATCCAAGTGTTGGAACTAATCGCAATCCAAATCTTGCTATGGTCTGTGACCACTGTGCTTCCATCCTTGAAGCAAACTTTCCAGAAGCAGTAGCTGAAGGTTTTGAAGGAACACAAAAATAAATTTTTAGTCATGAAGTTCCTATGAGCCTTCTGGGACTGAAAAGTTCCCTGTTGATTGATCCAGCAGGGACTTTTCATACTCGAAACAGTTTGAAATCTGAAACGAATTTTAATCCAGGAATTGGATTAAAACTTATAGGTAATGAAGCAAGCGTCGCTTGCCATCAATCCGATGAAGACAGTTCAACAGGTCTAGGAGACCTGTTGAATCTTATCAATAAAGCGTGCAAAGCACGCAATCAATACGATCGGCGAAGAGGATTAACACATTCAGATTTTGAAATATATACTCTTTTAGTTTATCTTTTATTACTGTGTTAGCTCGTCTTGCCGTACTTCAGTACTGTCTACGACTCGCTGCCTTGTACTAAAAGTAAACTAAAAGACTAGAATGAGTATCAGTCCCCAATACCAAAAAGAAATCTCTAGTCATAAGGCTAGAGATTTCTTTTGTATTATACTCATTGGTTTTTCAAATTCTGACTTTGTCAAGCCTTTTTGATGAACTTATTGCTTGCGTGTTTCCGCGCCTTATCTTTAACATTCAACAGCTGTCCTCGTCAATTTTTTGAAATTCCGCGAGTATTCAGATTTTGAAATTCGTTAAGTATTAATTGGAATCGAAATTTCAATCAACTTATCTGAGTAGAGGGTTTTAATATCCTCTTTTTTTATAGCCTCAGATTTGATCCGGCGTTTAAGGAAAAAGTCACGAATCGTTTCAATTTCGACTTCACGGATAGCGCGGTGTTTGTTGGTAATGAGAATTTCATAGTGGTTGGGTGCCTGGGTAAAAATGACGTCCGTGTTTCCAGCTGAAAACGTCTCAACCAAGGTGGCATCTGTGTTTTCAAGCTGGCTCTGAATCAATTGTTTATGACTGGAATTTGTATTAATTAATTTCATAAGCTGTTCCTTTCATCATAAATTCTAATCTAACTTTTGTGAGAGTTGCCATTGCTGGAGCCCCCAGCGGTGACTTCCCCGTTTCAAATGGAGAAAAGCCTCATCTACTGAAAACCATGCTAGATTATTGAAATCCTCCAGGGGTTGACCAACCTCCTGATAGGACGTGACTTCATAAATATAAGCTGGATTGTGATAATGGGTATCACGATGACTCGAATAGAAGTACTCGTCCGCCTGACCATAATACTGCCCCAACTCAGCTGTAAAACCCAATTCTTCAATTAGCTCTCGCTCCAATGCATCCTGATGATCCTCACCAGCTTCAATTTCTCCACCTGGGAGAAACCAAGCACCATTTGGAGCCTGTACTAAAATCACGCGCTCCTTGCTCGCATCCGGGACAACTGCATAAACTCCATAGCGGACCTTGTAGTCCACAGCAGGATCCTTCTTACCAAAATGAGGAATTGTCATAGGTTAACCTTCCTAAGATTCACTTGTTTTTCTTTATTATATCATGATTTTGGACCATCATCCTTTAGAAAAAAAGAAAAAAGGAGAAATAATTCACATTTTACGAATCTGTCGAAAAAAGGATGGGACTTCTGTCCCACCCTGGTCAATCTTATTCAGATTCTACTGTTTCGGTTTCTTGTTCCACTTTTTGGGTAGATTTAATGATGATCTGTCCACTTTGCATCACTGCTTTGAGGTCCTTGTCTTGAGGATTCTCCAAGTAGAAATCGGTGATGGCGTCTTCTATGTGGTCTTGAATGGTTCTACGAAGTGGGCGAGCTCCCATTTTTGGATCGTATCCAAGGTCTACCAATTTTTCCTTGACTTTATCTGTAACGCTCAGCTGAATCCCGTTTTTGCCAAGGCGTTCACGAACATCATCCAACATGAGATCTACAATCTGAAGGAGATTTTCCTTGCTTAAGGCTTGGAATTCAATGATACCGTCAAAACGGTTCATAAATTCTGGACTGAAGAAGTTACCTAGCTCATTCATGACAGAGTTGGTTCGGCCTTCACGGCTCGCTCCAAATCCGACAGAGGCTTCGACTTTACCAGTACCAGCATTAGAGGTCATGATGATGATGGTATCTTTGAAGCTGACTGTCCGGCCTTGACCGTCAGTCAAGCGACCATCGTCAAGAACTTGCAGGAACATATGCATCACATCTGGATGGGCCTTCTCAATCTCATCTAAGAGAACAAGAGAATAGGGATTGCGTCGAACTTTTTCGGTCAATTGTCCGGCCTCATCATAGCCAACATAGCCTGGAGGTGCTCCAACTAGCTTAGCGACACTATGTTTTTCCATGTACTCACTCATATCGAAGCGAATCATGCTGTCTGCGGAACCAAAGAGTTCCACGGCCAATTGTTTGGAGAGTTCTGTCTTACCAACCCCGGTAGGACCAACAAAGAGGAAGCTACCGATTGGACGATTAGGACTTCCCAATCCAACCCGGTTACGACGGATGGCTTTGGCAATTTTATCGATAGCAGGATTCTGTCCAATCACATGGGCTTTCAAATCATCAGCAAGGTTGACTAATTGGGATTGTTCTTTTTCCTTTAGGTCACCTACAGGGATATTTGTTTTTTGCTCAATGATGGCCTCGATTGCTTTTTCGGTGATAATTGGCATGTCCTGGTCGTGGATTTCGGTTTTTTGCAATTCCTTGTATTTGGCGATTTGATCGCGGTAGTAGGCTGCTTTTTCGTAATCCTCGTCCCGGGTTGCCTGAGCTTTAAGACGTTCCGCTTCAATTAAACGCTCATCCAATTCTTTTGGATCAACAAAAGTTAGGGTTAGATTCATTTTTGACCCCGCTTCATCCAAGAGGTCAATAGCTTTATCTGGTAAGAAACGGTCTTGGATATAGCGGTTCGATAAGACAGCTGCTGCCTCAATAGCCTCATCCGTGTATTTTACATGGTGGTAGTCCTCGTATTTTTTTTGGATTCCTTTAAGGATAATTAAGGTTTCCTTAACAGTTGGTTCTTCAACCTTGACTGGTTGCATCCGGCGTTCTAAGGCTGCGTCTTTTTCGATAATGCGATATTCATTGAGGGTTGTTGCACCAACCAGTTGCAATTCTCCACGTGCCAAAGCTGGTTTCAAGATATTCCCTGCATCCATATTGCCATCGCCCGCATTCCCTGCTCCGACGATTTCATGGATTTCATCAATGAAGAGAATGATGTCATCACGTTGACGAATCTCTTCCATCAACTTTTGCATTCGTTCTTCGAATTGACCACGGATTCCAGTACCTTGAACCAGACTCACCATATCTAAGCGAATGACTTGTTTCGATTGTAGTTTTTGTGGGACATCCCCATCCACAATTTTTTGGGCGAGACCTTCAACAACAGCGGTTTTACCAACCCCTGGTTCCCCGATTAGGACAGGATTGTTCTTGGTCCGCCGATTGAGGATTTCGATAACCCGAATGATTTCCTCATCCCGTCCGATCACAGGATCGATATCACCTCGTTTAGCAATGTCAGTGACATTGATACCAAATTCATCTAAAATTCCTTTTGGTCGAGGTTTGGATTGACTGGCCCGTTCGCGTTGTCCAGGACGGTTTCCAGTTTCTTCTTGTTCCGGACGTTGGAAGTTGCCCAAATTTTGGAAAAAGTCGCCAAAAGGATCGTTACTATTGGCGTTCCCACTCAAACCTTTAAGCAAGGACGCATTCGGATCGGATTTCATAATTTGATAACAGTTTTGACACAAATCAACTTGTTGCTGGTGACCATTAATATTTGTATACAAGTGAATGGTCGCCTCGTTCATTTTACAATTTTGACAAAGCATAGATCTTCCTTTCTTTGGTCATGACCTCAATTGGTCAATAAAGGTCAAATGTAATCTACTATGATTATAACACCTTTTTGCAACATTGCAAGTAAAAACTATGAAAAGGAACTACTTGACCCATTCAGGCTCATGCTTTAGAATAAAAGAAAGGAGACAACAATGAATGAAACCGTAAGACTTGCCCGCAGCGAGGATGCCCCTGCTCTTTTGGAAATCTATGCCTACTATGTCCAGGAAACTGCGATATCCTTTGAGCATCAAGTCCCTAGTCTAGCTGAATTCCGGGATCGGATGGACCATATCCAGTCCTTTTATCCCTATTTAGTGGTAGAAGTAGATGGCAAGATCCTCGGTTATGCTTATGCGGGCCCTTTTCGTTCTGCAGCCGCCTACGCATGGGCAGTAGAATCGACTATTTATTTGTCTCCTCAAGAAAAAGGAAGAGGACTCGGACACTTACTCTATGATCGGCTAGAAACTTGTCTCAAAGCTATGGGAATCCTATCTGTTAAGGCCTGCATTGGCTTAGGACAGGAGGACGATCCGTACAGTTCTGTGGCCAGTCAGATTTTTCATGCGAAACGAGGCTATGTGCAGGTGGCGCATTTTCCACAAGTTGGTTTCAAATTCCAGCGCTGGTATGATATGATTTGGATGGAAAAGGATTTAGGGTCTAAAGATGTAACGATAGAAGTGCCCAAGGCAATCTGGGAGTGTGAAAATTTACAGGAATTGGGTTTGAGTGAAGAAGTCTCCTAGAAATTTACCCTATTCTATGGTATACTAGGTAAGAATTAAGGAAACAGGAGAAATGTAATGGAATCACATTTGGTACGCATTATCAATCGTCTTGAAAAAATGGCGACAGATGGCGGAAATTTGAAACGGAATTTTGAGCGTGACGGTGTAGTTGTAGCCGAAGTTTCCTATAGTCAGGATGAAGAACTGGGCTCAATTTTCACCTTGCGTGATGTTGAAGCGCGTGAAACGTTCACTTTCGATAGTATTGACTTGATTGCAATGGAAATCTACGAACTATTGTATTAATAGATGCAGAAAGGATGGGGTGAGAAGGATCTAAACTAAGGATCAGCTTGCCCCATCCTTTTTTGCAGGAAAATCGGGTTCAGCTTGTTTGCTTGTGGGCTTTTTGGTAGAATAATGGATATTTACATTTTTTATTGGAAGGGAATTTCATGTCATTTTCATTTTTACCCCAGTTTCTCCCTTATTTTAACTATGGAGCTCTGGTAACCATTTTTGTATCGGTTTTTGTCGTCTTCTTTGGAACCATTTTAGGAGTCCTTTTGGCTTTTGCGCAACGATCTAAGTGGACTATCTTGCGTTGGATTGCCAATATCTATGTCTGGGTCTTTCGGGGAACTCCCATGCTGGTTCAGATTATGATTGCATTTGCTTTGACACATTTGACGGCGCCATCCATTCAAATCGGTATCTTACAGGTGGATCTTACGCGTCTGATTCCAGGGATTGTTATTCTTTCTATGAACTCTGGGGCCTATGTTTCGGAGACTGTTCGGGCCGGGATTAACGCAGTTCCAAAAGGGCAATTGGAAGCAGCTTATTCCTTGGGAATCCGTCCGGCGAATGCCATGCGTTATGTTGTGCTTCCGCAGGCGGTGAAAAATATTTTGCCTGCCTTGGGAAATGAGTTTGTGACCATTGTTAAGGATAGTTCGTTACTTGCGACGATTGGAGTCATGGAGTTGTGGAATGGAGCACAGACTGTTGCGACCACAACCTATCAAGCTCTCACACCATTATTGGTAGCAGCAGCTTATTATCTGGCCTTGACTAGCATTTTAGGTTTACTATTGAAAACATTCGAAAATCGACTCAAACAAGAGGAGAAAAAATAATGATGGAAACCATTTTAAAAATTGAAGACCTCCACAAATATTTCGGAAAAAATGAGGTTTTAAAAGGAATTGATTTAGAAATTCATCGAGGAGAAGTGGTCGTTATCATCGGTCCTTCAGGGAGTGGAAAATCAACCTTGCTACGTTCCATGAATCTCTTAGAGGAAGCGACCAAGGGCCATGTCTATTTTGAAGGAGTTGATATTACCGATTCCAAAAACGACCTCTTTAAGATGAGGGAAAAGATGGGAATGGTATTCCAACAATTTAATCTTTTTCCGAATATGACAGTTTTGGAAAATATCACTCTTTCACCGATTAAAACGAAAGGAATGGATAAGGCTGAGGCAGAGGAAAAAGGAAGAGAGCTTTTAACCAAAGTTGGTCTGCCGGATAAGGCGAATGCTTACCCGCAGTCCCTTTCAGGTGGGCAGCAGCAGCGGATTGCAATTGCGCGTGGCCTTGCCATGGATCCAGATTTACTTTTGTTTGATGAACCAACTTCAGCCTTGGACCCAGAGATGGTTGGTGAAGTTTTGGCGGTTATGCAAGAATTAGCGGAGTCAGGTATGACCATGGTGATTGTGACCCATGAGATGGGCTTCGCCCGTGAAGTAGCCGATCGGGTTATCTTCATGGACGGAGGTGTTGTAGTCGAAGATGGCAGTCCAGAAGCTATCTTTGATAATAGCCAAGAAGAACGGACTCGTGATTTCTTAAGTAAGGTCTTATAAAAAAGGAGGTCTCAGATGCAGGTCTTGAATGGTAAAGAACTAGCCCTAAAAAAACGGGCTGTGCTGGCTGAGAAGACAGCAGCATTAATCAAGGAACAAGGGATTCGGCCTTGTTTAGTTGTCGTTTTGGTTGGGGAAAATCCGGCTAGTCAAGTTTATGTTCGCAACAAGGAAAAGGCCGCGGTTGAGGCTGGATTTGAAAGCCGTATTCTACGCTATCCTGCAGACCTGTCTGAAGATAAACTTCTGTCCTTGTTGGATGAATTGAATCAAGATACTTCTGTGCATGGTATCCTCGTTCAACTCCCATTACCAGCTCAAATTCGGGAAGATTTAGTCCTAGAAGCAATCGATCCTGCTAAGGATGTTGATGGCTTTCATCCTTTCAATGTAGGACGGTTGTGGACAGGGGATCCTCTACGAGTTCCTTCAACACCAGCTGGAATTATGGCACTGCTTGAGGAATACGGAATCAATCCTGCTGGTAAAAAAGCGGTGGTGATTGGTCGGAGTAATATTGTTGGTAAGCCTATGGCGGAGATGTTGCTGGCAGCAGATGCGACGGTTACCATTGCTCATTCTAAAACCGAAAATCTAGCCCAATTAGCTAGTGATGCAGATATCTTGGTTGTAGCCATTGGTCGAGGGCATTTTGTGGGTCCTGACTTTGTCAAAGAGGGTGCGGTTGTCATTGATGTGGGAATGAATCGCAATGATGAAGGTAAATTGATTGGCGATGTAGACTTTGAGGCTGTCAAGAACAAAGCCGCTTTCCTAACACCTGTTCCAGGTGGCGTAGGCCCTATGACCATTGCCATGCTTTTAGAGCAGACCTTTCAGGCTGCGGCAGATACCAAGGACTAAAAAAATCGACCCTCGGTCGATTTTTTTAGGTTCTGTTAGCTTTTTTCTTTTTATTTAAATAAGAAAGCGTGAGTTCAACTCCTTGAGCTGCATAAGGAGTTAAAAGAAGAATATACATGTAGACGTACTGGCTCTTCGTTTCCCAGATTAGGTGAAAGAGAAAACCACCCATTAGGAATATGGCGCCTGCTAACTGAGTGGAAGGAAAATCAGGTTGGATTTTCCGGAACAGGTGAAAAAGGTAAAGACCAGCGAAAGAGTAGATTGTCCACAAGAGTAGGCTCATTGAAAAATGGAAGATTCGATAGGCGGTACGCCCTTCATAAAGAGATTGTAGGAGGGGCGTGAAGGTTTCCTGATTTCGTTCCCAACGATTGGGCCCCGTCCAAATGGACTGGAAGGTCGGTTCGGTCCAAGTCGAATAAATCTTTTGAAAGAAAAAACGAAAGGCATAGATAGGATCTTTAATGAAGGTGACAATACGTTTTCGGAGATCACGCTTGGCCATTTCTGTGGCCTGCTCCTCATTAAAATTATTCCGCTGGAGGATTTTGGTATTGTAGCCATCGTACCAACCTCCTAGGGTTTTTCGATCTGGGTCATCCCTAAGCCCCATGGTCACATAGGCAATTTTAGGAGTACCTGGGCTAATCTCCTGTCCGATAACCCCTTCGTAATAGGAAAGAACTGCCTTGTTCATACCAACCATGCAAATGATACAAGAAATTCCAACCAGAACTTTTTTCCAAGTGAACTCTTTAAGAATAGAGAGGGTTAGAATTCCTAGGATGGTTAATCCAAAAATCATATAGTTGTTTCGAATGACACAGGCTAGGCCCAGAAATAGAGCTGTCAGAAATCCATATCTAAGCTGTTCCTTACGGGCAAAGGTTTGATAAAACGTTAAAGCGAGGAGACAAGCAGTCAGTCCGACGGTACTTCCATAAACAAAGAGAATAAAGAAGAAGTGGGGAAGAAAGGCAAAACTGAAAAAGAGGAGATAATTTCTTGCCAGTTGACTGAATCCCCAGGTTCGTCCCAATCTCCAGATCAAATAGTTATTGGTCAGGGTCCAGACCAGGTTCATTCCAAAGGCGAGGTAGGTCGTGGGGAGGATAGCAGCGTAAATTCGCTCCAAACTCAGAAGACCTAGTTGATGAGGATTTCGATACATGTAGGCCCCAATTGTAGTCAGGGATTCAAAATCGCCTTGATTGAAAGCCAGGGCTGCCTTGTAAACGTGCTTGGCATCCGCTCGAATCTGACCTTCCACGTTGAAGAGAAGGTAGGCCCCCATGACGATATAGAGGATGGTTAGGAATCTGAAGAATTGCTTGTCGGAAATTCTTTCAAAAATAGGGGCAAGTCGCAGCAAGCCCCATAGGAACAGGAGCAAACAGGGGAAAAAATACCAGGGATTGACTTGAAAAAGGACTCCCTCGGAAATTTTTATAGGGATAAAAGTGGTTACAAAAAGAGTTGAAAAACTAAAGAAGGCACAAAAGAGCCCGGCCAGCAAGAGAACGAGATAAGTCCCAAACTGACCCAGATAGTTAAAAAAACGGCGCACGAAAGGACACCTCTTTCTTGGATTGAAATATTCTTCTAAAATCATACCACATTTGTGCTAGAATAAGGAGAGGAGGACGCTATGTTTCAAAAGAGTAAATTATTTTTCTGGACTGTCGAAATTCTTCTCTGTAGTCTGGTTCTCTTTTTATGGAGGGAAATGGGGGAGATTATTACACCGGCTGTTCGGGTACTAAACACCATTTTAATTCCGTTCCTTTTGGCAGCTTTTTTTTATTACATCACCAATCCCCTGGTTGAGTTTTTAGAAAGAGTTTTTAAAATCAAACGTGGTCTTGGGAGTTTGTTGGCTGTTGCTGGTTTGATTGGTCTCCTTGTTTGGGCGGTGGTTTATTTACTCCCAATTTTGATCAATCAGCTAACGAGTTTGATTTATGCGAGTCAGGGAATCTACCGTGAAGCCCAGTCTCTAGTGAATCATCTCGCTGAAGAGCCGATTTTAAGGAATGTTGATATTCAGAAAACGGTTGCAGACTTGAACTTATCTTATGTGGATATTTTACAAAATATCCTGAATAATGTTACGACCAGTATTGGAAGTCTCTTTTCGGCGGTTATTAATACGGCTTTCATTTTGATCATGACTCCTATTTTTCTGGTTTATTTCTTATTGGATGGAAAGAAACTTCTTCCCATGTTGCAACGGACAGTCTTAAAACGTGATTCTTTGGATATTGCCTCCTTATTGATTACTTTGAATAAGACCATCGCACGCTATATCAGTGGAATTTCGATTGATGCCTTGATTATTTTTACACTCACTTTAACCGGTTATTCGATTATCGGCATTCGTTATGCTTTGGTCTTTGCCATCTTTCAAGGGGTGTGTAATCTGATCCCCTATGTGGGTCCCACGATTGGGATGATTCCCATGTTGATTACCTATGCCTTTTTGGATCCACAGAAAATGCTGATGGCATTGATTTACATGCTAATCCTTCAACAGGTGGATGGGAATATTCTCTATCCTCGGATTGTGGGTGGGGTAATGAAGGTTCATCCAATTACCATCATGGTCTTACTTTTGTTATCAAGTAATATTTACGGAATCGTAGGCATGATTGTTGCCATACCTTTATATTCGATTTTAAAAGAAATTGTGAAATTCGCTTGGGAACTATATGAACACCATAAAGAAAATCAAATGCGAAAACAGTTAGATACGGATATTTGAGAGGGAGTGGGAAAGAACTCCGTTGATTAATGAAGAGTTCGTTACAAGTCTTTATTGCAAGTTGTAAGCTGAAATGATTTTTCCCAAAATCGACCTCGCTCTTTTTATTGTTAGGCTCAGGTACAAACAGTCTCTTCCCAGACTGTTTGTATCACCTTCGGTCTAAAGGCATGGTGAATGCCTGTAGAGTTTATAGATGAAATGAACGAAGTTCATGTCAAAGTTGATTCGGTTATTTTCGGAGGTCAAAGAGTCAGGCATTGACTCTTTGAGTATCTGGATAAGAGAACATGAAATGTTCTCTCAATAAAAGCGAACGAAAGTACCAATCAACCACTGTGTCAAAGTGAATTCACTAACTAAAATAGGATGGTTGAGACTTTTGTCCCAACCTCCTCAGTAAAAGCAAACAATTGTTATTTGCTTCGCACTCCTATCTGATACCTCAAACAGCCTTTTAGCTGTTTGACCGAATCAAGCACTGCGTCAAAGAGTTTTTGCTAAATAAAAGTTCGAGACTGGTACTTTGTACTCAGCCCCTTTTCTTATATGAAGACTAGGAGGACGGTGGAGATGAAAGGGAAAATTTTGACAAAACTTGTGTTTATAAATGTTCTATTTTTAGCAACCGCTTATCTCCGTAGCCTACTTTGGGGACTCCCTTTCAAATGGTGGATCAGTATGGGCTTGGCTAACGGTTCCTACTTGGTTTTGAATTGGCCCTGGAGGAAGGGAAGGCATTCTAATACTCATTGACTTTCAAAATCTAACATTGTCAAGCCTCTTCGATGAATTTTAGTTCAACCTTCATCGGCTTTTCTCGTCATTTTTTTGAAATTCCTCGAGTATTCTGATTTTGAATGTTGCTAAGTCTAAGAGGTAATTCGAGCTTGTTTTTGGGTTACGGGAGGTCAGATGGTATAATAGGACTATGGCAAAGAAAAAGAAATCAACAGGAAATAAAACAAGGAGGCCCAGTAAGGCTGAACAGGCTAGGCAGGCAGCAATCCGGCGGATGTTTATCTCTCTGGGGTTGGCTGTTCTGATCATCATAGCCCTCCTCCAAGTGGGGGCTTTTGGGCGTACCCTTTATAATCTAGTGCGTTGGGGTGTGGGGAGTCTTGCTCCAGCCCTCTTAGTCGCTATTTTCATCTATCTTTTTACTTTCAAGTGGTTACGAGATCGTCCAGGATTTTGGCCAGGTGTGGCCGCAGTTTTAGCTGGGTTACTCTTGATTTGGCAAGCCTATTTTGTCAGTGGCCTGCCGCAAGATATGCCTGTTCTCACTGGTCACCTCAGTATTTTGACCAGTGAGCTGCTGAGCTTGCAGGTGACGCAATTTGTGGGTGGCGGTCTTCTGGGACTTTTCCTTTACATTCCCGTAGCATCTTTATTTTCAAACATAGGTTCCTATTTTATTGGAATTCTTTTCTTGGCACTGGGAAGCCTGCTCTTGAGCCAACTTTCGATCTACGATGTGGGCGATTGGCTCTTGAATACGTATCACCAATTAACCGAAGCAGGTGAAAGCCTTTATTTGCGGGAGCGCCAGCGACGGCTTGAAGCAAAAATAAAAAAAGAGGAAGAAGAGCAAGAGTTGGCTGTGACCTATGAAAAAGAGCTTGCTCCTCAAGCCCCTCTTCCACCAGTAGACTTGGAGACAGGTGAAATTCTGGAAGCAGCACCGCTTCCAGAAGAACCGGCCATCTTCTTGGAAGAAGTAGAGACGATGGAGGAAGAGGACGAGATGCTGCCCCAAGAGGAGGTAGTCTTTGATCGTTCACCAATTGTCAGCCAGTATGTTGGTTACCGACTTCCTTCAATCGACCTGTTTCCAAGAGAAAAAGCCAAAAGTCAAGCTAGAGAACAGCAGCAGGTCAGAGATAATATCCGGATTTTGGAACAAACCTTCGCCTCTTTTGGAATTGATGCCAAGGTGGAGCGCGCTGAAATTGGACCATCTGTGACCAAGTATGAAATAAAACCAGCTGTCGGAGTCCGTGTTAACCGAATTTCGAATCTAGCGGATGACTTGGCCCTAGCCTTGGCAGCCAAAGATGTGCGGATTGAAGCACCGATTCCCGGCAAATCCTTGGTGGGGATTGAGGTTCCCAATAGTGAGGTGGCGACTGTCGGCTTCCGGGAACTTTGGGAACAAGCCAAGGTCGATCCAGGTAAACTATTAGAATTGCCTTTAGGTAAAGCTGTAAATGGTCAGGTTCGCAGTTTTGATTTAGCCAAAATGCCACACTTGCTTGTTGCCGGTTCCACAGGTTCCGGAAAATCCGTTGCGGTCAATGGGATTATCGCCAGCATCTTAATGAAGGTTCGTCCGGATCAGGTCAAATTTTTGATGATTGATCCTAAAATGGTGGAGTTGTCAGTCTATAATGACATCCCCCATCTCTTGATTCCAGTCGTAACCAATCCCCGCAAGGCCAGTCGTGCTCTGCAAAAGGTCGTAGATGAGATGGAAGATCGCTACCAACGTTTTTCCAAGGTTGGAGCTCGCAACATCCAAGGCTATAACGAACGGGTGGCCGCCCACAATGCGGAGTCTGATTTGAAAGAAGTGCCGCTTCCTTTGATTGTCGTGATTGTGGATGAGCTCGCCGATTTGATGATGGTGGCTAGTAAGGAAGTGGAAGATGCCATCATTCGCTTGGGTCAAAAGGCGCGTGCAGCGGGGATTCACATGATTCTGGCGACGCAACGTCCGAGTGTGGATGTTATTAGTGGGCTGATTAAGGCCAATGTCCCGAGTCGGGTAGCCTTCGCGGTATCCAGTGGAACGGATAGCCGGACCATTTTAGATGAAAACGGGGCTGAAAAGCTCTTGGGACGAGGCGACATGCTCTTTAAACCAATCGATGAAAATCATCCCGTGCGTCTCCAAGGTTCCTTTATTTCGGACCAAGCGGTTGAGACTTTGGTGAACTTTATCAAGGACCAAGCAGAGGTGGATTATGATGAAGCCTTTGACCCAGGAGATGTCAGTGAAGCGGATGATTCTGGTAGTGGTGGTTCTAGTCAAGGAGATCCGCTCTTTGCCCAGGCCAAAGCCCTGGTGATTGAAACTCAAAAAGCATCGGCCTCCATGATTCAACGGCGTCTTTCCGTTGGCTTTAATCGGGCTACACGTTTGATGGAAGAGTTGGAACAAGCCGGTGTTATCGGGCCCGCAGAAGGAACCAAACCGCGTAAGGTTCTTATAACTCATATGGAGGAAGAATAGAGTGAATTTTACTGGAGTAGATCACATTGCCATTATTGGTCATGATGCCGATCGAATGTTAGAATTTTATGTGGAACACCTTGGTTTTTCCATTCTTGAAGATCACGTCCGACCTGAAAAAGAAGATCGCTTGATTTTAGTTGAAAAAAATGGCTTGGTTTTGGAATTATTTGTGAAGCCCCGGGCTCCCAAAAGACCAGCACTGCCGCACCCTGAACATACAGGTTTGCGACATCTCGCTTTTAAGGTTGAGGACGTTGAAGCAACTTTAGCCTATTTTGACCAAGTGGGAATTTCCCACCAAGGTCTGCGCTATGACGACTTTAACCAGAAAAAGATGGCTTTTTTCTTTGATCCAGACGGTCTTCCCTTGGAGTTGCATGAATAACAAAAATAGTTCAGCCATCGGCTGAACTATTTTGCTTGGAAAAAAAGAGAGAGGGTCATGGCCACATACATAAAGATCATGAGTAAGAAAGAAAGGCGCCAGTAATATTTGAAGAATTTTGGATAGTAGAAGGTTCGGTAGCGGATGAGGAAGTAGCAGATGAGAATCAGGCCTAATCCGCCCATGGCTACCCCCAATTCTGGCAATAGATGATGATAAAAGGCCTGGTCTGATACCCAATAAAAGGCGTAGGCAAAGAGGGGAACCATCAAATCCATGGCCCGTATCCCTAGCTTATGAATGGGGAGTAGCCGGGTTAAGAAAAGACTGAGAACAGGAATCCCTACCAGGAGGGCTAGGGCAAGTAGTTGTAAAAAAAGCATGGGTCTACTCCTCTGACGTTTTCCTCCATTTTAACATGGAAAGCCTTTTTAGGGCAAAAATTTAAAAAGAAAAGAAGTTTCTACTTGCATTTTCTTCAAAAAGCTGTATACTAGAAAGGTATGCGACTCGCATACTTGTGGGAGGTAAAAATCTTTCATTACCGCCAAAACCACAAAGGAGGATTTAAAAAATGGCTAAAAAAGTCGAAAATATTGTTAAATTGCAAATCCCTGCCGGTAAAGCGACTCCAGCTCCACCAGTTGGTCCAGCGCTTGGTCAAGCAGGTATCAACATCATGGGATTCACCAAAGAGTTTAACGCTCGTACAGCTGATCAAGCTGGTATGATCATCCCAGTTGTTATCTCTGTTTATGAAGATAAATCATTTACATTCGTAACAAAAACACCTCCAGCTGCTGTTCTTCTTAAGAAAGCTGCAGGAGTTGAAAAAGGTTCTGGTACTCCAAACACTGAAAAAGTAGCAACTGTTACACGTGCTCAAGTACAAGAAATCGCTGAAACTAAAATGCCAGATTTGAACGCAGCGTCTGTTGAAGCAGCAATGCGTATGATTGAAGGTACTGCTCGTTCTATGGGATTCACTGTTGTTGACTAGGGAGTCATACAGAACTAAGTAGGAACTACTTAGTTCGTTGTATGACCCCCGCACAGTTGATTAGGTGTTTTCAGAACTGAAAAGTGAATGAAAATACCAATCAACCACTGCGCATAGCTTTCAACTTCTGAAAGGTTTTTGAGAGCTGGATTTCAACAAATAGAAGGAACCCAAAACCCGCAAGACTTCATCATTTCGATGAGTGACGTGGGAGATGAAAATCGATTGAACCACTTACAAGGAGAAAGATAAAATGGCTAAAAAAAGTAAAAACCTTCGTGCTGCCCTTGAAAAAATTGACAGCACAAAAGCATACAGCGTAGAAGAAGCTGTAGCTCTTGCAAAAGAAACGAACTTTGCAAAATTTGATGCAACTGTTGAAGTTGCTTACAACTTGAACATCGACGTTAAAAAAGCTGACCAACAAATCCGTGGTGCGATGGTCTTGCCAAACGGAACTGGTAAATCACAACGTGTTCTTGTTTTCGCACGTGGTGCGAAAGCTGAAGAAGCAAAAGCTGCTGGTGCAGACTTTGTTGGTGAAGAAGACCTTGTTGAAAAAATCAACGGTGGTTGGTTGGACTTCGACGTTGTCGTTGCAACACCTGATATGATGGCACTTGTTGGACGTCTTGGACGTGTCCTTGGACCTCGTAACTTGATGCCTAACCCTAAAACTGGTACTGTTACAATGGATGTAGCAAAAGCAGTTGAAGAGTCTAAAGGTGGTAAAATTACTTACCGTGCAGATCGTGCAGGTAACGTGCAAGCAATCATCGGTAAAGTTTCCTTTGATGCTGATAAATTGGTTGAAAACTTCAAAGCTTTCCACGATGTTATCGTTAAAGCGAAACCAGCTACAGCTAAAGGTACCTACATGACAAACGTAACCATCACTACTACACAAGGTGTTGGTATCAAAGTAGACCCATCTTCTTTCTAAGAAGGGGTTCTGAAAAGAGGCTAGAACTAGGGTTCTAGCCTCTTTTTTGGTATAATGGAGAAAGTACCGAGAAAGGTGAACTTATATGAAGAAAATTCTAGTAGTAGATGACGAGAAACCCATCTCTGATATTATAAAGTTTAATATGACCAAGGAAGGTTATGAAGTTGTAACAGCCTTCGATGGTCAAGAAGCCTTGGAAGTCTTTGAAGCAGAACAACCGGATATTGTGATTTTGGATTTGATGTTGCCTGAGATTGATGGATTAGAAGTAGCTAAGACCATTCGTCGTACCAGCAATGTTCCTATTATTATGCTGTCAGCTAAGGATTCCGAGTTTGACAAGGTCATTGGTTTGGAAATTGGAGCTGATGACTATGTTACCAAACCCTTTTCCAATCGAGAATTGCAGGCGCGTGTTAAGGCAGTGCTGCGTAGAACAGAATTGATTGCGGATGTTCAAGAAGAAGAGGGCAAACCAAGTGAATTGGTGATCCGTGACCTTAAGATTTTTCCGGAAGCCTTTGTGGCCCATAAGCGGGATCAGGAGTTGGAGTTGACCCACCGTGAATTCGAATTGCTCTTGCATTTAGCTTCACACGTTGGTCAGGTTATGACTCGCGAGCATCTTTTAGAGACTGTCTGGGGCTATGACTACTTTGGAGATGTCCGCACAGTTGATGTCACCATTCGTCGTCTTCGTGAGAAAATCGAAGATACCCCAAGCCGTCCTGAATACATTTTGACTCGCCGCGGTGTCGGTTATTATATCCGTCATGATCATTAGAATTCGCGATTTCCTCTTTACCAGTGATATTATTTTTGCTCTGATCGTTATTGCTTTTATCATCGTTGTTGCTCTTTTAGCTTTTGAAAATCGAAAAGACAATCAACGCATAAAAAAATTGAATGATAAGATCGAAGAGCTAATTGCAGGTCAACATACCCGTTTGGAAATGGATTCGCAAAATCCGGATATCCAAGAACTGATCACATCCGTCAATGATTTGTCGGATGTGATTCGGGTTACACAGGAAAATCTGGAGCAAGAAACAACACGCTTGTCCAGTGTCCTATCTTATATGACGGATGGGGTCTTAGCAACCAATCGGAAAGGGGAAATTACCCTCATTAATGACATGGCTTCTAAGATGTTGGGGGTCTCAGAAGAAACTGCATTGGGGCAATCCATTTTAAGCCTGTTGGAAATTGAGGATCGTTACGATCTTCGACAATTAATTGTGGAGACACCAGAGGATACCATTGATAGTCAAGATGCCAATGGTGAATATCTGACCTTGCGTGTCCGGTTTGCTTTGGTAAGACGGGAAAGTGGCTTTGTTTCTGGTTTAGTGGCGGTTTTGCACGATACGACCGAACAAGAAAAAGAAGAACGGGAACGCCGACTTTTTGTATCCAATGTTAGTCATGAGCTCCGAACTCCTTTAACCAGTGTCAAATCTTACTTGGAGGCTTTAGAGGATGGAGCACTGACAGAACCAGTGGCACCGGAATTTATACATGTGTCCCTAACAGAGACCAACCGGATGATGCGGATGATTACAGACCTCTTGAGTTTGTCACGAATTGATAACGAGGCTAGTGATTTGGAAGTTGAACTCATTAATTTCACAGCATTCATGACTCACATTCTCAATCGCTTTGATAAGATTCGCAGTCAGGAGGAAAGCAAGCACTATGACATTGTTCGCCAGTACCCGATTTCCCCTATTTGGATCGAAATTGATACCGATAAGATGAATCAGGTCTTAGATAATATTCTCAATAATGCCATTAAGTATTCACCTGATGGAGGAAAAATTACAATCTCCATGCGGACCACTGATACTCAACTCATTATTGTGATTTCCGACCAGGGTCTAGGCATCCCGCAAAAAGACTTGCCACGAATCTTTGACCGCTTCTATCGAGTGGATAAGGCGCGTAGCCGGGCCCAAGGTGGCACCGGCCTAGGCTTGGCCATTGCCAAGGAAATTGTAAAGCAACATCATGGATTTATTTGGGCCAAGAGCGACTATGGGAAAGGCTCCAGCTTTACCATTGTGTTACCATACGAAAAAGCCCTCTCCGAGGATGGAGATTGGGACGATTAAACAGGAGTAGATGCAGACAGTGACAGATAAAGGATTTCAGTATAGTATTTTAGCCTCAGGTTCAAGTGGCAATTCATTTTATGTAGAAAGTGAAAAGAAACGAATTCTAGTGGATGCTGGCTTGTCTGGTAAAAAAATTGAAAGTCTGCTTGCCGAGATTGATCGAAATGCCAGTGATTTGGATGCCATTTTTGTAACCCACGAACACAAAGACCACATCCATGGCGTAGGAGTTTTGGCTCGAAAGCATCATCTCGATATTTACGCCAACCAAGAGACTTGGGATGCCATGGAAGGTCACCTAGGAAAAATCGCTACGGAGCAAAAACATATTTTTGAAATGGGGAAAACCCTGACTTATGGGGATTTGGATATTGAGAGTTATGGTGTTAGCCATGATGCCGCTGCTCCTCAATTCTACCGCTTCATGAAGGATCAAAAAAGTTTTGTCATGCTGACAGATACAGGCTATGTTAGTGATCGTTTAGCAGGTCTCATTGAAAACGCAGATGCCTATCTCATCGAAAGCAACCACGATATTGAAATCCTTCGCAGCGGCCGCTATCCCTGGTCTCTCAAGCAGCGCATTCTTTCAGACAAAGGCCATTTGTCAAACGAAGACGGTGCAGAGACCATGATTCGAACCCTTGGTAATCAAACTAAGAAAATCTATCTCGGCCACCTCAGTAAGGAAAACAACATCAAGGAATTGGCCCACATGACCATGGTCAATAACCTTGCCCAAGCCGATTTAGCAGTAGGACACGATTTCCAAGTTTTAGATACATCTCCAGATCAGGCAAGTCCTCTTACACGAATATGATTCAAGAACGCATAGAACTTACATGATTCTATGCGTTTTTATGTACACACTTTCCTTTTTTCGAATGAATAGGAAAAGGAGATAAAAGTGTCATGAAAATAGAAAATCTAGGCTATAAGAGTGCTCCTGAACTCTTTGGATTATTTTTGATTTTTAGGGATGAATATGTAGGTTTCTTTGATGTTCGAGTTGAAGAAGAGAGACCTGTTTATCTACCGTTCTTGCGAATGGATCTAAATCATTTACTGTATTTTGCAAAAGGAAGTGATAAGGAACAGATCCTCTTAAAAATACAAAGGGGAGTAATTGATAGAAAAGTTTTTTATGAACGAAAACGAGAGTTTGATCAACTGTTTGAATATGGAGTTCAAACACCAATTCAAATCGTGACCAACGAATCCGATGCTTATTTCCATATTATCAATCGACATCCGGAAATGTTTACTGATGACGCTACTTCTCGTATTTATGAGACATTGGTTTATCCTAATGAAATCTTTAGAACAAAAGATAAGTATGGGAATGAAGCAATCTCTTATTTCAAACCTATAAAAAATCAAAAAACAGAACTCATGGTTGTCACTAGAAATGGTATAATTACGGCATATGAAGCAAAGCCCAATTATGTACAAAGACAGAAGAGGAAAGGAGAACAAATATGGTCCCAAAAGTAACATTTACATCTTACTACCTAGATGAGAATATAGGTAGTGCATTTATCGAATTCAGTAAACGCGAACCAGGTTTATATGGCGAATTCGATATCCCAGAAGATATCAAAACGATTGTTTATTATAAGGAAGCTCGAGACGGTACCTATCAATATATTGAAGTTGTTGCACCAGAGGTCTTTATAAACACTCCCGAACTTGTTGATTTTGAAGTTAATGGTTTTAATATTCGAACATTAATAGTAGAGGCCTACGCAAAAAATTATCTGGGTGAAGACCGGTCACAATTTAAAATTTCTTAACTTGTAGCGTGAGTAATGCCAAACTAAAAAGACCATTCGGGTCTTTTTAGTTTGGCTGTAAAAATATTCTTGTAATTATGATGTTATTCCAGTACTGAAATGGAGCCACTATCTGTCTCAACTAGTATTTCAACTGATGGATTTGAGATGTTTCTATACCGAGTTGGCAGGTCTATATCATCATTGAAAGAAGATTGACCGGTGAGTAGCGTTGTAGCTTCTTGATCTTTTGATAGAAGAATTTCAATATCTCCATTTTCAGAAATAAGGGTATTTTTTCCTTTGAAAATACTGTGATCAACCCAAATGGAATCCTCTTGTGCCTGTAGTTGGACGGAATTGTAGAGTCCTTCGAGAAGAGTAATAGGAGAGAGTTCAGACATAATTAAACTATTTTTTAGTTGGCTTCTGTCAAGAGTAATTTCTCCCATTTCCGTTTGAATTGTGGCCTTTTCGGATCGTGTCTGAATAAGATTGATATCGCCATTTTCAGAATGAATCTGTAAATCGGAAAACTGAAGCTTATTTATTTCTACACTTCCATCTTCTGATTGAATGGTTAAGCTTTGAACACTACCATCGGTAGGTAGAAAAAGGTAAACAGTGCCAGGCTGTTTCTGTTTTGGATGTTGTAGAATATGATACAAGGCTTTAAGACCTTCAATAGTGACAGTAGGTGACTTTTGCTCAATATTGTCTGTAAGAATAAATGAATCTTTTTCTTCTTTAATTTGAAAGTTTTGTTGATCAGATTCTGTTAGTGGAGCATATTGGAGGTGAATTTGATTATCCTTTGAAGGAAGGATAGTCAGATTGTATCGAGTTAAGTCAATTTGAATTTGTTTTTTGGTTTGAAAATGCCATTCCTCCGTAGGGGTTGTAGCATAAATCTTGTCAAGTTCTTTAATGGCACCATTAGAAATCGCTAATACAGACACGCAAGCCCCAATAAGAATTAGGAAGAGAGAAAGAAACCATATTTTTTTAAATTTCATCGTTTGTCTCCTTTCAAACTAGTCCGGTAGATCCACCCTAGTAGTTTTACAGTTGAAGCCCCAATGGAGTACGTAAGTAAGCATAGTAGGCTACCCAATCCAAGAAGGAAAGTCCCTGCTCCAATTCCAAAAGCAAAACTTGCAGGACTGCTTATAAGATTTCTAAAAGATTCGTAAAAAGCCGAAATGCTGGTCAGGATACCAGTCATTCCAAGGATTAATAATGTAAATAGAAAGGCTCCAAATAGGGCTAAAATAGTGAAGAGCAGAACTATGAAGAAAAGAGCTATAGGAAAGGCAAGTGGGGAGGCCAAAATTACAAGAGTAATCAAAGTTGGGATTTTCCAAAAGGTTCTTTTTGTTGGTTGACTAGCTGAAAGTTCTTTGTCTAATAGATTTTGAATCAAATCATAAGCGGCTTCTTTGGGACTTCCCAACTCCTCCATTAAGGCAGCTTCATTTTCAGGTCCAGCGTCCTCGAAGTATTCTTGAAAATGTTCGATTGCTTCTTGATAATCCTCTCTAGGTAATTTTCGTAAATAATGGTCTAACTGTGCAAGATACTCATCTTTTTTCATTTTTTAAACTCCCTTCTAAAATCTTTGAAATGGTTTTAGTGTATTCTAACCATTCCTTTTTTAAAAAATGCAATTGTTCCTTACCAGAATCGGTTAGGGAGTAATATTTGCGCTTTCGGCCTTGGTGCTCTTCGGAATAGGTTCGCAGAAATCCATTTTTTTCAAGTTTTTTTAAAATAGGATAGAGCGTAGATTCCTTGATGTTTGCAAGGAGCTTGATGGTTTGACTAATTTCATAACCATAGGAATCCTGCTGGTCAACAATAGCCAAAATGAGAAACTCCGTTAATGGAGATGGAACTGGGAAATACATGTCATCACCTCTTTATATATAAAATTTCTATATATAAATTTTATACCTATCTGGGAGAATCGTCAAGAGATATGTAAAAATTTTATATATAATTTTTCCGTCCTCTTCTCTCAAGTATTATTATTTGATATAATACGAAGAAAAAAGGAGGCGAAGATGCGTTTTGAAGAGATGTTGCCTGGGTTAAGGGCTAAGAAGAAATATGTCCGTCAGGGATGGAGTGGGGCTGAAAATTTTGTGCAGCTTTTTGACCATCTGGAAGTGGAAGGACAGATGTTGGAAGTGACACCCTATTTCTTGATCCATGTATCTGGAGAAGGTGAAGGGTATTCTATGTGGAGTCCAACTCCTTGTGACGTGCTAGCTGAGGATTGGGTTGAAGTGGATGACTAGGAAGGTCTTGATTACGGGAGTTTCCTCTGGCATTGGCTTGGCCCAGGCCCAGGCTTTTCTGGAGTTGGGAGACCAGGTCTACGGGGTGGATAAAGACCCTGCTCCGGAATTAAAGGGAGACTTCCACTTTATGCAGGTGGACTTGACCCGAGACGTGGAGGCTGTTTTTTCTTGGGTCGGGCAGATTGATGTCTTGCTCTTGACTGCTGGAGTTCTTGATGCCTATACTCCGCTTCTGGACATGTCCAAGGAACTTTGGGACAAGGTCTATGAAACAAATGTCCGTGTGCCCATGGAAATGAGTCGTCACTACCTGTCGAAAATGGTACGGAAGGGGCACGGAATCATTATCACCATGTGCTCGATTGCTAGTAAGACAGCGGGTGGCGGTGGTGCAGCCTACACCAGCTCCAAGCACGCGCTGATGGGTTTGACCAAACAGATGGCTCTGGACTATGCCGGGACTGGGGTTCAAATTTTTGGAATTGCTCCAGGTGCGGTGCAGACTGGGATGACCCGGTCGGATTTTGAACCGGGTGGCATGGCTGAGTGGGTAGCTAAGGAAACCCCTATTCAGCGTTGGACCCAGCCAGAGGAAGTGGCAGAGTTAACAGTCTTTTTGGCAACTGGCAAGATGGCTTCGATGCAAGGAGCTATTGTGACCATTGATGGGGGATGGACCTTGAAGTAGGAAGCTTGAGTCTGGCTCGGGCTTTTTTCTATTTAAGGGAAAAATGCTATAATAGGGGATGAGTACGACAAGAAATAGAGGAATGAATATGTCAAATTATGCCATTATCCTAGCAGCTGGAAAAGGAACACGGATGAAATCCGATTTGCCCAAAGTGCTTCACAAGGTTTCTGGAATTACCATGTTGGAGCATGTTTTCCGGAGTGTCTCTGCACTCGTTCCTGCCCAAACGGTGACGATTGTTGGACATAAAGCAGAGATGGTAGAGCAGGTACTGGCGGGGAAAACCCACTTTGCTTTGCAGGAGGAGCAGCTAGGAACAGGTCATGCGGTCATGATGGCTGAAGCGTTTTTGGATGATTTGGAGGGGCAAACGCTGGTGATTGCAGGCGATACTCCCTTGATCACGGGTGAAAGCCTCAAGTCTTTGGTGGACTTCCATATTAATCATAAGAATGTAGCAACGATTTTGACTGCCGAAGCGGACAATCCCTTTGGTTATGGGCGCGTGGTTCGGAATGCGGATGGTGAGGTTCTGAAGATTGTCGAGCAGAAGGATGCTAGCGATTTTGAGCAACAGATCAAGGAAATCAACACCGGTACCTATGTCTTTGACAACCGCCGACTTTTCGAAGCCCTCAAGGACATCAACACGGATAATGCCCAAGGGGAGTACTACCTAACCGATGTTATCGGCATCTTCCGCCAAGCAGGTGAGAAGGTTGGAGCTTATATGCTTCGTAATTTTGAGGAAAGTTTAGGGGTTAATGACCGTTACGCACTATCCATTGCAGAAAATGTCATGCGTCATCGCATCAACAAGGGACATATGCTCAATGGGGTGACCTTCCAGAACCCAGCGACAACAAGCATCGACATTGATGTAGAGATTGCCGGTGATGTGGAACTGGAAGGCCAGGTGACCTTACGGGGAAACACCAAGCTTGAAGCGGGTGTCTATATCAGTGCGGGATCTTATCTGGTGGACAGTCACGTCGGTGCCAACAGTCAGATTACCCATTCCATGATTGAGGAATCAACCATTGGCCAGGATGTCACCGTGGGACCTTACGCACATATTCGGCCAGGCTCCAGTTTGGCTGATACAGTTCATGTCGGAAACTTTGTCGAGGTCAAGGGTTCTAGTCTAGGTGCTGGTACCAAGGCTGGCCATTTAACCTATATCGGCAATAGCAAGGTTGGGCAAGATGTCAACTTCGGAGCTGGAACGATTACGGTCAATTATGACGGTCAGAATAAATATGAGACGAAGATTGGCAATGGTGTTTTTGTTGGTTCCAACTCAACCTTGGTGGCTCCGCTAACGGTTGGAGATCATGCGCTATTGGCTGCTGGATCTACGATTACAAAAGACGTGCCGGAGAATGGATTGGCACTAGGGCGATCACGTCAGGTCAATAAGGACGAGTATGCCAAGAAATTCCCACATCATCCTGAACAAAAGGGGTAAGCTATGAATTTTGAAGAAAAAACAATCAGCCGCCAGGAAATTTTTCAGGGCCGTGTTTTTCGGGTAGCAGTAGACCAGGTGGAGTTGCCAGATGGTAAAGGGACCTCCACACGCGAGTTGGTTTTTCATAATGGTGCGGTTTGTGTGTTGCCGATTACCAGCGACAATAAAGTAATCCTCGTCAAACAGTACCGCAAGGCGATTGAGGGAACCAGCTTGGAAATTCCTGCTGGAAAATTGGAAATAGGAGAAAATGCCGATCCCAAGGCTGCGGCTCTTCGGGAGTTGGAAGAAGAAATTGGTTACACAGCAGATTTGGACTTGCTATATGATTTTTATACAGCCATTGGTTTCTGCAATGAAAAGGTCAAACTTTACCTGGGTCGGAATTTAAGCAAGGTCGCTAATCCCCGTCCTCAAGATGAGGATGAGACCCTGGCTCTCTATGAGCTTGACTTGGAGCAAGCTTTGGCTGCTATTGAGTCAGGTGATATCTGTGATGCCAAAACCATTATGGCCATTCAGTACTGGCAAATACTGGAAAAGGGGAAAGGCCTATGACCGATCGACAACCATTTGATCCAGAATTGTATGAAGAAACCGAACCACTGGACTTGGATTTGTTAAACAAGATTGACCGATTAGAGGTGGAACCAGAGGTTCGAAAAAGTCGGCAGGCCGAGAACCAAAAGCGGGCGCGTTTTCAACACACCCTGAATAAAATTCTTTTTTGGCTGATACTCCTGTTAGTATTACTGCTGATTTTTATGTTTGTATTGTAGGAAAGTAAGAAAATGAAAATTGGAATTATTGCGGCGATGCCGCAGGAACTGGCAACCCTCTTGGATAACTTGGAAAATGCCCAGAAACACCTTCGCCTCCGTCAGGTTTACCACACAGGCCATATTGGACGACACGAGGTAGTTTTAGTGGAGAGTGGAATCGGGAAGGTCATGTCAGCCATGACAGTTGCCATTCTAGCCCAAGACTTCAAGGTGGACGCGGTGATTAACACCGGTTCGGCTGGAGCGGTAGCTCCAGGCCAGCAAGTAGGGGATGTCGTCCTTGCGGATCGTTTGGCCTACCATGATGTGGATGTGACTGCTTTTGGCTATGCCTATGGTCAAATGGCCCAACAACCGCTTTACTTTGAAACCAGTAAGTATTTTCAGTCGGTTTTCAAGGAAGTGTTGGAGGAACAGGGACAAGCCTATCAAATGGGACTGATCGCGACAGGGGACTCCTTCGTGGCATCGTCTGATCGTTTGACTGAGATTAAAGCTGCCTTCCCAGATGTATTGGCTGTCGAAATGGAAGGAGCCGCCATTGCCCAAGCTGCTCACTCCATCGACCTACCAGTTATGGTGGTTCGTGCCATGAGTGATACAGCTGAGCAAGATGCGGCGATTTCCTTTGATGAATTCATCGTGGAAGCTGGCCGTAAATCTGCTCAGGTTTTGGTCGTCTTTTTACAAAAATTAGTGTAGGGATTGTTAGTGAGACAGGGATTGTTGTCCCAGTCTCCTTTTTTGGAGAATTAGGATCGTATGAGTATTTTAGAAGTTAAACGTTTGAGTCATGGGTTCGGGGATCGAACCATTTTTGAAGATGTGTCCTTCCGTCTTTTAAAAGGGGAACACATTGGCCTAGTGGGGGCTAATGGGGAAGGGAAGTCCACCTTTATGAGCATTGTGACGGGCCAATTGCAGCCAGATGAAGGGCAGGTTATTTGGTCCAAATATGTGAAGGCTGGTTATCTGGACCAGCATGCGGTGCTGGAGCCTGGGATGACGGTTCGCGATGTTTTGCGGACAGCCTTTGATGATCTCTTTAAGACAGAGGCCCGGATTCAGGAAATCTACATGGAGATGGCGGAAGCCAGTGATTATGATGCCTTGATGGAGGAAGTTGGCGAGCTGCAAGATCGCCTGGATAGCCGTGATTTTTATAGTTTGGATGCCAAGATTGATGAAGTCGCGCGGGCCTTGGGGGTTGCTGATTTTGGCATGGAGTCTGATGTAACTGAACTCAGTGGTGGGCAGCGGACCAAGGTTCTCCTAGCCAAATTGTTGCTGGAGAAGCCAGACATTCTCCTCTTGGACGAACCTACCAACTACCTAGATGCCGAGCACATCGATTGGCTCAAACGCTACCTCCTTAATTATGAAAATGCCTTTATTTTAATTTCGCATGATATTCCCTTCTTAAATGAGGTAATTAATTTGGTTTATCATGTTGAAAATCAAGACTTGGTGCGCTACAGCGGGAATTATGAGCAATTCCAGGAAGTCTATGCCATGAAGAAGGCGCAGTTGGAAGCAGCTTATGAGCGCCAGCAGAAGGAAATCGCCGACCTAAAAGACTTTGTGAACCGCAACAAGGCCCGGGTAGCGACTCGAAACATGGCCATGAGCCGTCAGAAAAAGCTGGACAAGATGGACCTGATCGAATTGCAGGCTGAAAAACCAAAACCGCAATTTGATTTTAAAGTTGCCCGAACACCAGGCCGCTTCATTATCCAAGCCCACGGACTGGAAATTGGCTATGACCGCAAACTGGCCGGTCCACTGGATTTGACCTTTGAACGCAATCAGAAAATTGCCATTGTTGGAGCCAACGGAATTGGGAAAACCACCCTCCTCAAGAGCCTCTTAGGCCTGATCCCAGCACTGGCTGGACAAGTGGAGGAAGGAGAATTTATCGAACTCGGCTACTTTGAACAAGAAGTACCTGGAGGCAATCGCCAAACGCCACTCGAAGCCGTCTGGGATGCCTTCCCAGCCATGAACCAAGCCGAAGTCCGCGCTGCCCTAGCCCGCTGCGGCCTCACCACCAAGCATATCGAAAGCCAAATCCAGGTCCTCAGTGGAGGCGAGCAAGCCAAGGTCCGCCTCTGCCTGCTCATGAACCGTGAGACCAACGTTCTTGTCCTAGACGAGCCAACCAACCACCTAGACGTGGATGCCAAAGACGAACTCAAACGTGCCCTCCAAGCTTACAAAGGCAGCATCCTCATGGTCTGCCACGAACCAGACTTCTACCAAGGTTGGGTCGATCAAGTCTGGGATTTCAATGAATTGATTTAGGAGAAACCATGATTGAAAGCATTATTCAAGACATTTTGAAATTTCGCAATGAGCGTGGCTGGGGCCAAGCCCACAGCCCCCGCAACCTTGCCAGCTCCATCATCATTGAAGCCGCAGAACTCCTGGAAAACTACCAATGGGGCGAAGAGTATTCAGACCCTATCAATGTCCAGGAAGAAATCGCGGATATCCTGATTTACACCTTCCTGTTGACAGACAAACTCGGCTTAGATGTTGAGACCATTATCCAAGACAAACTCAAGAAAAATGCCCTGAAGTATCCAGTGGCTAAGGAAGATGACTAGGTGTTGAGGGGATACTCCTTAAATTTCAAAATCTAATGTTGTCAAGCCTCTTGGATGAACTCATTGATTGTGTACTTTGAACGCTTTATTGCTAATGTTCAACAGTTCTTACAGTCCTGTTGAACTTGCCTCATCGGCTTTTCTGGTCATTTTTTGAAAGATTCAAGTATTCCGATTTTGAGGTTGGTTCAGTATAAGCTATTGTAAAAACATCATGAAACCTAAGCATAGAGGAGAAAATACTGATGGTGATTGAAAATAAACTGGGGATTAAAGATTCCTTAGAATTAGCACGCATTGAAGAAAAGATGACTAAAGAACGCGCAAAAGAAATATTTGATGAAAATCTTTTATTAGAAAAGACGGTGGGTAGTTTTGAAACACTAGCTTTTATTCACTATCACCTCTTTCAAGACCTCTATGATTTTGCGGGCCGTATTCGAGAAGTTACTATCAGTAAAGGAGGATTTCGATTCGCCCCAGTCCTCTATCTCCCGCAAAGTTTGGCTAGTATTGATCAGATGCCACAGGAAACCTTTGATCAAATTCTTGAGAAATACGTGGAGATGAATGTCGCCCACCCTTTCCGTGAAGGAAACGGCCGTTCCATGCGGATTTGGTTAGACCATATCTTGAAACATCAATTGAGACAAGTCGTAGACTGGTCTCAGGTAGGCAAAGAAGATTATCTCTTGGCCATGGAAAGAAGTCCCATTCGAGATATTGAAATTAAGCACGTCCTAAAAGCGGCACTGACAAGTTATGTGGACAACGCTAGCTTGTACATGAAGGGAATTGACCATTCTTATGCTTATGAAGGTTATTCTTTGTTTAGGACCGAAGACCTGTAAACGGAATTCTTTCATTGATCAAAAACACAGCCAATCACTATCAATTGGCTGTGTTTTTAAATATGGGAGAGATTCTAAAGCTCTAGAGTCGATAAATCTTCGACTTTTAAATTGAAAAAGAGTATACTTGAGAAGTAGAAAGTTACAAAGCGGGGCGAAAATCTTATTTTGGAGGTAATGCGTATGCAGAAACCACCTAGAAAGAGAGACGCTATGAGTGTTGAAGCAGCCATTGGGCTTATGCTTCAGTTCGGGATTGACTCCTGACACTTTTGACATTGATTGTCCTATGCTTTCATCGTATGAACAAAAAATGACAAACAGCCGCTATGAACTTGACTGAGTGATTAGCGGCTGTTTGTCGTATAACATTCGTCCCGTCTTTAAAACGGTCTACATTGAGGTTGAGTTACTACCCTCAACCTCTTTCATAACAAGTATAACAAATGATTCTAGGAATGGCAAAAAATTTGCGGTTGAGGAGTTAATCCCAATCGCGATCACTTAGAATTGTCTTAGTAGATCTGTAATCGATTTAGATGTTTGGATGCGTGGATTTATTCAAATAGATGACTTGGACGCATTCGTATGTAGGAACCCTGGTGAATATCTTTTGAGGAAGGTATTTACCAGGGTTTTTGGTTTGAAAACACCTAGTTTTGAGGGTTTATTCCATGCTATAATGAACATAGGAAAATTTCGATTGAGACTATTTGTTTAGGTTGAAAATCGGATTTAAGTGAGAATAGACAGGAGGACTGATTTGAAAGAAATCGATAATCGACGAACACTGTTGGGACAAGTTTTGAAAGAAGAGTTGGCTTCCGGCAGTAGGGTGAAAATTGCTGCTGCGACTTTTTCCATATACGCTTATCAGGCTTTGAAAGAGGAGTTGGAAGGTATTGAGGAGTTGCAATTCATTTTCACCCAACCGACTTTTACCAATCATGACTTCAAGGAAGAATATCGAGAGTATGCGATTCCTAAGAAAATAAGAGAATCAGCCATTTTAGGAGCTGAGTATGAACTTAAGCTTATGAATGAACTGACTCAGAAGTCATTGGCTAGGGAATGTGCAGACTGGGTTCGAAATAAAGTTCGATTCAAGTCCATAACAGTGGATGAGACCATTGAAGATGGAATTCGCATTGAAACAGATGCAGTCAAGGCTATAGACCGATTGAAAAACTTTGATCGAAAAGAACTGGGGTATGAGACCTCTCTTTTCCAATCTAGCAGGAATCTTCATACGGAACCACAGAGTCTAACCTATCTAAGGCATTTTGAAGAGTATTGGGATAATGACGAGTATTTCCGAGATGTGACGGAAGAGGTCTTAGACAGCTTGACTTTAGCCTATAAGGAACATTCACCAGTGTTTCTTTATTACGTCATGCTTTACCATATTTTCAGTGACTTCTTAGAAGATATGAATGCAGATTATTTGCCGAATGAACATGTCCAATATAAGGAAACTAAAATTTGGAATCTCTTATATGATTTTCAAAAAGATGCTGTTAAATCAATCATTTCAAAATTAGAAACCTTTCAAGGATGTATTCTGGCCGATTCAGTTGGGTTAGGGAAAACCTTTACTGCATTAGCGGTTATGACTTATTACGCCTATCGTGGTAAACGGATTTTGGTTTTGTGCCCGAAAAAACTAGAGAATAACTGGAATATGTATCGTCATGACTATGTCAATAATCCTATCTATGACCGCTATCTTCAGTATGATGTTCTTTACCATACAGACTTGAGTCGCGATAAGGGGTAGTCGAATGGAATTGATTTAAGCTTAAATCGTTGGGATACCTATGATCTAGTCGTTATTGATGAATCGCATAACTTTCGGAATGGTGGTTCATCGGATTCGGATGAAGAAAATGGGAAGGAAAATCGCTATTCGCGATTGCTGAATCGGATTATCAAAAAAGGTGTACCAACCAAGGTACTGATGTTATCGGCGACACCCGTCAATAATCGATTCAATGATTTAAAAAATCAGTTAGCTTTGGCCTATGAAGGGAATCTGGAGGAATTTGACGGACGCCTTCAGACCAAGAAATCAGTCAACGATATTTTCCGATCTGCTCAGCTGGCCTATAATCAATGGAGTAAACTCCCAATAGAAGAACGAAGCACACAAGCCCTTCAGAAAAGTTTGGATCTGGATTTCTTTAAACTGTTGGATAGCGTAACGATAGCCCGAAGTCGGAAGCAAATTCGTCAGTTTTACGATTCCAAAGCTATCGGAGATTTCCCGAAACGGTTAGCTCCGAAAAATGTGTATCCTGATTTGGTGGTCAATCAAGAGGAGCTTACCTTCGAAGAAATTTATGAGCTATTAGAAAAACTGTCCTTAACCATTTATCAACCAACCTTATACATCCATCCTTCTAAAATTCATCTTTATGAAAAAGAAGGAAAGGGAGGGCTAACCCAACTCGGACGAGAAACGGGAATTAAAAAATTGATGATGGTCAATCTTCTCAAGCGATTAGAAAGCTCCATCGAAGCCTTCCGCTATACGCTGATTGATGTTGTGAAAGCCTATGTGGATCAGACTTTAGCTGCTATTGACGCCTTTGAAGAGGCTAAAGTGAATGGGACCTTAGAAGTTAAGAATATCCCAGAATCTGAATTGGATTTTGAAGACAGTAATCAGGACTTTTTGATTGGTAAAAAAATCACCATAAACTTAGCGGATATGGACTATGTGACTTGGAAACGGGAGTTACTCGAAGATCAGGTAATTTTAACTGAGCTTGAAAGGAAGATTTCAAAGGTGGATGCAGAGTCTGATCAGAAACTTCAAACCCTTTATCAGATCATCGATGAGAAGATGAAAAATCCTCTCAATGGAGGAAATAAAAAAATCATCATTTTCTCTGCTTTTGCGACAACAACCGATTACTTATACAAACAAGTAAGCCGATATGCTTTGGAAAAATACGGATTACATACAGCTCAAGTATCTGGAACCAAAGGTTTAGAGACAACCTTAGCAATTCCTCATAAGGATCTGAACAGTCTGTTGACCTATTTCTCACCCAAATCAAAACAAAGAGAATTGCTTTTCCCGGATGATCAGCGAGAGATTGATATTCTGATTGCGACAGATGTCATTTCTGAAGGTCAAAATTTGCAGGATGCGGATACCTTGATCAACTATGATATCCACTGGAACCCAGTCCGCATTATCCAACGTTTTGGTCGGATAGACCGGATTGGAAGTCAGAACCAATACATCCAGATGGTCAATTTTTGGCCGAATGTGACGTTGGATTCCTATATCGATTTAAAGGCGCGTGTGGAATCACGGATGAAAATTTCTGTCTTAACGTCAACAGCTGATGATAATCTGTTAAGTCAAGAGGAAGTAGCTGAAAACAATTACCGCAAGAAGCAGCTGGAGCGTTTACAAAAAGAAGTCGTTGATCTCGAGGAAATGAGTGAAGGGATTTCCATTATGGATTTAGGTTTGGAAGATTATCGCCAAGATCTTAAACGCTATTTGGAGAAACACCCTGATTTAGCAAAGGTTCCCAAGGGAATTCAAGCAGTTGTTGAAGTGGACCAAGCAGAGAGACAAGGAGCTATTTTCCTTTTGAAACAAAAAGGAGAAGAGACGGCTCTCAGTCGCCAAAATAGACTTCATCCTTATTATCTTCTATATCTGAATCAAGAAGGACAGTCCGTCTATGCCCTCAATGATGCACAAGCTCTATTGGAAGAAATTCGTCATTTGACCCAAGGTCAAGACCAGCCTCAAGATGATTTGGTCCTGAAGTTTAAAAAGGAGACGGATGATGGGGCCAAGATGGATCTGTACACCGACTTGCTGCAGCAGGGGTTACAAAGTTTAGAAGAAGGGGAAGAAGCGAGTTTTCTCGATGAACTCTTCTCGATTGATACACTTGATTTCATGGAAAGCGGCATTACCGAGTCGCAAGACTATGAATTGTTAGCCTTCATAGCCTTGATGAAAGGAGACCAAGCATGACTTTTCCAGCAGCCACGAAACTCCCTCAAGCTAAGACTTTGTATAAGCCTTATTAAAAAGGAAATAAGGACTTTTTAGATCGATTAGGTTTGACCCAGAATGAAAAACAGCTTTTGCGACAGCAGATTTCACAAATCAGTGTGACCCACCAGCTGGATTCCAAAACCCTGAATATTCCTCCGGGTAAAGAGGTTAAACAGATTATCGTTCTCGAAATCCAATTGTTACAGGAAAGCATAGACCTGGAAATCTTAGCTACTTTTGATACCCATCTTGGCTTTTACAGTCTTTTTGAATTGGTCTATCCTGATGGCAGGAGATCAACCCTTATTCACTTTAAGCAAAAACGAACCAATCCTAAAGATGGACGCAATTATAAAATTATCCGCAGCTTCCAGACGGAGCAGGAACTTGAGCTGGATTTTCAAGAACGAGACTTGGATGCCTTTTATGAAAATTTAGTTCAAACAACCGGCCAAGCTACTTTGGTTGGAAATGACGAATCGAACCTTCAAGAACGCATCCAGCAAACGGATCAATTGGCCAAATTAGAAATGGAAGCCAAAAAATTGGAGAAGAAAATGTTCGCCGAAAAGTCCATGCGCAAGCAAATGGACTGGCGCAAACAACTTCAACAAGTCCAAGCCCAAATCGACCTGCTAAAAAATGGTTAAAAAATCGTAAAAAAGTATTGACACCTAAAACAAAGGAGCTTACCATGAACAGAACAGAACAGAACAGAACAGAACAGAACAGAACAGAACAGAACAGAACAGAACAGAACAGAACAGAACAGAACAGAACAACTCGGAGACTACACTCAAGTTGAAAAAGTAGACCTAACTTCTAAAGATATTCTTTCAGATAATATTCAGAAAATTGGTCAACTTTTTCCTGAGGTTCTGACAGAAACCCGAGACCAAAATGGCGTCCTCAAAACTGCCATTGACTTTGAAAAACTAAAAATCTTCCTAGATCGGGACCTTGCCCAAGGGCGAGAAACCTATGAGTTTACCTGGGTCGGCAAGCGCCAAGCGATGGCCGAGGCAGGTAAACCGACGACAAAAACCCTGAGACCAGATCTTGAGGAGAGTGTTGATTTTGAAAAGTCTGAGAATGTCTTTATTACAGGTGACAACCTTGAAGTCCTAAAAATTCTACAAGAATCCTACCTAGGTAAAATCGATATGATTTATATCGATCCACCCTATAATACAGGGAAAGACTTTGTCTACTCCGATAAATTCCAAATGAGTGAAGAAAAACTTGAAGAAGAGTTGGAGATAATAGATGAGCAAGGTCAAAAGAAAATTGGCCTAACTAAAAATGAAAAAACTTCCGCCCGTTACCACTCCGACTGGCTTAATATGATGTACCCCCGCCTCGTCCTAGCAAGAAACCTTCTCAAAGAAAGCGGCGTTATCTTTATTTCCATTGACGATAACGAACAAGCCAACCTAAAAGCCATCTGCGATGAGATATTTGGGGAGGAGAATTTTGTGGCAGATCTAATCTGGACAACTAAAAAAGCAGCTCAGGGAATGACTACTAAACAGATGATTGTAAGTAATCACGAAACAATATTAGTTTATTCTAAATATTGTGATTTATTTTCATTTGAAGGTATGGATAGAGATGTTGAAAATGGTTTTTCAAATCCAGATAATGATCCGAGAGGTTTATGGAAAAGGCAATATTTGCAACGTTTAGGACAAGGTTTACCAATTAGGAGACTTATTGATCCAAATAGTGGTAATGTTTTTGAATTTGAGACTCCTTATACTCAAGAGAAGATAGACGAATGGATTAAAGACAATAGAATAATTTTTCCAGAGAGCACAGACAAGTATCCGATAAGAAAAGAATTTATAAATGAATATAAAAATAAGCAACAGCTAGTGTCCTATTTCGGTTACTATCCTACAAAAGCAACGACAGAAAAACTATATCAATTATTTCGTGGAACCAAAATTTTTACAAATCCCAAACCTGATAACTTAATTTTAGACATTTTAAGATATACCTATAAGTCTAATCTAGATGCTATAGTCCTTGACTTTTTCGCTGGTTCAGCCACGACCGCAGATGCTGTTATGCAGTTGAATGCGGAAGATGGTGGGAATCGGAAATATATTTTGTGCACTTTGAATGAAGAGGTAGCTGAGAAGTCAGCTGCTAAAGAGGCTGGTTATCAAACGATTGACCAGATTTCACGTGAGCGGATTCGTCGGGCGGCTCAAAAAATTCAGGAGGAGCATCCGGAAACGATTGGAAAACTGGATGTTGGTTTTAGGGCTTACATGTTAGATAGTTCGAACTTTAAGGATGTTGGGCAAAAGCCTGGAGCCTTTACGCAAGAGAATTTATTTGACAGTGTCTCCAATATTAAAGAAGGGCGGAGCGATTTTGATTTACTTTTCCAAATCATGCTCAATTGGGGGATGGAGTTGTCTCTACCTATCGTTCAAAGTGAGATAGAAGGTATTCGTGTCTTTGATGTCGCAGATGGAAGTCTATTTGCCTGCTTTGCAGACGACATGACCGAATCAGTTATCCGTAAAATCGCCAAGGAAAGACCACTGCGTGCTGTCTTTAAAGATGAAAGCTTTGCTAATTCTGCTGGTAAGATTAACTTGATGCAGATCTTTAAAGAAGAATCACCGGAAACGAAAGTGAAGGTGGTTTAGTATGGATTATAAGGATTTTAAAGATCGGGATGTAAGTTATGAAATAAACCTGAAGGCTAAGACAATTACTACTGTTAGAACCGCAAGAGTTTTAGCAAGTGAGCGTTTGTATTCTTATGCCAAAAAATGGGAATTTATTTTTCTTTTTATGAATTTAATCTCAGCAAGTTTACTTGTTTATTCCATTGTAATCGAAGCAGATAGTAAGAATAGTTTGCTAATTTCTTCGATATTTTCAATTTATACATTATTTATTCAAAGCTTTGTATCGAAACTCAATTATAATGAGCGGGCATTAAAATTTCATTATCATCAACTAGACTTAGAGAATTTTCTATTAGCGAATAAGTATTTATTGTTAGATTCTACAGGTCGTAGTGATGAAGAGAAGTTGGATGAGCATGAAAAGATTATGAAACTGTACCAACTTAGTCTCCAAGGAATCGAAAATCATAGTAATTTAGATCATAAAAAAGCTACAAAGCGAAGTAAAAAAATGGAAAAAGAAGGAGGAAGTGGTTTCCTTAGTAATATAGAACAACGTTTGATATATGCCGATTTTAGTTTGGATAATCTATTTGTGAATATTCAGCCTTTTTTCATTGCTGTTTTTGTGTATCTATATATAAATTTTAGATAGGAGACCAGATATGAAACTTCAATTTAAAGAACAGGGATTCCAACTGGATGCGGTTTCTGCGGTCGTGGATGTGTTTGAGGGGCAACCGCTGCAAGAGGGTTTCCAATATGTGATGGATCAAGGGGTTAGTGATTTAGACGATGAGGCTCCGTTGGATGTTTTGGGTTTTCGGAATGTACCTATTAAGCTTTCGGAGTCTGTAATTCGGGACCAGGTTCGGATCAAGCAGGCGCGGTTTGGTTTGAGGCCGTCTGAGGAGCTGTCGGTTTCGCGGATTGAGGGGCGTCCTTCTTATAATTTAAGTGTGGAGATGGAGACGGGGACTGGGAAGACCTATACTTATATTCGCACGATTATGGAATTGAATAAATTATACGGTTGGCTCAAGTTTATCATTGTTGTGCCGAGTGTGGCGATTCGGGAGGGAGTGCTCAAGTCTTTCCAAATGATGGAGGACCATTTCCAAATGGAATATGGGAAGAAGCCTCGTTATTTTGTCTACGATTCAAAGCGGTTGGGAGATTTGGATACCTTTGCCAATTCGTCTAGCATTCAGGTGATGATTATCAACTCGCAGGCCTTTAACGCCAGTGGGAAGGATGCGCGTCGGATTCGGATGGAGCAGGAGAGTTTTCGCTGGCGCAAACCTATCGATGTTTTAGCAGCGACCAATCCGATTCTGATTATTGATGAGCCGCAGTCGGTTGAGGGGGCTAAGACCAAGAAGGGCTTGGCGGATTTTAAACCGCTTTTTACGCTTCGTTATTCAGCTACGCATAAAGACAAGCATGATATGGTCTATCGTTTGGATGCCATGGATGCTTACAACCAGAAGTTAGTCAAGAAGATTGCGGTTAAGACGGTTGAGCAGTCGGCGACAACTGGAACCCAGGGCTATCTATATCTTCAAGAATTGGTGCCTCAAAAGTCAGGTGGTCCCAAGGCTCGGATTGAGTTTGAAATGCGGACTAAGTCTGGAGCTATTAAGCGGGTGACGCGCTTGGTGGAGGAGCCCTTTGCCTTGTTAGAGGAGTCTGGGGAGTTGCCAGCTTACCAGGATGGTTGGACTTTGAGTCATTTTGATGCGCGTGAGGGTGAGAATTCCATCCAGATTGGCGCTAATCGCAAGCTCTATGTAGGAGAAGTGATTGGGGAAACTAATGAAGAGGATTTGCGCCGAATCCAGATTCGGGAGACGATTGCCAGTCATTTGCAGAAGGAAGCGATCCTTTACAAACGTGGAATCAAGGTTCTGTCCCTTTTCTTTATCGATGAGGTTGCCAAGTACAAGCAATATGATGAGGAGAATCAAGCCTTTAATGGGGCTTACGCTGATGTTTTTGAAGAGGAGTACCAAACTCAGGTTGAGGCGCTCTTACAGGATCCTCATCTTCATGCGACTCCTTATTGGCATTATTTGAATCAATTTCAAGAGGGGCAAGGGGTTCATGCTGGCTACTTTGCGGCGGATAAAAAGAAAAAGTCTGGTCAAGTTCGGTTCGTGGATAAGGTTAATACCAGTAATGAAACGGAGGCTTATGATTTGATTATGAAGGATAAAGAGAGACTCTTATCCTTTGAGGAGCCGGTTCGCTTTATCTTTTCCCACTCAGCTCTCAAAGAGGGCTGGGATAATCCCAATGTTTTCCAAATTTGTACCTTGAAAAATACGGGGACTGAGACTGAGAAACGACAAAAAATTGGTCGTGGCATGCGTTTGGCGGTTGACCAGCAAGGGGTCCGTCAGGATAAAGAGCTATTGGGAACGGATGTACACAACATTAACAAACTCACAGTCATTGCCAATGAATCTTATGAAGAATTTGCCAAGAGCCTTCAGAAGGAACTGAGAAAAGATCTGAAAGATCGTCCAAGGAAGGTGGATGTAGGCTTGTTTGAAGGAAGAGTTCTTCAGTCGTCTTCAGGTCAAAAATTGTCACTTTCATCCGAGGATGCTCAAGAGTTGGTTTGTCAGCTCCGAAGTCAGGAGATTATTGACAAAAAAGGCCAGTTGACTGAAACTTACCTAAGTGCTGGGGAGGAGGCAAGTCTTTCTTTGTCTGAGGAGTTTGCGGGTTATGAAACAGCTGTTCAAGATTTGATCCAAAGTGTCTACACAGTAGGTTCTTATGTGATTGAATCTGAAAATGATACGGAAGTGGTCTTTGCCAAGCAACTGAATGCGGATAACTATGAGAGTCAGGAATTTAAAAAATTGTGGGCCAAGATCCATCATAAGTCTGTCTACATGGTTGAGTTTGACGATCAAGAGTTGATTGAGAAAGCAGTGGCTGCCTTGAATGAGAGTTTACAAGTATCGAAACCGTCTTATCTCATTACCGAGGCTGAAGCAGCTGAAATGACGGTCGAGGAAGGACATGATTTCCAAATTCAAAAAGATGGCAAGCGGTCTGAACAAGTGGCAAAACCATCCATTGAATTGACCTATGATTTACTAGGAGAGATTGCCAGTCGGACAGAATTGAAGCGGCGGACCATTGCGGAGATCCTAAGTAAAATGGCTCCTTATAAATTCAAGTGGTTCTCCTATAATCCGGAATCCTTTATTCAAAAAGCCAGTCAGATTATCGCGGATCAAAAAGCGAGCCGGATGATAGAACACCTACAATACCATATCTTGGATGAAACCTATGATTCTACGATCTTTACAGACAATCCTCTGACTGGGAAAGTATCAGATTCCAATATGTTGAAATCTGAGAAGGGAGTCTATAACTATGTAAAAGTGGATTCGGATGTTGAAAAAGACTTTGCTCGGGAGTTGGATCAGCACCAAGAGGTTCGGGTTTATAGCAAGCTCCCAAGTGCCTTTAAGATTTCCACTCCATTAGGCGATTACAATCCTGACTGGGCTATAGCTTTTAGAGACGGCAGTGTCAAACATGTTTATTTTGTAGCTGAAACAAAAGGAAACATTTCCAGCTTGCAACTCAAAGGAGCTGAGCAAGTAAAAATTGAGTGTGCAAAAAAACATTTTCAAGCCCTCCGTGAACTTGGAATCACAGGCCAAGATGAAATTTATGGGGTGGTCAGTGACTATAAAGAGTTATTGGAGATTATAAGAAATTAGAAAATAAGGAACGAGGTGATTTTACTTGGTACAGCAAAAATCAAATGGGTATTTTGAACCTAAATTTGATTTATGGAAGAAGAAATTACTTGATTTGTCCATGCGCAACCGCTTGTTAAATTATAAGCCCTTGAAAACAGGTACTTACCAATTAGAAGGTGAGATGGAGGAACTGTTTGATAAGTTAGTGCATGCATTTGGGTTTATCTTTGATTCGGTTCCCTATAGTGAGGCTAGTGACGAGGAGGCTCAAGAGGTTCGGAGTCGTGCTCGGAAACTAGAGTTTATCCGTAAGCAAATTAAGTCTGCGGAAGATGAGATGGGTTTTAATATTGGCTATGCGGCCTTTGGTTTTTTAAAGTGGGCAGATGAAAATGCCTTTGATAAAGAAATTCAATCTCCTTTGATTTTGGTTCCTATCACGATCAATCGAGAAAGCCTGACGAGTCCCTATGTCATTGAACACAAAGTTGACGATGAGATTGAACTTAATCCCGTGCTTCTGAAGAAGTTAGAAGATGACTATGGTATCAAGATTGATGTCCCCAAACATTTTTCAGATTTTGCAGGAGTCTTATCCGACTTGGAGAAAAAACTAAGTTCTTTTGGTTGGTCACTTGAACCAGCAGTGATGATCGATACTTTCAACTTTCAAAACTTGGTGATTTTAAAGGATTTGGAGATGAATAAGGAAAAAATTCATGCAAATCCTTTCATCAAGGCTTTAGTTGAAGAAAATGATACTTCAGTTGAACAGTTGTTTGATTCCTATAATCAGGCTATTGATTTGAAACATGAAAAATCGCAAGTACGTTTGCAGATTTTGGATGCCGATTCGAGTCAGCAGGAAGCGATCAGTCGAGCGAGGAGAGGAGACAGCTTTGTCTTACAAGGTCCTCCAGGAACGGGAAAATCCCAAACGATTTCCAATATTATCGCTGAACAGTTGGGGCTTGGAAAGCGGATTCTGTTTGTATCTGAAAAGCAAGCTGCCTTGGATGTGGTTTATCAGAAATTAAAACAGAATGGATTGGAAAAGTTTGTTCTGACCTTACACAATACCAAGCAGAAAAAAGGGGATATTCGCAATCAGTTGAAGGAATCTCTGGACTTGGCGGAAGAATCTTATCGCTTTATGGATGAGAAGTTTTCGTTATATACCAATTTGGATCAAGTTACCCAATCTTTAAATGATTATGATGAGCTTGTGCATAGGCAAGATTCTAAGCTTGGAAAATCTTTTTATGACCTACATGGGAAGTTAGCCAAGGTTCAAAAATATCCCCATCTTCGTTTTCAAGTGGATCAGACTATGTTGGAAATGTCGTTTTCACAAATCGAAGACTTGTATCGAAAAATCCAACAATTAGCTTCTACCTACTTATCGGATACACAGCATCATCATGAAAATAGTTGGCAGTACTATAAGGGTGAACTCTCCTTAAGTCAAGTTTCGGACTTAAAAGCATTGCTGCTGTCTTTAAAGGAGAAACTCCAAATTATTTTGAATAATCAAGTGGAAATCCAATCCTATCTGCCTAATTCTTTTCCCGATGATGAGATTTTGGAGCGATTGGAAAAGATGGAATCGCTGCTAGATCAAAAAGAGGTTGGTCTTTCAGAGGAATGGATTGATCTCGGGCTGGATCAAGTTTTGGAGGACTTAGAAACTCTAAGAGAAAAGCATACCTCTATTCAAGACTTTAAAGACCAGATTGAAGAAGAACAATCCAAGGTAAGGGGGATATTTGAGGATTCAATCTTTGAAACAGAGAGTTTGGGTCAGGTTTTAAAATTCTTTAAATACGAATACCAATCTTTTTTAAAGAGACTGTTCTCCAGTGAATACAAGGAACACTTCAATGCTTACAAAAAGCAAACCAAAACCTTGAAATTAACCTATGACCAATTGATTGAACATTTGGAGTTTTTGGAAAACATTCACGAGAATGAAAAAGGTCTTCAAACGGAAATCATTGAAAAAGGAAAATTAGAAAAGAGATTAAGTAAAACAATTGATCGCAAACTAGATGGCTCTGTCCAGCAAGTTGACACCTTACTATCTTTATTTTCTTGGATACATGAGTTCCAAGAAACTGTTCAGACAGACGAATGGCTCGTTTCATTGAAAACTGCTAAAGAACTTATTAGTGGTCAATTAGAGGTCAATTGGGATTCTCTCAGACAAGTGGTAACTACGGATTTAGCTATTAAATCTGAGTTAAATCAACTCCTTGAAGAATTCAGACAGAGTTTTCCTACTGTCTCGACGGAACCAGACCAGCTAAGCTCATTTTTGGATTCTTTGGATTTTGAGAAACGTGACGAATATTTCATCTACAAACGTGCAAAGGATGGCCTCCTAGAAGAATATGACTTGAATGATTTTATTAAACAATTAGAAGAAAAAAGCATACCTGCTAAAGATGTTCTACCTGTTTTCAAAAAGCGTTTCCTATTTTTACTCTTGGAAAGCAAGGATGCTTATTCCAAAATTAGTCAGATTTCCAAAAAAGAATTGGAAAATCAATTATCTCGTTTCCGGAACGACGATAAACAGACTTTTAGCTTAGCTCGGGATCGCATTTTCAAATCGTTAGTGGATCGATTACCAAGCATCAATGAGAATATTGTTGTTACGGGTGGGGAAATCTCCATTTTGAAAAAAGAGTTAAAGAAAAAGTCACGCCTGTTGTCAACGCGACGTTTAATTCAAGAATTACCAAGCTTATTACCGCGCTTGAAACCCTGTATCATGATGTCTCCTTTGACGGTTAGCACCTATTTTGCGACAAATGCAGACTGGGAATTTGATCTGGTTATTTTTGACGAGGCTTCGCAGGTTAAAACGGAATATGCGGTGGCAGCCATTAGTCGAGGGAAACAAATTATTGTGGCAGGGGATAGTAAGCAGATGCCACCGACTTCCTTCTTTGATTCTTCCAGAGCAGTGGAAGAGCTTGCTGAGGATGAGGTTGATTTTGAGGATTTGGAATCTATTTTGGATGAGCTAAGTGTCAAGATCCCTGAGACGTATTTAAACTGGCACTACCGTAGTAAGGATGAGTCCTTAATTACCTTCTCCAATCATAAGTTTTATAATAACCGCTTATACACCTTCCCTTCCGAAAATTCGGATATTCACAGTAATGTTACTTTTAATTATGTTCCAACTGGCATTTGGGAATCGAGAGCTGGTAATGACATTGAAGCCGAAAAAGTGGCGGAAATGGTCATGGATCATGCTATAAAACATCCTGATCAATCACTGGGAGTTGTGGCTTTTGGTATGAGTCAGGCGCGTGCGATTGAAGATAAGATCTTGGTCCTTCGTGAGCAAAATCCTGAACTCGAGACCTTCTTTGATGAGAATAAAGCAGAGGCATTCTTTGTTAAAAATCTCGAAAATGTTCAAGGGGATGAGAGAGATGTTATTTTACTAAGTGTGGGCTATGCTAAAGGACCAACAGGGAAATTACGGATGAATTTTGGTCCCCTTACCAAGACGGGAGGAGAGCGACGCTTGAATGTTGCGGTATCTCGTGCGAGAGAGAATATGCATGTTATTTCAAGCATCCGTTCCAAGGATATTTCAACTGAAGGTAGTAGCAATGAAAATCGCCACTTATTCAGAGACTTCTTGGAATTTGCAGAAAAAGGGGTTGGTGCTTTAATTGGTTACGACCTATCCGAGCAAGATCAAGAGCCTCAGTTCGATTCCGATTTTGAAGAAGCTGTCTATGATTATTTGGTCACTCAGGGCTATCAGATCCATACACAGGTTGGTGCTTCGGGTTACCGCATTGATATGGCCGTAATCCATCCAACCATTCCAGGTAGATATGTTTTAGCCATCGAGTGTGATGGAGCAGCTTATCACTCTTCCAAAACAGCTCGAGATAGAGACCGTCTAAGACAAGAGATTCTAGAATCAAAAGGTTGGAATTTTTATCGAATTTGGTCTACAACTTGGATCCACGATACTGTCAACGAAAAGCAACATCTGAAATCTGCCATTGACCAGGCTATAAAAAATTACTTGCCGGATGCTGAGAGGACAAGTAGGCCTGTTCAGTCCACAGATACTTTAACAACAAATTTAATCGCAGTTTCGACGGAGTCAGTTGAGTATGATGCTTTGCCATTCTATTTTGGAGATGTTTATGATTTTGAAAATGCCATCCCAGATTTGTCAGATATCATTATGAAGATTGCTCCTAAATATGTTGGCTATAAAACAGAGGATCTGATGCGACATATTAATAAAAATGTATTTGATAAACAGCGCCTGACTCAAGGTTACAAAGCAGTTTATGAAGCAGCATTTGAATATCTGGTTGAAACCGAGAGGATGGAGCTTCCAGGTGACTTAATCCAAGCAGTTCAATCACTAGAATAAAAGAAAACAGAGGTTGGGAGTTCCAATCTCTGTTTTCTTTTTACCTTGTTTCTAATTAGTATCAGGGGAGGGTTTTACCTGCTGCAAGGTAAATTTCATACCATTCTTTGCGACTGAGGGTTAGGTTAGTGGCTTGGGTCGCTTCGAGTATTCGTTGGGGTTGTGTTGTACCAATGATTGCTTGCATTTTAGCTGGGTAGCGAAGGACCCAGGCGATGGCAATGACAGAAGGAGTTGTCTGGTAATGATTAGCCAATCGGTTAAGGACTTGGTTGAGCTTTTCAAACTTGGGATCTCCTACAAAAACTCCTTGGAAATAGCCATGTTGAAGAACTGACCAAGCTTGGATCACCAGGTCGTGAGTTCGAGCATATTCAAAGATACTGCTAGTTCCAGAGCTTGTGAGGGCTTGCTCCATGTTCACATGAAATCCTGCATCAAATTCTGGAGCAAAAGCGGCACTCAGTTGTAGTTGGTTAATTGCGAGTGGTTGGGAAACCGCTGTTTTGAGGAGCTCAATCATCATCGGATTTTGATTGGAAACCCCAAAATGACGAACTTTGCCTGTTTGTTCTAGATGATCAAAACCTTCTGCAACTTCTTCTGGCTCCATCAGAACATCTGGTCTGTGGAGAAGGAGGCTATCTAGATGGTCGATGTGTAGTCGTTGGAGTATCCCTTCTACAGAATTGAGGATGTGTTCTTTGGAGAAGTCAAAGTAGGTAATGTCTTCAATACGGATACCGCATTTTGATTGGATCCACATTTGATTTCTGAGATCGGGTCTATTTTTTAAAACTTGCCCAAGTATTTCTTCAGAGCGACCTCCTCCGTAGATATCAGCCAGGTCAAAGGTATTGATGCCGACAGAAAGGGCGGTTTCAATTAATTCCTCAACTTGTGAAGGCGACAGGTTTTTAATGCGCATTAAACCAAGGACAATGCTGGATAATTTGGTTTTTTCTTGGGCGAATTCAATGGTTTTCATTTGGAAAATCCTTTCAAATTTATTGGAAAGCGATTTCATTATATACGGATTTAGGAATAAAGTAAAGGTTATTTGAGAAGGGGATTCACTTTGTATCCTTCCGTTAACCGCAAACTATCCTTCCGGAAACAAGGTATCCTTCCGCTGTGGTATAATTTTAATTGAGACTAAGGAGGGACGGATGTTTTTAAGTATTAAAGAGTTAGCAATTCGTTGGGGAATTTCCGAAAGAAGAGTTAGAGAATTGGCCTCTTTAGGAAAGATTCCAGGTGCCTTTCAAGAGGGGCGATTTTGGAGATTTCCAGCAGGAGTGAAAAAACCATCGGATAGCCGTTTCAAAAAAACGGAGAGTCTGTTATCATCAATTGAAGAGAAAAAGGCCCATTTAGATACCTTAAGACCCTTAACTTCTGGTGAAGTTCAACGACTGAATGAAGAATTTACGATAGAGTATACTTACAATTCAAATGCAATTGAGGGGAATACTTTAACATTGAAAGAGACAGCACTAGTCCTTCAGGGGCTAACAATTGATCAGAAACCTTTGAAGGACCATTTGGAAGTGATTGGTCATCGTGAAGCTTTTGAATTTGTTCAATCCTTGGTTTCGGATGAGATTGCACTAACGGAAAAGGTCATTAAAGATATACATTATCTGGTTGTCTCTGATAAAAAAGAGGACCGAGGTATCTACCGTCGAGTACCCGTTCAAATTATCGGAGCAAGTAATGAACCTGCGCAGCCCTATATGATTCGTCCTCTTATGGAAGCATTATTATTGGATTATCAGAAATCGAATGAGCCCATTGTCAGCAAATTGGCACGTTTTCATATTGAGTTTGAGAGCATACATCCTTTTATTGATGGAAATGGTCGTACAGGTCGCTTATTGGTGAATTTAGAATTAATGAAAGCAGGCTATCCACCAATTGATATTAAATTTAGTGATCGTTTAAAGTATTACCAAGCCTTTGAAGACTATCATCTAAAAGGGAGTTTGTCGACAATGGAAGATTTGTTTGCTGGTTATTTAAACGAGAGACTGGATCGATACATTAAAATTTTAGAGATGGCTGAATCTTCCTCTAACTAAAAAAATCCTCAGGCTTCAAAACTTGAGGATTTTTAAGGTTATTCTGATTTGATTTCAATTTTTTTGATGGTCACAGTCTCAGTAGGTTTATCCTTGTCATCGGTTTCCGCTGCTGCGATTTTATCAACAACGTCCATACCTTCTGTGACTTGGCCGAAGACGGTATAAGAGCCATCGAGACTGGGATTTCCCCCGTTTTTGTAGGCTTGGATGATTTTACTGTGGTAGGTTGTTGGATCTAGTCTGCTGGAGATGTCTTGGGTGTTTTGATTGATAAAGAATTGGCTACCGTTGGTATCAGGTCCAGCATTGGCCATGGAGACGGCACCTCGGATGTTGTAGAGATAAGGACTGATTTCATTGGCGAAGCCTGTGCCAGGGTCTTTTTCACTGTCCTTGCCAGCCCAGATGGATTCCCCTCCGCTACCGTCGCCTTTGGGATCACCGGTTTGGATCATGAAGTCTTTGATAACCCGGTGGAAGGTGAGTCCGTCATAGTAGCCTTCTTTGGCATGTGTAAGAAAGTTCTCGACTGCCAATGGGGCATACTCGGGGAAGAGCTTCATGGTGATGTCCCCCTGGCTGGTTTTAAGGGTAACCACGGGTTCGTTTTTAGCGGCTTTGTTAGTGAGCTGTGGAAAGTCCGCATCTGGATTCTTGAGAACTTCCTGTAGTTGTTCACTCAAGCTCAATTCTTGTTTGGGTTGGTTATGATAGATGATGAATGCTAGGGCTGCTGCACTGATAACCAGGAGAGCTGTGATTAGTTTTTTCATGCGCTGGATTCCTTTCGTGTTCTTTGCCCATTATAGCGAATACAGGGTATAGTTTCAAGCTTTTTGAGGTCTATCTGTGGTATACTAAGGTGGAATGGAGGATTATATGATGATCGAATCTCTAGGCCAAGTCATGGTCTATGTGAATGATATTGCTGGCGCTGCCAAGTTTTGGAAGGAGCAAGTTGGCTTCGAATTAGTAGAGCGTCAAGAAAATATGGGCATGGTGTCTTATTTAGTAGCGCCAAAGAAAGATAGCCAGGTGAAGATTGTCCTTCAGGACAAGGCCAAGGTAGCTGAATTGAGCCCGGAGTTGGATTTGGCGACACCATCCTTTTTGATGGAAACTTCTGACCTGGATGGTACCTACCAATATATGCTAGATATGGGCGTATTGGTCATGCCAATAGTAGACTTAGGCTTTATGCGGGTCTTTAATTTTTCCGATTTAGAAGAAAATTATTTTGCAATTCGTGAGGTGAAGAAATGATTAAAGGGATTGAAGTTTATTTAGTGACAGATGGGAATGGTCAAGAGGCTGTTGAGTTTTACAAGGGAGTGTTAGGTGCAGAGCTTGCGAGCTTGACACTCTGGGGCGATGCCATTCCTGACGTAGCGGAAGAGCATAAGGATTTGGTCTTGAATGCGCAACTGGTGGTGGACGGGATTCGTCTGCAAATCTCTGACGAAAGCCCAGAATATACCTACAACCCAGGTCGCAACGTGGTTCCAACCCTTATCGTAGACTCTGCGGAAGCTGCTCAAAAGCTCTACGATGCTCTTAAAGAAGAGGCACAAGAGGTGACACTGGAATTGCAAGAAACCTTCTGGTCACCAGCTTATGCCAACCTAATTGATAAATACGGTATTAACTGGCAGATTTCTGCAGAAGTTGAGGCTTAATATGGTTAGTCTCGCTGAACGTTATGCCGATTATCCTGTCCAGCCCTTTATCTCGGAGCAACAAGCTCAAGACCATGCTAGCGGCAAAGTAGCGCCAGCGGTACCTCGTAAGAATATGGAGCCCTTAGAGGGAGAGATCTTGGCTGGTGATGTCATTTTACTCTGGCGGATTGCCTTGGGAACTTTCACGACAGAATCTGTTTTTCCAAAGTATTTTGAATACACTTATGGAATCGATGCACCTCGGAACTTGAAAGATTTGGAGGAACGGGACCTGGTTCGTAAGCAAAGTGCGCGTGAATCCTTGGCTCATATTAATGCTGGGCAGAAGAAATCGATTCTAAAAAACCAAGGTGTTAAAGGCTTTTCTAAAATGAAAGCGGCTGAACTGGATCAGGCACTTCTGATCCAGGTAGACGAATCTGCCTTGGAAGCCAGTTTTGACATTCGTGGCTATGTTTTGACACCAGAGGGCCAGGCCCTGTTTGAACTACATCCTCAGGTATTAGATCGTCACCCTAAGAAGATGTAGGGAAGAGTGAGGTAGATATGAAAAAGAAATGTTATAAGGTCATGTTTGGAACTCTGCTCACAGGAGTTGGATTTTGGTTGGGCTATCAATTGGCGGCAATGGTAGCTCAGATTCCATCCCAGTCAATGTTTGAAAATGAATTTGTAAATTTCGGTTTCATCTACCTCCTTTTCTTTTTCCTTTTTCTTGTGGCTATCTTTATCCATGAATTGGGACACTATATTGGTGGTCGCTTGTCTAGGTATCGTTTGATTTCCTTTCGTGTGGGTAGTTGGGTTTTAGTCCGCTGGGATGAAGGCTTGTTTTGGAAACGATTTACTCTTCACGGCACTTTGGGACAATGTTTGATGGCACCGCCAAGTTCAGATTATAATCAAGTTCCGGTTCTTCTCTACAATCTTGGCGGACCTTTGATCAATCTCCTATTTGCTCCCTTGATTGTTCTAGGGCTAAAGATGGACCCATCATGGTGGAGTCTCACCCTCTTCTTATTTGGAGGGCTTAATCTGCTACTCTCTCTAGGTAATGGAATCCCTTTTAAAGGAAAAATTATCTCTAATGATGGGATGAATGCTTGGGAATTGTATCATAGCCCCGCTGCACGAGAGGCCTTTGTCAAACAGATGCTAATAACAGAAGGACTAACGAGAGGTCGTCGGTTAAAAGATTTACCGGTAGAATTGTTTCATTTGAAGAGTCCAGTAGAAGAGGGGAACTCTTTTGTTTCGATGATGAACTATTATTGGGCTTCTTACCTTCTGGATAAAGGGGCTTATAGGGAAGGAAGGGGAATTTTAGATAAGTTAGTACTTCCTAGCGGAACCTTGCCAGGTCTCCTGAAAATCTTTAGCCGATTAGCCTTATTATTTCTAGAACTCTTAGAAAATCCTAGTCAGACTGATTTATCCATTTTAGAAGAAAAACAAACCAAGCAAGTGCTAAAAGCTATGAAGAATTCGCCGGCTATTCTTTCGATCCAGTATGCCATTGCCCGTCTTCGAAACCAAAATCAAGCAGAGGCGGATGCCATTCGTCATCAACTTGAGAAAGTGATCCAGACCTATCCGACCAAGGCTGAGATTGAGATGGCGTTGGAAGATGTGGATATGGTTGATCGAATTGCGGCTGGGGAAGATGTTACGAACCTATTTTCATAAGAAAAAACAAGGTGGAAACGGAGGTTTTCATCTTGTTTTTTAGAATAGTGTGGTAGAATTATCTTGAGTAATGAAAATAACAGGTCTATAGATCCGAAAGTGTTTCTTTCAATATTCAGTTTAGGAGGAGTGCTGATGAAAAGGGTGATGAAAATTCCAAGCTATTTAAAATTAGTTTGTGTTGGGATGTCTACTATAGTGCTACCAACTTTTTTTCAGAATCAAGATATTCCGAGGATTAAAACAGATAAACTAACTGCAGGTCAGCGAGTTCAATTAGACTATTTACGCTCTTTAAATGAAATCAAGCAGGAGGCGGTCTCTTTTGACTACAAACAAGAATGATTTAGAAAGAGTAGACGACCTTGTTGATTTGGTAGAGAAGTTACCCGATGAAGAAAGACAGATTGTTTTACAAAAATTAGAAATATATCAGGGAGATTTACCTCATCCTGAAATCTTAGAAGGCTACAATAATTTATTTCCAGAAGCTGCAAAACTGATCATCGAGAATGGGGTAGCAGAATCGGAACATAGAAGAAAAATGGAAGAGAAATATCTTTCTGGAAATATTGCAGCTCATAAGTTCGGTCAAGTGTTAGGTTTCATTGTAGCATTGTTAATTATTGCTTGTGGAACCTTTTTGATATTTACGGGTTATTCTATTGCAGGTTCTATTATGACTGGAACGACTGCTCTAGGTGTTATACTCTTTTAGTTTATCTTTTATTACTGTGTTAGCTCGTCTTGCCGTACTTATTTGAAACTTTCTTCGAAAGTTGTATCGGCAAGCTCAAAATCTCCCCCAGAGATTTTGACCTGTCTACGACTCGCTGCCTTGTACTAAAAGCAAACTAAAACTCCAAGCAGGCTTCGCCTGCTAACTCATGACGGAAAATTAGTTCAGGTATATAATAAAGATGAGCAATACAAATCCGTAAGTTTATTAGGGCTTTGCCGAGCCTGTAACTAAAACTGGATGAATAAGAGTCATGAGATAACTCGAATACGCCTTGAGCGTGAAAATAAAATTACA
>NZ_JAEMED010000019.1 GCF_016458205.1 Streptococcus sp. 121 | reverse complement strand
GAAGTATTCTTTGTTTTACTTTCCCGTCCTTACGATATCCTTCAACAAGATAAACGTGAGTCCGACCTTCTTTGTTAGTAGTCGTTTTAATAAAAGCCATATTTCTATTATATCATACACAACCATACACAACAAGTATTTTGTGTGAAAAATGTTGAAAAAATCCAGTTCTATCAAGCGGTTGAGCTGGATTGCTTACAACACAAAGTGATAAACTCGGGAGTCCGTCTGGGGGCGGAGTCATCAGATAGGACCTGTGGACCAAATGGTTGTTTTGTTTGATAAAATATGATGAGGTTGGGGGATCCCTAGCCCTTCTTTTTATGGCTCAAGGAATATACGATAATGCCATACATAACGACTATCACCATAGGAATACTCGAATTTTTCAAAGAGGAGGCTGGGCAAGATCAGAGTAGTTTGAATTTACACTCGAAACAGTTTGAAATCTGAAAAGGCAATCCGATGAAGACAGAACTGGGGGTTCGGCGAAGAGGATTAACGCATTCAAATTTTGAAATGTAATGAGTATTAATGAGAATCGATCCTTTAAACCTCTTACCACTTGAGAAGGAAGGTAGTCTTTCAGACTTTGCTTTAAGCATGGTATAATAGGGAGAACAATAAATACTCACAGAAATTTAAAAAAATGACTAGGAAAGCCGATGAAGATTCTGATAGACCTGTCGGTTATTTTCGATGAAGCGTTTGTGAACGCAATCGATAGACTCCAACAAAGAGGTTTGACGACGTCAGATTAGGATAACGAACTATGAGGTAAGGAATGTGGTAGATAGAGGTATGGGGCGATCCCATAGTAAAATTATTTTAATGGGAGAGCATTCAGTGGTGTATGGTTATTCAGCTATTGCCCTCCCCTTACTAGGAATCGAGGCTATTTGTAGGATTGAGCCTGCTAGTCAAATGCTAACCTTTGATTTTGAAGATTCCCTCTCAACTGCAATCTATGCGGCTCTTTCTTCCCTAAATCAGTTGGAGGCCAAGATATCTTATAACATCGATTCACAGGTACCTCAAAAACGTGGAATGGGTTCCTCAGCAGCTGTATCGATCGCTGCCATTAGAGCTGTGTATGCTTATTTCGATGAGTTTCTACCCTTAGAAAAATTAGAAATGTTAGTCCATCAAGCGGAAAAGATTGCCCACAGCAAACCTAGCGGCCTTGATGCGAAAACCTGTCTGTCTGATACCCCCATCAAATTCAGTAGGGATAGGGGATTTGAGAGTTTAGACGTCATTTTGGATGCCTATTTGGTGATTGCGGATTCAGGCATTCAGGGACATACACGTGAAGCGGTTGAGAAGGTGGCACAATTTGAGGAAACCAATCGTCCTCATCTAGCAATGTTGGGAAGTTTGGCTGAGCAAACAGAGGCTGCCATTAAGCTACAGGATAGTCGAGGAGTTGGCCGTTTCATGAATCTAGCACATGAAGAGTTAAGGGCTATTGGTGTTAGCCTGACTTTTGTAGATGAGTTAGTGGACCAGGCTAGAACTTCCGGTGCTCTAGGTGCTAAGATGAGTGGCGGTGGTCTCGGTGGTTGTGTCATCGCTCTTGCAGCAAATTTGGAGGACGCATTTGTGATTCGTGAAAAACTATTTGAAAAAGGAGTCCAACAGGTATGGATAGAAAAAGTGTAACAGTCAAATCCTATGCGAATATTGCCATTGTCAAATATTGGGGAAAGGCAGATGCAGAGCGGATGATTCCATCAACCAGCAGTATCTCACTTACACTCGACAATTTGTATACCACTACAACTGCCAGTTTTTTACCTGCTGAAGCAAAGAAGGACTTATTCTATATCAATGGTCTATTGCAGGATGAAAAGGAACATGCTAAAATTTCAGCGGTTATTGACCAGTATCGCACCAATCCTAATACCTATGTGAAAGTTGAAACTCACAACATTATGCCGACTGCTGCAGGTTTGTCATCTAGCTCCAGTGGTTTGTCTGCTTTGGTGAAGGCCTGCGATCAATTGTTTGAAACAGGCTACAGCAGATCAGATTTGGCCCAAAAAGCTAAATTTGCGTCAGGCTCATCTTCACGCTCTTTCTTTGGACCTATAGCTGCTTGGGATAAGGACACTGGTGAGATTTACCAGGTGGAAACAGATTTAAAATTGGGAATGATCATGTTGGTTCTGAATGCCAACAAAAAACCAATTTCTAGCCGGGAAGGGATGAAGATTGCAAGTAGCACCTCAACCGTCTTCCAAGATTGGATCGCTCAGTCCGAGAAAGATTATCAGGCTATGCTTCAGTATTTGAAGGAGAACGATTTTACCAGAGTAGGGCAATTGACTGAAAAAAATGCCTTGGCCATGCACCGGACGAATGAGTTTGCGAACCCATCCTTTAACTATTTGACACCCGAGTCCTACAAGGCGATGGACTTGGTGAAAAGTTTACGTCAAAAAGGCCATGAGTGTTACTTTACCATGGACGCGGGTCCTAATGTTAAAGTATTGTGTCAGGAATCAGACTTGAAAAACTTAAGTCAGATTTTTGAAAAGGATTATGGCTATCAAGTGATCAGTTCAGGAACAAAGGATCCAAGTGATGACAATTAAGGTAACCTCTTGTGGAAAACTCTATGTAGCTGGCGAATATGCGATTTTAACTCCTGGCCAAACGGCTTTAATAAAAAATATTCCTATTTACATGCAGGCAAGTATTAGCCCGGCTTCCAGTATTCAGCTCCACTCGGATATGTTTGAGTATTCGGTTGGTATGGAAGAGGATGAGAATTATAGCCTTATACAGGAAACGATTAAGGTTTGGGCTCGCTATAGAGATAGGAATCCAGTCGATCTCCCACCATTTGAATTGAAGATTTCAGGGAAGATGGAAGAAGATGGGTTGAAGTATGGGATTGGGTCCAGTGGATCCGTAACCATCCTGGTTTTGAAAGCCTTGGCCTCCTTTTCGGAAATCGAACTGTCCCCAGATCTTCTGTTTCGACTTGCCTCCTATGTTTTATTGGCACGGGGGGATAATGGCTCGATGGGTGATCTGGCCTGTATCGCTTATGATGCCTTTATTAGTTTTCAATCCTTTGATCGAAAGCGCGTGCGTCTCTATCTCGAAACTCATTCCTTACAGGAAACCTTAGACTTAGACTGGGGATATCAGATTGAAGTCATTCATCCCCAGTTATCGTGTCAATTTTTAGTGGGCTGGACGAGACAACCAGCTATTTCCAAAGACTTGATTCGGCAGGTGCAGGCGGCCATTGATTCGGAATTTTTAAGGGCAATGAATCTAGTAACTCTAAGTTGTAAAGAAGCTTTCCTAAAAGGAAATCGAGTAGGGGTCAAAGAAAGTCTGAATCACATCAGTGATTTACTCGAGAATCTTAGCCCTGCCATTTATACCCAAAAGCTTTATCAATTACGATTCCTTGCCAGTCAATATGATGCCGTGGCGAAGTCCTCTGGGGCAGGAGGTGGTGACTGTGGAATAGCCTTTGTTTTTGACAAAGACGTGTTAGAGCATTTGCTTCAGGATTGGCAGCAAGCTGGAATCCAACTACTATATCAGGAGGACTTATCGTGAGGAATCGTAAGGATGAACATATCCAGTATGCACTGGCTTATCAATCCCCCTATAATAGCTTTGATGATATGGAGTTAATCCATTCCTCTCTACCGGAGTATGACTTGGCAGATATTGACCTTTCGACCCACTTTGCAGGTCAGGATTTTGAATTTCCTTTTTTTATCAATGCCATGACGGGTGGTTCAGAAAAAGCTGCCGCAGTAAACCGCAAATTAGCTCAGGTAGCTGAGGTTACAGGAATTCTGATGGTAACGGGGTCATATAGCGCAGCTCTTCAAAATCCTAAGGATCAGTCCTACCCAACAAAAGAGGAGTTTCCAGGCTTGCTGCTGGCAACCAATATTGGTGTCGATAAACCTGTAGAATTGGGACTGCAGACGGTAGAGAGAATGAATCCCCTATTTTTACAAGTTCATGTGAATGTGATGCAGGAACTACTCATGCCGGAAGGAGAACGTCTGTTTAGATCCTGGAAACAGAACTTGGAAGCCTACGCCCAGCAAATTCCTGTTCCTATTATTCTTAAGGAAGTTGGCTTTGGAATGGATGTGAAAACCATGAAAAAGGCATTGAACATGGGGATTCGAACCGTCGATATTTCAGGTCGTGGTGGAACGAGTTTTGCCTACATTGAAAACCAGCGAAGTGGCAAACGGAGTTATTTGGATGATTGGGGGCAGACTACAGTCCAGGCTCTTTTGAATGCCCAACCTTTGGTGGATGACCTTGAAATCCTCGCGTCAGGAGGGGTGCGACATCCCTTGGATATGGTCAAATGCATGGTTTTAGGGGCTCGAGCTGTCGGATTGTCCCGAACAATGTTAGACTTGGTGGAGCGTTATACGGTTGATCAGGTCATTGAGATCGTGAATGAGTGGAAGGAAGAGCTGCGAATCATTCTGTGTGCTCTGAACTGTCGCAATCTAGAAGAATTAAAATCTGTGCCTTATCTCCTGCATGGGAAATTAAGTTCTAACCAGATCTATGGGAAATGAAACCTGTCTAGGTCTAGAGAATGATTCTATCTCTGAAAATTAGTGGTATAATAGTAAAGTTGAACTTTGGGTTCAAAATCATCTGATTGAGGTGTTATGATGAATAAAGTAGCTATCGTTGCTGCCTATCGCTCTGCCATCGGTAGTTTTGGGGGCAATCTAAAAGATATTGAGATAGCCGATTTAGGAGCGCAGGTCTTGCGAACTGCCCTGGAGAAAAAACATATACCTGCTGAGGTGGTGGATGAGGTCATTTTTGGAAATGTTCTCTCTGCTGGACATGGTCAAAATATTGCTCGCCAAATAGCCATTCGTGCTGGAATTCCAGAAACGACCTCTGCCTATACTGTGAATAAGGTTTGTGGTTCTGGCCTCAAGTCTGTCCTTCTAGCAGCACAATCCATTTTACTTGGGGACAATCAAGTTGTTGTTGCAGGTGGTATTGAGATCATGAGCCAGGCACCCTACCTATCCAAAGCCAGTCGTTTTGGAAATAAGTTGGGGAACATGACCTTGGAAGACTCCGTGCTAACAGACGGTTTAACAGATGCCTTTCAAGACATTCATATGGGAATCACCGCCGAAAATGTTGCTGAAAAATTTAAGATTAGTCGCGAAGAACAAGATCAGTTTGCGTATTTAAGTCAAGAAAAAGCAGCTAAGGCCATTGCCAGTGGACGATTTGTGGATGAAATTGTTCCCATCACCATTCAGGAGAGAAAGGGAGAGCGTGTTTTTCAAGAGGATGAATACCCTCGCTTAACTCCAATTGAAAAACTGGCGACCTTACGCCCAGCTTTTAAATCGGATGGAACTGTCACAGCGGCTAATGCTTCGGGAATTAATGATGGCTGTGCTGTAGTCCTTCTCATGTCGGAGGACAAGGCGCGTGAACTTGGTGTAGATGTTCTAGCCTATATCGAGTCCTATGCAACAAGTGGCTTAGACCCTGCTTATATGGGCTTGGGTCCGATTTCAGCAACTCGGAAAGCTCTTGAGAAGATAGACTTAACGACAGAGGATTTAGACTTGGTTGAGTTGAATGAGGCTTTTGCAGCTCAATCGATATCAGTCATTTCCGAACTTAATTTAGATCCAAAAATTGTAAATGTGAATGGTGGGGCTCTGGCGCTAGGACATCCAATTGGTGCTAGTGGTAGTCGCATTTTGGTGACCCTCATCCATGAATTGTTGAAACAAGAAAAGGAGTTAGGACTCTGCTCGCTTTGTATTGGAGGCGGTCAAGGAATTTCTTTGATTATTTCCAATGCACAAGCTTATTAATGAAGAGTCAAAACAGAGAACATGATGAAAATCGGAATTGATAAGATTGGTTTTGCCGTTCCAGAATTTGTCTTGGATTTAGCTGATTTAGCTGCAGCTCGGAATGTTGATCCCAATAAATTTAAGATTGGATTACTTCAATCAGAGATGGCTGTTGCTCCAGTGACCCAAGACATTATTAGCTTAGGGGCACAGGCTGCGGCAGCGATTTTGACAGAAGAAGACAAGCAGGCCATAGATATGGTTATTGTGGGGACTGAGTCGAGTGTGGATCAGAGTAAAGCGGCAGCTGTGGTGATTCACGGACTACTTGGGATTCAACCCTTTGCCCGTTCTATCGAAATGAAAGAAGCCTGTTATGGTGCAACGGCTGGTCTAAGCCTAGCCAAAACGCATATTGCTCAGAATCCGGACTCAAAAGTTTTAGTCATCGCGAGTGATATTGCCAAATATGGAATTGCATCAGGTGGAGAGCCTACCCAGGGAGCAGGTGCGGTAGCCATGCTTGTAACAGCAGATCCAAGTATTTTGGTTCTAAACTCAGATAATGTTTGCCAAACACGGGACATTTATGACTTTTGGAGACCCAATGATGATAAATATCCACGAGTGGATGGTAAATACTCAACTGAGCAGTATACAGATTGTTTGACAACGACCTTTGATTATTACAAGAAAAAGACAGGCAAGGACCTCGAAGATTTTGCGGCTATGTGTTTACACATTCCTTTCCCAAAACAGGGCTTGAAAGGGTTACGCGCCATTGCGAATGAGGGAGAGACCTTGGATCGTCTGACAGAGCGTTTCCACGAAGCCATTATCTACAATCAAGTGGTTGGAAACATTTATACAGGATCCATTTTCCTATCTTTTTTATCTTTGCTAGAAAATTCTCAGGCACTTACAGCTGGGGATGAAATCTTATTCTATAGCTATGGAAGTGGGGCTGTTTGTGAAATTTTCAGTGGTTACTTGGTAGAAGGATATAGTGCCTCTCTTCAAGAAAATCGCATGGACCATTTAAACCAACGAACAAAGCTTTCAGTTGAGGAGTACGAAAAAATCTTCTTTGAGGAGATCGTTTTGGATGAGGCTGGTAATTCTATCAATTTGACTCCAGATGACAGTCCTTTTGCTTTAGAGAAAATAAGTGAGTTCAAACGTATGTATCATCATTAAAAAGGGGGGCGGAAGGTATTTTCAGCCCCCTTTTAGAAAAGGAAATGATTTCAATGTTTTCAGGTTTTTATAAACAATCACGACAGGACCGGATTGCCCTCCTCCACAAAGAAAGGTCTCTGACAGAGGAGAATATAGCTACTTTAGTGGAAGACGCCAACCTGCCTGAGTCGATTGCAGGAAAGATGGTGGAAAACCATTTAGGAACTTTTTCTCTTCCTTATGCGGTATTACCAGAGATTCTTGTGAATGGGCATAACTATACAGTCCCTATGGTGACGGAAGAACCATCCGTTGTGGCAGCAGCGTCTTTCGGGGCAAAAATCATTAGCCGTTCAGGCGGTTTTGAAACCTCTAGTCACAAGCGCCAGATGATTGGACAAGTGGCACTTTTTGAAGTGGAGAATGTGGAAAAAGCCAAAGAAGCAATCCAGAATGAAGAAGAAAAACTGCTTCAGATGGCCAATCAAGCCTATTCTTCCATTGTCAAAAGAGGTGGAGGTGCCCGTCAGCTGACGGTTGAGGTGAAGGAGCCCTTTTTGATTGTCTATCTTCATGTAGATGTCCAAGAGGCTATGGGAGCTAATATCTTGAATACTATGCTGGAGGCATTGAAAGAGCCTCTAGAATCTATTAGTCAAGGACAGGCCTTGATGGGAATTCTGTCTAATTATGCGACGGACTCCTTGGTAACAAGCCGTTGTCAAATTCCTATTGCCAAACTATCACTGAAAAAAGCGGAAGCTGTTCAAATAGCAGACAAAATAGCCTTGGCTAGTTTGTTGGCCCAGCTAGATCCTTATCGAGCAGCAACCCACAATAAAGGAATTTTTAACGGGATTGACGCAGTTGTGGTTGCAACAGGAAATGATTGGCGTGCCATAGAAGCCGGTGCCCATGCCTATGCTAGCCGAGACGGAGTTTATAGAGGCTTATCTACTTGGACGATTGACGGAGACAATCTTGTTGGAGAGATGACCATCCCCTTACCCGTTGCGACTGTAGGTGGGTCCATTGGTCTAAATCCCAAAGTTGCAGCTTCCTTTAATCTCCTCGGGGAAGTGACCGCTAAAGAATTAGCTGCGATCATTGCCTCTGTAGGTCTTTGTCAAAATTTTGCGGCCTTAAAGGCGCTCGTGACAACGGGCATCCAATCAGGGCATATGAAATTGCAGCTGCAATCGTTGGCCTTGCATGCAGGTGCCCGAGTGGAGGAAGTTGCTGAATTAGTTACCGTATTGCGAAAAAGTTCTCATCCCAATTTGCAACTGGCTAAGGAAGTTCTAAAAGACATGCGAAACCAGTAAGTTGGAAGCTGGAACAAGTGATTGGTACCCAAACCTTTTAAAAACCTTTTCAAACTGAAATTTTTCCAAAAAAAATCAACTTTTTCCCTTGCAATTCGTAACGGCCTATGTTATGATTATTTACGGTTTGAAAAAACTGCCTAAGACAGTAGGGGAGTTCAACTCATAAAAATCCTACCGAGGACAAAACGTAAGAGGACATTCAGAAAAATCGCTGCTAGGTGTGTTTTTCGAATTGACATAACGATTTGTACTTTCGTGTCTAGGTTTGGGTGCGAATTTTTTAATTGTCCCAAGCAAAATAAAAACGGAGGTAAACATACAATGAGTGAAGCAAGTATTGCTAAGAAAGCCGAATTAGTAGATGTTGTTGCTGAGAAAATGAAAGCCGCTGCATCTATCGTCGTTGTGGACGCTCGTGGTTTGACAGTAGAACAAGATACAGTTCTTCGTCGTAACCTACGCGGAAGCGAAGTCGAGTACAAAGTAATCAAGAACTCTATTCTTCGTCGTGCAGCTGTTAAAGCTGGTCTTGAAGGAATGGAAGATGTCTTTGTTGGACCATCTGCAGTTGCCTTTTCAAATGAAGATGTTGTTGCACCAGCAAAAATCTTGAATGACTTTTCTAAAGAAGCTGAAGTACTTGAAATCAAAGGTGGTGCTATCGAAGGCGCTGTCGCAAGCAAAGAAGAAATCATGGCCTTGGCTACATTGCCAAACCGCGAAGGACTTCTTTCAATGCTCCTTTCCGTACTTCAAGCGCCAGTTCGCAACGTTGCTCTTGCAGTCAAAGCGGTTGCAGACGACAAAGAAGGTGCAGCTTAATCCAAGTTGCCTAGTCTATTAGACACACAATTATTAAAAATATTTTTTGGAGGAAATCACAATGGCATTGAACATTGAAAACATTATTGCTGAAATTAAAGAAGCTTCAATCCTTGAGCTTAATGATCTTGTAAAAGCTATCGAAGAAGAATTTGGTGTAACTGCAGCTGCTCCTGTAGCTGTTGCTGCAGCAGGTGCTGCTGATGCAGGTGCTGCTAAAGATTCATTTGACGTTGAATTGACTGCAGCTGGCGACAAAAAAGTCGGCGTAATCAAAGTTGTTCGTGAAATCACTGGTCTTGGTCTTAAAGAAGCTAAAGAGCTTGTAGACGGAGCTCCAGCAATGGTTAAAGAAGGCGTTGCAACTGCAGAAGCTGAAGAAATCAAAGCTAAATTGGAAGAAGCTGGTGCTTCTGTAACTCTTAAATAATAGAGTTTCCAATTGATGAAAACCCCCACGATTCCTAGAGTCGTGGGGGTTTCATTTTTGAGTTTATCTAAAAGTTGAAATCAGTTGTTAACTTTTGATATGATGTTTTCAGCGATTTCTTGTAGGATTTCGTTAGCAGGACGCTTGCTAGGTTTAAGATTTATTGTGATATGTGAGAGGCCAAGTTCTTTTTGTTCTTGCCAAAAATTGGCAAGGGAATTAGAACCACCACGTAGATAGATATTATGGAAAAGCTCTACAGGTGCATTAGGATCTTCTAAAAGTTCTACAAAGTTAGCGTATCCAAAAGGATGCCAACGGCCATCATGGTTTTTCTCTTTCACCAAGTTAATGATATCTTGAGTGGTGTGTGGATCAACTCCATGCCAAATCCATGCATCTGCTTCATTAGCCAACCAACTGATGTTTTGTCCTGAACGTCCGATGGAAACCATCGGTAAATCTTGATTGACTTTAGGAATAAAATCTACTCCTCCATTGAGAGAATTGTAAAATTGACCTTCAAATTTCGGAAAACTTATATTTTTACGTGTCAATGTACGAATCAAGTCCCATGCTTCTCTGAAGCGTTCTGCTCTATCTGTAAAATTCTGCTGAAAGATTGGGTATTCAATTGGGCGATCTCCAGCAGATAGACCGAGTATAAACCGGTCTCCAGATAGAAGTGCAGTTGTGGCAGCACTCTTGGCTAGATGAATAGGATGACGAAGTGTAGATATTAATCCAGCAGTTCCGAGGTTAATTGACTGTGTCTTAGCTGTAAGGTAGCCGAGAAGTGTAATAGGATCTAATCCTTGTCCTACGTCACCGAAGTTAGGGTCGTATAGAGGTACATCTCGGAGCCATAGTATCGAAAATCCCGCTTGCTCAGCTAAATTCGCTAGGTTTCCTAGATCTGTTATGTCGGGTATTGGTGTATCTGGATACCCTTTAAATGGAGCTATAAGCCCGAATGTTAGTTTTTCTTGTTGAAAGACTTTGTTAAAAGCAGGATGTATGAGTTCTCGACTGGTCGAATCTTTGCTTTTTTTGCTTCTAGAAGAATTTACAAAGGAAGAAGTATCCTTGTTTAAAATTGAAAATTTGGGTAAATGTATTTTATTATTCTCTTGTACCATATTTTTTCCTCTGTCTTTAATAGAAAATTGTAGCGATAACTGAAACTGACATTAAAAACCATGGAGGTCAGTTTCAAATGGTGAAGGACTGAAATCAATCTCTGAAGCATTCCACTTACTTATTTATGTTAAAAGATGTGATTTCCCGTAGTCTATATTGTATTTAGCTCGCTGTTGCTTGAATAAGTAATTAACCAATTCCGATTTCCATAAAAATATTCTCTTGTTCTAAGATTTGGAATACTTCACGAATTTCCTCTGGGAAGTGAATAAATTCATAGGCAGGGATGGTTGATAAATCAAGGTCTATCGCAGCTAAAAAGATACGATATTCAAGAGCAGCTATCTCATATATGGAAAAACTGACTCGTAACCTTTGGCATTGTGACGTAATCGATTGCAGGAGTCAGGAATAGTTTAGACTATGCTGTCTAAACTATTCCTGATTTTCATCGCCTAGTCTTGTTTCCGGTTATTAATGTTTTCTTTAGTATGGATTGACTAGCTTTGTGGTGGTAGGATATCAGCCAAACTTTTTGCAATACTAAGAACTTTTTTCTCATGTAGTTGTTTAATACAATTTAAACAACTACATGTTGCAATAGATACTTTCCAGGGTTGTGAATTTTCCAAAGAAGGAGTTAACTGTGTTTCTTGTATAATTTCGTTTAAGATACTTTGACTAACTTTTTATTAATAAAGTCACGTGATGCAACTCGCTGAATGTATAATTGTTCATAGTTATCCCCCTTTTTTAATCAAATAGTTGACATTTTTTTTAATAATTATAGAATAGCAATGTGAAAAGAGAAAAATAAGTACGCATTTTTTTCTTCCCTAAAACTATTGTGAGGTAATAATATGGATTTAAAGACTGCGCAAGAGAAAATCAGCCAATTGAATGTTAGTTTCACCGGGGAATGTCCCATTCTTTATTCAATGAAAATTATAGGAAGCAAATGGAAGGTACCAATTCTTTGGCAATTAATGCTGGAAGACGGCCTTCATTATAATCAACTTAAGCGAAAAGTTGGTAATATAACCAATACGATGTTGACAAAAAGTTTACGTGAATTAGAGGAAGCTGGACTTTTGACAAGAAAGGACTACGGAACAATTCCTCCATCAGTTAGTTATCACCTTACTGAACTAGGACTGAATCTGGTTTTTACGCTAGAGGCACTCTTCGTATGGGGACAAGAGCATATGAAAAAACAACCTTAATAATAGAGTTTCCAATTGATGAAAAAGCCCCACTGAAAAGCTCCAACGTTTGATTGATGAAATGAATCGGATTCACTTGGAATATTCTCAAGACTATTTTGAGAAGGGAAAAGTTGAAAAAGTAAATTTATCCCAGACGTTTTCAAAGGTTCCTATTGCACCTATTCTATCCTATCGCTTGAATTTACACGAATCCATTAATGATTATTTGTATTTTGTAAATCTAAAAGATATCAATTATTATTACAGGGTAAAAACGGCTGAGTCTATCTTGGATAAAATTGAGCGATTTCAAGCTCGCCAGACTCAATGCCCTGTTAACAATATTCTACATGATATATTTTGTGCTAGAATCGTTTTAAATTCTGAACAAATTCGGGAGGTTTTAGAACGATTAGATTCTTGGAAAGAAGAATGTGGCTTAAAAAATTGGGATTTTAGGGATGTTGATGGCTATGTAGGAATTCACATCTACTTCAAAAACATACTCTTTTAGTTTATCTTTTATTACTGTGTTAGCTCGTCTTGCCGTACTTCAGTACTGTCTGCGACTCGCTGCCTTGTACTAAAATCAAACTAAAAGACTATAAGAGTCGTTTTTACTATCCTTGGGAGTTACAGATCTGGGGTGAGAAGGATGCTTTAGGAAATATTAAGAGTCACCAATTGTTCAAACGTCATTTTGTAAAATAATAGGATTAGGAGACGTGATGTCTAAAATTGATGTATTTGCCCATGTTTTATTGCCCAATTTTTATCAGAAAATGTTGGAGATTAATCCAAAATTGCCGGAAATTTTCCCGTTTATCCAACATCCATTGTTAACGGATTTGGAGCAGCGACGGCAGTTGTGGGATGGGGAAACCCAGCAAGTCATTTCTTATGTCAATGTTAATCCGGAAGACTATGTCGATCCGAATCAGGCGGCAGCCCTCTGTCGGGAAGCCAATGCGGAATTGGCAGATCTTGTGGTCAGTCAGTCTGACCTGTATCCGGCAGGTGTGGCCATGGTTCCGATGAACAATCTCGAGGAGGCTGTGAAGATACTGGAGGAGGTTGCGGAGTCTGAGCAACTGGTAGGAATTCAGTTGTTCACACGCGCCTTGGGCAAGTCGATTGCAGATTCTTCTTATCGGATTGTCTTTGAAACCTGTCATCGCTTGGGCTTGCCCATTTGGCTGCATCCGATTTTTGATGAGCGCAAGCCGGATAACAATATCGTCTTTTCTTGGGAATACGAATTGACCCAGGCCATGCTGCAGCTGGTCCAAGCTGGCATCTTCCAGGATTTTCCTGATTTGAAAGTGATTGTCCATCATGCGGGAGCGATGGTGCCTTTCTTTGGCGAGCGGATTCAGCATATTTTACCGCCGGAGCAAGCTGCAGATTTCCACAAGTTCTATGTCGATACGGCCATTCTGGGAAATCCCAAGGCCCTTGAGTTGACGCTGGAGTACTTTGGTGCAGACCAGGTCCTCTTTGGTACGGACGCCCCTCTTGGCATCGCACCGGCTGGGGCGACAGAAGTGATTGTGGAGGCCATCAACCAGTTGCCGATTTCCGACCAGGATAAGGATGCCATTTTTGCTGAAAATTTCAAGAAATTAATAGGAGGATAACATGGTTCGAGTAAACTTATTTAGTATTGCTACAGATCAGGAACATCAAGCGCTCTTGCATGAAGTGGGTGTTTACAACTTAGAGACCTCTCACCGTGTCGAGCCTGGGACTCTGGCCATGTTTGTAGCAGAGCGCAAGGAGCAACCGGGTTCATATGTGGTCTGCGAGGTGTACCAGGATAGTGATCATTATGAAATCCATCGTGCCTCCGAACAGTTTATGCGCTATAGCCAGGAAGCTGGGCCTTATTTGACAGAGCGTAGAGCTATTCCTGTAGAACCAATCTTTTTGAGGGAAAAACTACCTTCTGAAATTTGGATTGGTGCTGGACATTTGGAGTTGAAGTTTGCCCAGGTTGAAGTGACAGAGGCAGGGGCTTCCGCTTTTGAAAAAAGTGTCTTGAAAAACATGAAAACCTCCTTGCAAGAGGAGGAGGGAGTCCTGGCTATGTATGCGGTCAAGGATCGTGAGCAGCCACAAGTTTGGTATTTCTTTGAAGTCTATGCCAGTCCTGAAGCCTATCAAGCACATCGTCAGACTGAGCATTTTCAAACCTATTTGGCAGAGACCCAAGACTTGGTGGTCGATAAACAGCTCATAGACCTGATCAATGACGCCAGCATGAGTCAAGGAAAACTAAGATAAGGAAAGGATACACTAGAAACTTTGTCATTCTAGTGTATTTTTCGTGATAAAAGGGGTATACTGGAAAAAGAGGAAACGTTTTCATAAAAATAGATTCTTCAAAAATCTTTTTAACGGTTGTCAGGTCGGGGGTGGGACTTTTATCTCTGCCACTTCAGTAAGCTCAAACCCCCTCTCAGAACTGTCTGCGACTCATTTCCTCGTTAAAGATTGATTTTTGGAGTATTTGATTTGCGTTTAAGGGAGGTGTGCCATGACCATGATAGAAGTAGTGGACTTGCGAAAAGAGTTTGTCAAGACGATCAAAGAACCTGGGCTAAAAGGTGCGATTCGTTCCTTGGTAAAACCCGAAAAAGAGGTGTTTGAGGCGGTTAAGGGTCTAACTTTCGAGGTACCCAAGGGGCAAATTTTTGGCTTTATTGGGGCTAATGGTGCAGGGAAATCCACGACCATAAAAATGCTAACGGGGATTTTAAAACCGAAATCTGGTTATTGCCGCATCAATGGAAAAATCCCTCAAGAAGATCGAGAAAAGTATGTGAGGGACATTGGGGTTGTCTTTGGTCAGCGGACGCAGCTCTGGTGGGACCTGGCCCTGCAGGAAACCTATACGGTATTAAAGGAAATCTATGACGTACCGGATGCAGCCTTTCATAAACGGATGGATTTCTTAAATGAAGTCCTAGACTTAAAAGAATTTATCAAGGATCCGGTTCGGACCCTGTCCTTAGGTCAACGGATGCGGGCGGATATTGCGGCTTCCTTACTGCACAATCCGCAAGTGCTTTTTTTGGATGAACCGACCATTGGCTTGGATGTCTCTGTCAAAGACAATATTCGTCAGGCCATCACTCAAATTAACCAAGAAGAAGGGACCACCATTCTCTTAACAACCCACGATTTGAGCGATATTGAGCAACTGTGTGACCGAATTTTTATGATTGATAAGGGGGAGGAAATTTTTGATGGGACAGTCCATCAACTCAAGGAGAAGTTTGGAAAAATCAAAAACTTGACCTTTGAACTCTACCCGGGACAAGCCGAAAAGCAATCGAGGTTTGTAGGGCTTCCGGATATTCAGGTTGATCGAGCGGATTTGGTCTTGAATATACAGTATGACAGTTCGCGGTACCAAACAGCAGATTTGATTCAAGCTACCTTCTCTGATTTTGCGGTTCGAGACTTGAAAATGGCGGACACGGGCATTGAAGAGATTGTTCGTCGCTTCTATCGAAAGGAGCTCTAGCATGACTAAATTGTGGAGACGCTATAAACCCTTTATCAGTGCGGGCATGCAGGAGATGATTACCTATCGGCTTCATTTTTTCCTCTGGCGTATTGGGGATGTTATGGGAGCCTTTGTCGCTTTTTATTTGTGGAAGGCTGTCTTTGATTCATCCTCACAGGCTCTGATTCGAGGTTTTGATCGAACCGATATGACCTTCTATATTCTGATGAGTTTTGTGACAACTCTACTGATCAAATCCGATTCTTATTTTATGATTGGGGAAGAAGTGCGAGAAGGCTCGATTGTGATGCGCTTGCTTCGGCCTGTTCACTTTGCGACCTCCTTTCTTTTTACGGAACTTGGAAGCAAGTGGATTCTCTTGATGACGATTGGCTTTCCTTTCATGGCTTTGGTGGCTGTGACCAAACTGTTAGCCGGAACGCCTTTCTTTCAGGTTTTACTGGTAAGCTTTGTTTACCTGTTCAGTCTTGCTTTGGCCTTTCTGATTCATTTTTACTTTAATTTGTGTTTTGGTTTTTCAGCCTTTGTTTTAAAGAATCTATGGGGAACTAATCTTTTGAAGGATTCTTTGGTAGCTTTTTTGTCAGGCGGGCTGCTTCCATTGGCTTTTTTACCTCCCCTTTTAGCAGATGTGCTCCAAATCCTACCATTTTCATCCTTGGTTTACACTCCTGTGATGATTCTACTTGGTAAATATACACTGGAACAAATGCTTATAGCTTGCTCCTTGCAGGTCTTTTGGCTCTTGGTCATGGTTGCTTGTTCTCAATTGATTTGGAAACGCATCCAATCTCATATTACAATCCAAGGAGGTTAGGATGAGGAAATATCAGCGTATGCATTTGATTTTTATCAGGCAGTATCTCAAGCAAATGATGGAATACAAGGCCGATTTTTTGATTGGCATTCTAGGAGTGTTTTTAACACAAGGCCTAAATATCTTCTTTCTTCAGGTCTTATTTCAGTTTATTCCTTCCCTTGAGGGCTGGACTTTCCAGCAAGTAGCCTTTATCTATGGTTTTTCTTTGATTCCCAAGGGGATTGATCATCTGTTTTTTGACAATTTGTGGAATTTGGGACTACGGATGGTTCGTAGGGGTGAATTTGATAAGTATTTAACGCGGCCGCTAAATCCCATCTTTCATATTTTGGTAGAGAAATTCCAAGTGGATGCCTTGGGAGAATTGTTGGTCGGAATCCTATTGTTGTCAACAACGGCTCCAAGTATTTCGTGGACTGGAACCAAGATGTTTCTCTTTGTTCTCAGTATTCCTTTTTCAACCTTAATTTATACCTCCTTGAAAATTGCGACCGCTTCGATTTCTTTCTGGACCAAGCAATCAGGGGCCGTTATTTATATCTTTTATATGTTTAATGATTTTGCCAAATACCCGCTGGCTATCTATAACTCGCTTTTCCGCTGGTTCATCTCCTTCGTGGTTCCCTTTGCCTTCACCGCCTATTATCCCGCTAGCTATTTTTTAAATGGGACCAATGCTTGGTTTAACATAGGCGGCCTCCTTTTGATTTCTTTATTCTTCTTTTTCCTATCTTTAAAAATATGGAATAAGGGCTTAGATGCTTATGAGAGTGCGGGGTCTTAAGAAAGCGCTGGTTCATGACCACGGGTATGCAAAAAGTGGATAGTACCTTGCGGTATTTGCATTATGCATGGCCTGGAAACAGGGATATAATAGATACATCAAGTGAAAGAGGTATAGAACATGACACAAACAGTATTATTAAACGACGGAAACACAATCCCAGCCATTGGCTTCGGGGTGTTCCAAATTCCTGCAGATGGTTCTACCTATACAGCCGTGAAAGAGGCTTTGGAAGTCGGCTATCGTCATATCGATACGGCTCAAGCGTATTTTAATGAAGCAGAAGTCGGTCAAGCCATCAAAGACTCTGGAATTCCACGAGAAGAGATCTTTGTGACAAGTAAACTCTGGATTCAGGACTTTGCCTATGAGACAGCCAAGGCTACGATTGACACCACCCTTGAAAAAATGGGCTTGGATTATTTGGACTTGTACCTCTTGCACCAACCATACGGTCGGGTTGAGGAAGCCTGGAAGGCTTTGGAAGAAGCGCAAGCAGAGGGAAAAATCAAATCGATTGGCGTTTCCAACTTTACCCCAAAATACTGGAATCAGTTCGTTCCTCATTTTGCAACAGTTCCAGCCGTGAACCAAGTGGAGTTTAATCCCTATTTCCAACAAAAAGAACTGCGCGCCCTATTGGCGAAGGATCAAGTTGTGATTGAAGCTTGGGCACCGCTTGGCCAAGGGAACCAATCTCTTTTTGAGGAACCGGTGATTGCGACGCTGGCCCAGAAGTATGGAAAAGACCTTGGTCAAATTATCCTACGATTTGAAAATCAAGAAGGAATTGTGGCCTTACCAAAATCGACCAAGAAAGCTCGGATGGCTTCTAACAAGGACATTTTTGACTTTGAACTAACAGCTGAAGAAATGGCAGAAATTCGCGCATTAGACAAGGGCAAAGGCTCACACGACCCGGACGCACCGGGTATTGGCGACTATCTCTTAAGCGCTTACGACATTCATGCAAATGATTAATCATGCAAAAGACCTCCAAATAATGGTGTGGTAACCATTATTTGGAGGTCTTTTCATCTTGTTTTATACTTCATCTAAAATCAGCAAGGTCCTAATCCCGTCCACATCCACAAAGGTTGCGGTGTTAGCGACTTGCTCGAGATTGAGATTAGCGGCTTGGGCGCGTGCGATGGTGGCTTGATAGTGTTCGGGTTGGCTGTAGACAACGGTGTAATAAGCTAGACCAGGCAGACCATCGGTACGCAGGTTCAGATTTTTACCACCCCACTCATTGACAGCGAGGTGATGGTGATAGGAACCCGAAGCCAGCCAAGACGCAGAAGGCATAGAGAATTTATCTTCAACGGCCAGAACCTCTTGATAGAAACGGCTAGAGGCCTCACTTTCCTTAACGGACAAATGCACATGTCCCATCCGGCTACCGGTAGGCATCTGATAACCGTTCTTGCTTACCTGACCTAAACTATAAATGGTATCCGCATCCATAGGCTCCGTCACTCCGATAATGCGACCGTCTTCGCGAATATCCCAGTCTGTTTGCGGAAGATCACGATAAATTTCAATTCCGTTTCCTTCAGTATCCGCTAAATAAATGGCTTCACTATAGCCATGGTCACTAGCTCCTTGGAGCGGAATCCGATTATCAATAAAATGACGCAGAATGGTTCCCAAATCCTCACGACTCGGAAGAACAATGGCTAAATGGTAAAGACCGTAGCTATCCGCAATCTCTCCTTCCTGTTCCGTTTTCAACAGACGAATGAGGACTCTATCGCCAGCTCCCAATTCAACCTGCTGAGCCCTTTCGGTCAAAACCTTGAGACCAAGGATTTGTTGGTAAAAGAGGCTTTGAAGTTCCAGATTCCGCACATTGAGGGCAACCGCCCCCAGTTCAAATTGTGAATTGTACATAGACTTCTCCTGTAATGTTTTACTGTATCTATCATTTTATCCCATACAAAAGAAAATACAAGTACGATTTTTTGCTAAAGATACTCTCTTTTAGTAAAGTATTGGACTCGTACGTGGAAGCATACCGTTCAGGACGTTTTGATGACCGTTTAGGAAATGAGTTTGCCGTCCAGGACGTTTCAATGACCGTTCAGGAAATGAGTTTGCCGTCCGGGACGTTTCAATGACCGTTCAGGAAATGAGCTTCCGATTCAGGCAGTTTCATCAAATTATAAAATAGAGGTTATTACATGAGGCAAGTTTTTTACCATTCAGGACTTTTTCACGACATTTTAGAACACTGAGGTTAGAAAGTACTGGAGTCGTGCTAAACTCTAGATGTCAGATTCTCAGCTGACAATTCGTTATCTGGAGGAAATTGAATGAAATACATGCCCCTTTTAGTCGTAACAGCCCTAGGTCATTTTCTAATCAGGAAGACATCATTGCTTTGTAAAACAAAGGAAGAAAAGGATGTATGTCGTGTCCTATGGATTTTCACGCTGACTTCTATTCTCGTTGATATTTTATCTTCCTTTTTCAAATTTGGGTAACAAAAGACCGTTCCAGTCTCTTTTCAGAAAACTGGAACGGTCTTTTTTAGAGGAGCCTAACTTTCCTCTTCAGTCTTTCTTGTTTTGATAAAATCGATGTATTTTTCCCCAAAAATTTCGATTTGCTCCAAGACTTGTTTGAATTCACGACCAATATCGCTCAATTCATACTCCACTTTGGGAGGAACCTGGGCATAGACTTTCCGCAGGATGAGGCCATCGGTTTCCAGTTGACGAAGTTGTTTGGTCAAGGTTGCTTGAGAAATACCTTCTAAGCGGCGATGCAATTCATTAAAACGGATAGGGCCCTCCTCGATATGGTGCAGCAGGAGGATATTCCATTTTCCTGACAGGACGCTTTGAGTAGCTAGGTAGGGACAGGTGTAGATGTTTTCAGTATGGTAGTTGGGCATAGTTGAAACTCCTGAATTTAAAACGATTATTGTTGAAGCAATTGTTAATTCTAGTTTTTACGTGTAAACTATTATCTCACAAAAGATTGTGATTGACGACAGATTCTGAACTTGAAAATACGGGCTATTTTATATTGTATAAGGAAATTCAAAAAAATGCCATTCGGGACGTTTTCACGACATTTTAGAACATTGAGGTTAGAAAGTACTGGAGTCATGTTAAACTCTAGGGGTCAGGTTGGCTCCTGACAAATAAAATTTTTAGGAGGTCATTGCCATGACTACTTTTACTTACAATGAAGCTCAAACTCTTTCTTCAGATGTCATGATGGACATTCTCGGAGGTGGATGCTCTTGGGGTGGAGCAGGAAGTGCGGCTGTTAGTGGTGCCGTTGGTGGTGCAATCGGTGGCGCGACTGGTGGAAGTGTGACCCTACCTGTTGTGGGAGCAGTCCCAGGTGCAGTTGCTGGAGGTGTTTTAGGTGGCATCGGTGCAGCTGCTGGATATGGGGCTACTTGCTGGTGGGGTTAAGTAGGAAGGTAGTTACAAATGGAAACTCTAAAATGGTTTGTTGAACATGGATTTTATGGATTTGTTGGAACATTTATTGTATTTATTTGGCTTCTAGCACATCCACAAAAGGTTAATAAGAAATCCAAAAATTGTAAAGACAAAAATTGAAGTGGAGAATTGTGTTTGTGGAATCTGGCTCTTCTTCTAGGAGGGGCTGGATTTCGCTTTTTGAATGTAAGAATTAGATCGTTGAAAGGAGTTTGTATGGATTTACTCATTGACTTGTTAGTTCTACCGGTTGCAATCGGGTGCTTTTTTGCTATTTTATATCTATACATAGAGAAAAAGCGAAATGGAAGGTGAAATTACAATGGAATCGTCTATTTGAGTATTTATGTGTTGGGCATTGGGTACTATTTTATATAGAATTTAAATCTGAGCAGAAAGTCATTCTTTGTTCAGATTTTTATGACTCTCTATTGTTACTTTTGTGCGTATATTTGTTAAGATATAAGCACGAAAGTAACAACGAGGGACATGCTTATGTATCAAGAAAAAATACGGCATATTTTGGCAAAGAACAAAATTATTAAGACTTCTGATTTTTCGGATAGTAATATTCCTAAGAACTATCTATCCAGGTTAGTTTTGAAAGGTGAACTTATTAAAGTTGGGAGAGGTATCTATATTCAAGATTGGTCGCATTATGATGAATATAAGATTTTCCAATTTCAGCATAAAGTACCAATATTTTCATTTTTATCTGCGCTTTATTTACATGGATTTACGGACATTATCCCAAAGTATATGGAATTTACTGTTTATAGCGGGTATAATGCAAGTCGATTTGATAAGAATAATCAAGTCCATTACGTGAAAAAAGAGCTATTTTCATTTGGAATGATGAGGATTGAGACACCTTTCGGTAATCATGTCAATTGTTACAATTTAGAACGAACTATTTGTGATCTCATTGGAAATCGGTCAAAAATGGAAAGGGAACTTTTTGTATCGGTTATGAAAGAGTATGTTAAGTCGAAGGACAAAGATTTGAATACTTTGTTTAAATATGCGGAGATATTTGGAATTGAAAAAGAGGTTCAGGAAATATTGGAGGTAATGCTTGAATAAGAACAAACTAACGGCACTTTGTCATGTCCAATTGAATCGCGGTCAGCTGGATTTTGTTGTTATGCTGGAACTAAGTTTAAATCTTAATGAGGTTTAAGAGTTATTTCCATTAGAAATCAAGGATGTGTGGAGTGCACTTTACCCGAAAATTCAGATTTGATAGAAAAGCGGTATACTCAAAGAGGTGATCTTGTTGGTACTCCTGTTATTACCATTAGCGATCGTTTGATTCAACGAGAATTGATTGAGTGGGCAGGGAGCACTGCAAGTGAAATGCGAAATTTTGCTAGTTATAGCTCAATCTCTTCCGTCATTCATTTAGCAAGGCAAACTCAATCACCCTTGATTTGTGTAAAACCTATCGAAGAATATAGTGGCTTATTATTTCGTTTCTTCTATTCTAAAATTGAAATGACGAATCTTCTAGTCTGGAAAAAAGGTGTGACGACCAATAGATTGATCCAGACATTTACGACTTTCTTGTATGAGATATCCAAAAATGAATACCTAGAAACACGAAAGAAACATTTTACATTTCTTGATTGAAGTTCTATAATCTTTTTAAGAAGTAGTTACAACACTTCTATATATTGGTGAGACAAAAATGAACATAGAAAGTGAGTACAGTAATGGAATATGTTACATTAAATAATGGCGTTCAAATGCCCAAACTTGGCCTTGGAGTTTTCCGAATTACGGATCTGGAACAGGCAGAGGAAGTAGTTTACCAAGCGATTGAAAATGTTGGCTATAGATTAATTGATACTGCAGCTGCTTACGGAAATGAAAAAGCTGTGGGGGCAGCCTTGAGGAAAGTGTCAGTACCTCGAGAAGATATCTTTGTGACTTCTAAATTGTGGATAACAGATGTTCAAGATGGTTATGAAGGAGCAAAGCGGGGCTTAGATCGGTCGCTGATGAACTTAGGTTTGGACTATATTGATCTCTATTTGATTCATCAGCCAATTGGAGACCTCTATGGTGCTTGGAAGTATTTATCAGAGGTTTATGAAGAGGGAAAAATTCGAGCAATTGGTGTGGATAATTTTACACAAGCTAGATTGGCTGAATTTATCCATTTTAATAAGATTAAACCAGCTGTGAATATGATTGAAGCCAATGTCTTCCATCAGCGAAAAGAGGATCATCAAGCGATGGAGAAAAGGGATGTTCAAATGATTGCATGGGCTCCATTTTCTGCTGGAGCAGTAGGTGTTTTCACTCTTCCTGAATTAACAACAATTGGGGACAAGTATCAAAAGACTGTTGGACAGGTTATTTTAAGATGGTTTATGCAAAGAGGAATTGTGGCCATTCCTAAAACAGTTCGAGTAGAGCGAATGAAAGAAAATTTAGACATCTTTGATTTCGAGCTGACTGAAGAAGAAATGGCTATTATCAATCATCTAGATCAAGGTGGTGGCTATAGTTTACCAGAGACCGCAGATGGTTTTGAGAATTTACTGAGAGCATTAGGAAATTTCTCCGTTGACTAAGAAGTACTCTTTACTAGATAAACGGTAGACTCTCCTTTGGTGGATAGTGGATGAGGCAGCATTCCACTAGAATTCCAGAGGAGAGTTTTAGTATTTCTGAAATAGAAGGAAAGTTTCAGTTGATTTTATCTTTCAAGATTTTTTAATGAGTGCTTTTAGCTTCAATCTTGCTTCCATTTTTAATTCTGGTTATACTATGGAAAGAAACACAAGGAGGTCTGTCATGGAATACACACGATTAGGGAATACGGGTTTGGAGGTTTCCAAGTTGTGCTTGGGATGTATGAGTTTTGGCGATCCGGCGCGTGGCTTTCATTCCAAGTGGGTGCTGGATGAGGCTACCAGTCGGCCGATTATCAAGAAGGCCCTGGATATGGGGATTAATTTCTTCGATACTGCTAATTTTTATGGATATGGTTCTAGCGAAGAGATTCTTGGTCGGGCTTTGAAGGATTTTGCTAAAAGGGAAGAAGTGGTGATTGCGACCAAGGTTTTCTATGGTGATGGCCAAAGCACTGGTCCCAACACCACTGGGCTCTCGCGAAAGGCCATTTTCCACCAGGTGGAGAAGAGTCTGGAGCGATTAGGGACAGACTACATCGACCTGCTTTACATTCATCGTTGGGATTATGAGACACCGATCGAGGAGACGATGGAGGCTCTCCATGACCTGGTTCGTTCAGGGAAAGTCCTTTATCTTGGGGCATCAAGTATGTATACTTGGCAATTCCAACAGGCCCAATATGTGGCAGACAAGAGGGGCTGGACTCCTTTTTCCGTCATGCAAAATCATTACAATCTCCTTTACCGGGAAGAAGAGCGGGAAATGATTCCCTTCTGTCAGGAGTCGGGAGTGGCTCTGGTACCCTATAGTCCTTTGGCAGCGGGTCGGATTGTGCGTGACTGGTCGGCGGATACCGCGCGCAGTCAGGCTGATCAAAGTGCACGCGCCAAGTATGATAGCACCGAGTTTGAGGATCGAAAAATCGTGGCGCGTGTGGCGGAATTGGCCGAAAAATATGGCAAGAGTCGCAGTCAGATTGCTTTGGCTTGGCTCTGGCAAAAGGGAATGCACAGTCCGATTCTTGGGGTCACCAAGGAAGCTTATCTGGATGACTATCTAGGTGCCTTTGGTTTTGAGCTATCTACACAGGATATGGACTATTTGGATGACTTATACTTTCCTCATAAAATCGTCGGCGCTCTGGCCAAAGGTGTCAAAAAAGATCTCCAGAAATTGAAGTGATGTCTTAGCTTTAATTTGATTCGCCTGGTCGATTGTTTTATAGTCGTTTAGTTTGCTTTTAGTACAAGGCAGCGAGTCGCAGAGAGTACTGAACTACGGCAATATGAGGGAACACAGTAATAAAAGATAAACTAAAAGAGTATAATCATGTATTCACGTAGGGCTCGTGTTGCCCACTGCCTAAAATGAGTTGCTTTATGTGAGTTAACGCGATAGCCTACGGAGATAATTGCATCTAGATTGAAGAAATTGGATTCGGTAGTCTGTGTTTTTGCTGAAATAGCCCCATGTTGAGTGGTTGTTGCAAAAATTGCAACAACCACTTTTTTATCTAGCCCACCATGGATAAATATGTTGTGGAGATGCCTATTGATTGTAGATTTATTAACACTGAACAAGCAAGCTAATTCTTTTTAAGTTGCCCAGATACTTTCACCGCGTGTGATGACTTGAGCCTTTTCTGTTCCTTCTTCTGATGAGTAGATAAGAGACTGTAATTCTTTCATGGTACTCCTCGAAATCAAGGGAATAACTGCATACTGGATTACTCCCCCAACTTTCAATTTGAAACCTTGAGGAGTGGATTTTGCTATAATGGTAGTAGTAATTTACGGAAGGAGAAACGTATGTCTGAATTTGAAAAAATGATAGCGGGCCAATTTTACAATCCGGCTGATCCTGAGTTAAGGGAATTGGTTGTGGCATCTAGGGCCTATCAAAAGGCTTTTAACGAGGAAGACGATCGGCAGAAAGGAGCCGTCATTTTAAAAGAATGGTTTGGTTCTACAGGAGAAAATCTGTCTGTTAAACCACGGCTTGTTTGTGATTACGGTGTCAATATCCACTTGGGGGAAAATTTCTATTCCAATTGGAATTTGACCATGCTCGATGTTTGTCCGATTCGGATTGGGAAGAATGCCATGATTGGACCAAACTGCCAATTCCTCACGCCCCTTCATCCCTTGGATCCTGAAGAACGGAATTCAGGTTTGGAGTATGGAGCACCGATTACCATTGGAGACAATTTCTGGGCTGGCGGTGGTGTGACCGTGCTTCCAGGCGTGACCCTTGGAGATAATGTTGTGGCAGGTGCGGGAGCAGTGATTACCAAGTCCTTTGGCGACAATGTGGTCTTGGGTGGCAATCCGGCCACGGTTATTAAGGTGATTGAACCTAAAGAGGTGAGATAATGCGCAAAGCTATTTATGTTTTTAGTCTTATTTTGTTGGTCCTTAGTTGCACTTGGTTTTTTGTCCGGCGCAATAGCCGTGATTCGCTTAACCAAGTCGTACAAAGTCAAGAAAATGAGCCAGTTCAATTGAGCGAAACTACCAATCTGGTCAACGAGGACTATACCGTTAAACGGGATGATGTAGAGTTGGTCGGGGTTATCACTGCGGATGCCAATTATAAAAAAGAAAAAAGACCGCTTCTAGTCATCGCACATGGCTTTAACAATACTTTAGAAAATTATGAAACCTACGCTCAGGACCTAGCAAGTCTTGGTTATGTGGTCTATCGCTTTGATTTCTATGGCGGGAGCCAACAATCCAAGAGCGGAGGTCAAGATATGCTGGATATGTCTGTCTTAACTGAAAAAGCAGATCTTGAAGCAGTGGTTCATCAGCTGACTCAGGAGAACTTTATCAACGATAAGAAAGTAACTCTTCTCGGAGCTAGCCAAGGTGGAGTTGTGTCAACCCTTTATGCAGCAGAAAATCCTGATAAGGTTAACAAATTAGCCTTGATTTTCCCGGCCTTTGTTCTTTTTGACGATGTAGAACAGACCTATGCCCAATTAGGAGTAGACTCCGAAAAAGATATCCCAGTGGTTGTCACTCATCGGAATGCTCAACTGGGTGCAATCTATCTAAGCGATGCCATGTCAATCGAAATCAATGCGGAAATCAAAAAGGTAAAAGCACCGGTCATGATTATCCATGGAACGGAAGATGAAGTGGTCCCTTACTCCTATGCCTTAGATGCCAATAAAAATTTCTCAGATTCTCAATTGGTAACTGTGGAAGGCGGAGGTCATTGGATTGATCCAACTTTTAATCAGACAGCACTACCAGCACTTCAAGCCTTTTTAGGAAAATAGACAAAGCCTGTATTTCGTGTTACACTGAAGAAAAATAGGTAAGAATCGCCACCGGGTGAGCAGTACTTGAAAGTATCGTTAGGTCTTAGAAGATACTTTTACAGTGCTGCTTTTTTACCTATTGGCAATGAAAGGAGCCAAGCATGGCACATTTTATCGTTGATGAATCCTTCTGGAATCTTTTTCCGGATGCAAAAATTGGAGTTGTGCTTTTGAAAGATTATCAAAAGCTAGATGAATCTCCAGCGGAGCTTCGAAGCCTTTTGGAGGAAAGCAATGAGCTAGCCAAATCCTTTGTGGAAGAAGAACCTTTCGCAGAAAATCCTGTGATTCAAGTCTATCGTCAATCCTTCCAAAAATTTAAGACCAAAAAAGGAGCTCGCTCCAGTATTGAAGCTCTTTTGAAAAGGGTTAAAAGCGGGAAACCAGTGGGAACCATTTTGCCACTGGTGGATATCTATAATGCAGCAAGCCTTCGTTTCGCTCTTCCTTGTGGTGCAGAAGATTTGGATACCTTCCAAGGTGATTTGCAATTAACACTGACTGAAGGTGGCGATGATTTTTATCTGATTGGAAGAGATGAAAACAATCCAACGTTACCAGGTGAACTGTGTTACAAGGATGAAGCCGGAGCAGTTTGTCGCTGCCTTAACTGGCGGGATGGCCAACGGACGATGATTACAGAAGACACAAAGAATGCCTTTCTGGTCATCGAATTATTGGATCCAAGCCGGGAGGAGGCCTTAGAAGCTGCGCTCCAATTCATCGTTGAACAATCCCAAACCTACTTGGGTGGTCAAGCAACTTCACACATTCTCGATCGCGAAACACCTAGTCTTCCTATTGAAGCTTAATCTCTCATTTCCTTTACGGACTTTCTTTATCTTGTGTTTTTCCCACTACTTTGTTAGAATAGTTGCTACATGTTTGAAAAGGAGAGAAAAATGTCTGAAAAACAAATGAAAACACTCGGGTGGATTGCGACTTTTATGTCTGTCATGATGTACATTTCCTACATCCCTCAAATCATGAACAATTTAGCCGGTCAAAAAGGGAATTTTATCCAGCCCCTAGTTGCGGCCATCAACTGCAGTCTCTGGGTTTACTACGGCTTGTTTAAAAAAGAACGAGACATCCCTCTTGCCGCTGCTAACGCGCCAGGAATTGTCTTTGGTCTGATTACCGCTTTGACAGCTTTACTTTAGGAGGAAATGAAATGAATCTCGATTTTAAACAGGCTTCTGAGAGTAAAGAACTTCTCCCTACATCGGTCTGGGAAAGCATTGTGAATCTGAACGCAACTCAAGAAATTCAAGTTTCGGAAATCAATCCAGATTTTGCGGATGGAGAAAGCCTAAACCGTGAATACGGGGTGCCCTTTGAACAGGAGGCAAACTGCCTGGTCCTTGAAGGCAAACGTGGGGACGAGAAAAAATATGCCGCCCTTCTTATCCCTTACGGTAAAAAAGCCAACACCAATGCGACCGTTAAGCGCCCCTTAGATGTTGCCAAAGTCGGCTTTGCTCCCTTAGACTTTATCCTGGAACAGACAGGTATGGAATTCGGTGCCATCACCCCGATTGGACTTCCAGAAACATGGTCGATTCTGATCGATCAGCAGATCCTGGAACAAGATAGCATTATTGTGGGCGGCGGACTAGTACAGTCCAAATTGTTAGTTCCGACTAAGTTATTAACACAACTTCCCAATGTTCAAGTGATTGAAGGTCTGGCGAAAGATTAAGATAATACGAAAAAAACTTGCGATTTCCGCAAGTTTTTTTCATACTATCCCCAAAAAGCATCTTCAACGGCTTGCTCTGATGAGAAAAGCCAAACTTCTTGGATTTTCCCGTTTTCCATACGGAAAAGGTCAATGCCATTCATATTCAATTCTTCTCCATCTGGACGTGTTCCCACAAAAGTAACGTTGGCTGCCACCAAATCACCATTGTCTGATACCCAGTTTGTAAGAACTTTGAAGGTCCCATTTGTTTTTTCACCAAAGGTAGCCAAGTGAGTTCCAAGTTTTTCTTTACCAACAACTGTTCCAGAAACAGAGTGATTTCCAGGTTGGTGCCAGATGATATCATCTGCCATGGTATCAAATACGGCTGGGAAATCACCTGCAATAAGACCTTCATTGTAACGATTGAAAATTTCTAGATTTTTAGACATTAGTTTTCTCCTTTATTTGATTACAAATCTATTGTATAATCAGACTAATAAAACCACAAGTACGATTTTTTACAACGCTTAGTAGCAAATATGCTACTATTGGTGTAAATCAAGGAGAAAAAATGATGAATAAAGTGAGTGAGTATGGAATTTGTCCATTTGCGACTACCCAAAAGGTCTTGACAGGGAAGTGGGCCTTGGTCATTCTGTATCAATTGAGTACGGGAACCAAACGTTTTAACGAGTTACAACGAAACATTCCTGGTGTGACTCAAAGTATTTTGACCCGCCATTTAAGACAACTCGAAAAGGATAAGTTGGTCCATCGTGAAGTTTACCCAGAAGTACCTCCAAGAGTGGAGTATAGTCTAACTGAAATTGGCCGCAGTTTTCAAGGTGTTTTAGATCAAGTAGAGACATGGGGACTCGATTATATGAAAGTATTGGCTCAGGAAGAGAATCACTAACCAAGAGAATATGAGATTTTATTTACGAATCTAAAAACGGATAAAAAGAAAAGCTCAGCCATTTTTCATAAAAATAGACGGCTGAGCTTTTTCGAATTTTAAAATGTCTTTAGTACCGATAAATCTTCGACTTCTAGATTAAAAAAAGAATATACTAATAAGAGTAGAAAGTTAAAAAGCGGGGAGTGAGACCAAAATTGGTCATTTCAGAGAAATGCAATTTTGCAGTCTCACCCCCACAAAATTGATTAGGAAATTTTAATCATTTCACGAAAAATTTCCAATCAATCACTGTGAAGGACCAATCGTCTTTTCTAGTTCTATTGACTTTATAGTCTCAGAATCACCTAGAAAGGACTACCGTCATGGATGTAGCACAAGCCTTAGGGTTTATGCTTCAATTTGGCACACTTTTGTTGCTATTTTTGACATTCATTTTCGATCATATTGATAGAAAGAAATGACAGCCAACCGTTATGTAACTTGATGGAGTGACTAGCGGCTGACTGTCGATAACCATTCGTCCCAATCGTAGTCCCAAGATGAAACAATCTTTTTTATCTTGGGACAAGTGCATAGCTTAGTCAAATTCCAGATAGAATTTGACGTTTGTTGATGAGTTGGTTCACCAACCATCAACAATAGCTAGGCGTAAAACGGTCTACTAGAGGTTGAGGACTCAACTCAGCCTCCTTCATAACTAGTCTAGCAAATGCTTTGGATAATAGCAAAAATTTCACGGTTGAGGATACTTCCAATCGTAGGATAGCGAAGCAAATTAGACTACTCATTATTGAGTGGTTTTTATTTTTTAATCAACTAGGTCAATTTTTGGAGTTGTTTCATTTGATGAACCTCCTGCTTCAAATTGATTTTACTATTGATTAAAAATGAGATTCATAATCTTCTTCAGAGATCCAATATTAAATGAACAAGCTTTCTTTCTGACATATTTTCAAAAACCAGTCAGGCTTTACTGGATTTATTCATAAACGGAGAAGTCATTGATGAAGAGAGTGTTAGAGCTTGTATGCACGGCCGTGTCAAAGCTCAAGCTATAGACTTGGTTGAAGCCATGAATGGAAAACTCTCTAGCGAGAACTGTTTTCTCATGTCACAAAGTCTAATACAATATCGCATGATACAGAGTCTCATTGAGGATTTGGATAAGCATATTAAATCCTATATAAATAAACACTTCCCCGAAGAATATCAATTATTAATGACTGTACCTGGGATAAGTGAAAACGCAGCTGCTGTTATCTTAGCAGAAATTGGTCCTGATGTAGATGCATTTCCAACAGATGGACACCTAGCCTCATGGGCTGGTCTATGTCCAGGTTCCTATGAAAGTGCTGGTATTAAAAAATCCTCGCGAATAACTCAAGGAAATAAATACTTAAAACATGCCTTAACGATCTCGGGTATGATAGCAGGTCACTCCAAAGATCCAGCTTTCTCATCTTTATACAAACGAGTTTCCCAAAGAGGAAGTAAGATGAAGGCTGTTATCGCTTGTGCTCATAAGATACTAAGAATTGTCTACAAACTTTTGAAAACACATCAAACTTATGAAGCAGTAAAAGCATTAGGGATGCGGCAACACCCTTAAAACATTTTTAAATATGTCCACCTTAAGTATAACACAGATAGTGTTTTTTTGCGCTTTTTTACTGTGTTATTTTCAAATAAAATACTATAGCGGAAATTGGTCCTGATGTAGATGCATTTCCAACAGATGGACACCTAGCCTCATGGGCTGGTCTATGTCCAGATTCCTATGAACGTGCTGGTATAAAAAAATCCTCGCGAATAACGCAAGGAAATAAATACTTAAAACATGCCTTAACGATCTCGGGTATGATAGCAGGTCACTCCAAAGATCCAGCTTTCTCATCTTTATACAATCGAGTTTCCCAAAGAGGAAGTAAGATGAAGGCTGTTATCGCTTGTGCTCATAAGATACTAAGAATTGTCTACAAACTTTTGAAAACACATCAACCTTATGAAGCAGCAAAAGCATTAGGGATGCGGCAACACCCTTAAAACATTTTTAAATATGTTCGCCTTAAGTATAACACAGATAGTGTTTTTTTGCGCTTTTTTACTGTGTTATTTTCAAATAAAAAACTATAGCGGAAATTGGTCCTGATGTAGATGCATTTCCAACAGATGGACACCTAGCCTCATGGGTTGGTCTATGTCCAGATTCCTATGAACGTGCTGGTATTAAAAAATCCTCGCGAATAACGCAAGGAAATAAATACTTAAAACATGCCTTAACGATCTCGGGTATGATAGCAGGTCACTCCAAAGATCCAGCTTTCTCATCTTTATACAATCGAGTTTCCCAAAGAGGAAGTAAGATGAAGGCTGTTATCGCTTGTGCTCATAAGATACTAAGAATTGTCTACAAACTTTTGGAAACACATCAAACTTATGAAGCAGTAAAAGCATTAGGGATGCAGCAACACCCTTAAGGCATTTTTAAAAATATTCACTTTAAGTATAACACAGATAGTATTTTTTTGCTCTTTTTTACTGTGTTATTTTCAAATAAAACACCATTCCCAACGTGGCCAAGGTATTGGCAGCTCTTGTCCGGTATCCGGAGAGCATTGGAAAAGTACTTGTTATGTCTGATGGAGCTTGGGGTGTAGAAGAGGCTTTTGAAAATTTACCAAAGGAGTAAGATATGAAAAAACTCATGAAACGAAGCATTACCGTTCGGGAGGCCTATCACAAATTAGAGGAGGCCAATCATGGCTCTCGCTGGTCCATTGAGGAAGATCTTTTGGCTTTGTCGAATGATGTTGGAAATTTGCAGCGTTTGGTGATGACCAAACAAGGTCGCTATTAGGATGAAACTCCATACCGCTTGGAGTCCAAATTGGCAGAAAATATGTGGTGGCTTTTGGAGCTTGCAAATCGATTGGATATTGATGTTGAAGCGGAAATGGAAGAATTCTTATCTGAAAAAGAAGTCTTGTTGGGTTTAAAATAGGTTATGAAAATGATAATGTAACACTGGCGATAAACTAAAATCCGGATTGATACTAAAAATCAGAATGTCTACATCATCGATAGCTGAAAAGGCTGAGGAAATCAGCTTTTTTCTTTTACCGCAACTCATTCCTTTAAAAACCGACTTTAAAAATAAAAAGACTAGACATTTTATTTTATATCTGTTATACTTATATCAAGATGTTGGAAGCGCACCCATCGAATCGAATTTAAAGGAGAATCTTATGTCTAAAGTGTTAATTATCTGCGTTGCAGGAATGTCTTCCTCTTTAATGGCTTCTAAAACAACGGAATATCTTCAAGCACAAGGAAAAGATATCACAGTGGAAGCTATTTCATCGAATGAAGGGGAGCAAGTGATTGCTGATGCAACCTATGATGTCTATCTCGTAAGTCCACAGGCTGGTATGTACTACAATCAATTTGCGGCAGTCGGTGCAGAAGCTGGTCGTCCTGTAGTGAAGGTTCCACCACAAGCCTATGTTCCAATTCCAATGGGAATTGAGAAAATGGCACAACTCATCTTGGATAATCTTGCGTAAGGAGGCTGACTATGAGTCCTGAAGAACTACAGGTTGCGGCTTTTGAGATTATACTTCATAGTGGGACTGCGCGAACTTCTATTCATGAAGCTTTTGCGGCCATGCGTGAACATGATTATAAGCTAGCTCAAGAAAAATTAGATGCTGCAGATGGGGAGTTGTTGGAAGCTCACCACGCCCAAACGGACTTGCTGCAAAAATATGCTAGCGGTACTGAAATTAAGATTGAGATTATTATGGTACACGCTCAAGATCATCTTATGACAACCTATACCTTGAAAGAGGTTGCGACAGAAATGCTTTATCTTTATCAAAAAGTCGGATAAAGCACTGAGTCAAGTATTTTTACGAACTATAATTTAGAGGCTGGTATGTTACTCAGCCTCTTTTTATGTTTATACTCTTTGAAAATCAAATTTAACCGTTGTCAGGTCAGACAGTCTGGTAGACTGTCTGAGATTCTAGTTAAAAAACGAAGTTTTTGTCAACTTTGCCGTACTTATAGTCTTTTAGTTTACTTTTAGTACAAGGCAGCGAGTCGTAGACAGTACTGAAGTACGGCAAGACGAGCTAACACAGTAATAAAAGATAAACTAAAAGACTATATTTGAAACTTTCTACGAAAGTTTTATCGGTAAAGAGGCTGGGCAAAAACTAGCTTATAGAAATAAAAAAAGTGAGCAATTCCAGAATAGAGTTGCTCCTTTTTCATTTTATGCTTTATAATTATAGTAACCACAAAATAACTAGAAAGAAATAAAATGTATAAACAGTATAACACAAATCAACTCAGCCTTGACCTATCTATTGCTTGGGATATCCCTGAAACTCATGAAGCACGTCTCATTAGC
>NZ_JAEMED010000018.1 GCF_016458205.1 Streptococcus sp. 121 | reverse complement strand
TGTAATTTTATTTTCACGCTCAAGGCGTATTCGAGTTATCTCATGACTCTTATTCATCCAGTTTTAGTTACAGGCTCGGCAAAGCCCTAATAAACTTACGGATTTGTATTGCTCATCTTTATTATATACCTGAACTAATTTTCCGTCATGAGTTAGCAGGCGAAGCCTGCTTGGAGTTTTAGTTGGAGCTCCAAGTGTTGTTTATGGAGATGAGTCAACGGCTTCTGACTTGGAATTGGTGGTATCTAATGTAGGTGAATCAGATTCAAGGCAGGAAATCGTCGTTATATCCCGATTGAGCAATTAAAAGTAGTTTCTTCGAATATCAATGTACCTACACCAGATAGCAATTCCAGTGGTAGTGTCTTAGCGTCTAGTGGAACATATATTTTTGTGAAGAGAAGTCCAGTTAAAAATGAAGCAAGAATCAATACAGTTGATATTGCCTATTATGATGTTGGTTCATCTGTAAATTACGATAAAGTTCTAGAAGCAGATGGCTATCGTTGGCTAAGTTATCTATCATTTCAAGGAAACCGCCGTTATATTCCGATTGAAAAACTCAATGAATCTAATTCTAGTGTGACTCCTATTGTTGAAAAACAAAGATTTAACCTTCCACCTAGTGGAACGTACACATTTTCTAAACTATCATTTATCAAAAATGAACCAAAGGTATCAGCGGCTACGATTGCTACTTATGGGGTAGGAATGTCTGTAAACTATGATAGATTAGTGGATTCTGAAGGAAAAACTTGGTTAAGTTATATTTCAAATTCAGGAGTTCGCCGTTATATCGCCATCACTTAGAAGGAGGGGAGATATATGAGAAAATACCTAATCTGCTTAACCGCACTTCTCTTAGTAGCAGGCTGCTCTACAACTCAGAAGTCGGAGAAAACAGCTAGTTCTTCTTCAGCTACTGTTCAAAAATTCAGCAGTCAAAAATCAACTTCAAGTACCAAACCCAGCTCCAAAGGGTCGGGCACTTCTACTGCAAAAGTCGTTAAAGATCAAGCAGCTGCGTCTGCAAATGCAGCTTCTACACCAGCTGTAACCACTGAAACAAATGCTCCGAATAGTGCTCAGGTCAATGGAACTTCTGAAACGGCTGCTCCTTCTCAAAATCAAGTGGACCAGCCTACTCAACCAAGTCCCCCACCCCCTGAGGTGAATGTAGGAGCTGCCCTCCTTGCGGGTGATTTTTCATCCGTGGCTGGAGTTTGGCAAGATGAGTTTGGGAATCAATTAGTTGTAGATGCTGCAGGTAATGTCCATGTGGCAATGGCTGCTGGTGACCATATACCAGAAGTAGCGCGTGAAAATTTGACCCGTGATTTGTTTGTATATAAAGATGTTGCATCTTGGGATGGAACTGTCTATAGTGCATCAATGGGAAATGAATACCATACTTCTGGACTTCCAAGTTTTATGGTGAATCCAGAAAATGGCACAGTTTCCTTAGTGAATGAACATTTTGAAACCTACACCGGTACCTTTTCTCGTATCCAATAAGAGGAATCAAAGTCGGAATTTTAAAATGACCTTGAGTTATTCGTGAAAACTATTTCAAAAAACAAATGTGAATTGTCGAATTGCCGTACTTCAGTACTGTCAATCAAGTAGGACTTCATCAATTTGAGGTGTATCCGTTTGAGCGATTTAATCTTAAGTTTATCAGTTCAAAAAAGACAGAGGTGGCGGCTAGAGGTTGAGACAAAAGTCTCAACCTTATTTATTTATTTTCAAATAAAAGACTATATAATACTCATTACATTTCAAAATCTGAATGTGTTAATCCTCTTCGCCGAACTTATTGATTGCGTGCATTGCACGCTTATTGATAAGATTCAACAGGTCTCCCAGACCTGTTGAACTGTCTTCATCGGATTGATGGCAAGCGATGCTTGCTTCATTACCTATAAATTTTAATCCAATTCCTGGATTAAAATTCGTTTCAGATTTCGAACTGTTTCGAGTATAACATTAAAAACTAAAAAAGTATAGCAGATAGGAGAGCGAAGCAACTAACGATAGTTCGCCCTTATTGAGAGAACATTTCATGTTCTCTAATCCAGAAACTCAAAGAGTCAATCCCTGAGCCTTAAAACAAGAAAGCGAAGACAGTCTAGGGATAGACTATTTGTACCTGAGCCTAACAATAAAAGAGCGAGGTCGTTTTGGGGAGAAACCGTTTCAGTTTACAACATGAAATAAAGACTTGTAACGAACAATTTTTTTGCGAAAATCGTTCTGTCTCACTCTCTAGCCCTCTTTTTTTGCAGTGTATAGCCATTAGAATTTGTTTCCGAATCGTAAGAGATTGGAGAAACATTATGTGTTTGTTCGTCTGAAAGAACTTTCATCCCCTTCTCGAAATAGTGAGTTTTAGGAACTGTGACCAGAATTGTAAAATTTATTGTAAACGCTTTCTGTTCGATATATAATAGGCTTGAAGATAAGCAAGTTAGTATTATATGTGACAACAAGGAGGTAAGTGATGACAGAGTTGCAATTGAATCATTTGTATAAACGTTATCCCAATAGTACTTTTTACTCAGTGGAGGATTTTGATTTGCAGATTCAAGATCGGGAATTCATTGTTTTTGTAGGACCATCTGGTTGTGGAAAGTCAACTACTTTAAGAATGATTGCCGGTTTAGAAGATATCACAGAAGGAGAGCTTTATATTGGTGATCAATTGGTTAATGACATTGCTCCCAAAGATCGTGACATCGCCATGGTTTTTCAGAATTATGCTCTCTATCCACATATGACGGTTTATGAAAATATGGCATTTGGCTTGAAATTGAGAAAATATACCAAGGAAGATATTGATCAACGTGTAAAAGAAGCGGCAGAGATTTTAGGGTTAAAGGAATTTCTAAATCGAAAACCGGCAGATTTATCAGGTGGTCAGCGTCAGAGGGTTGCAATGGGGAGAGCCATTGTGCGTGATGCAAAGGTTTTCTTGATGGATGAACCCTTATCGAATTTAGATGCGAAGTTACGGGTTTCTATGAGGGCAGAGATTGCTAAAATTCATAAGCGTATCGGTGCTACAACAATCTATGTAACGCATGATCAAACAGAGGCTATGACGTTGGCGGACAGAATTGTCATTATGAGTGCCACAAAAAATACAGAGGGAACTGGGACAATTGGTAGGATTGAACAGATCGGGACGCCGCAAGAACTGTACAATGAGCCCAAGAATATGTTTGTTGCAGGTTTTATTGGGAGCCCTGCCATGAATTTCTTTACAGTGGATGTATCTCGCAATCTCATTTCTGATGGGAATCAATTTAGCGTAACCTTACCTGAGGGAATCCAGAAAATGCTGCAAGCGCAAGATCAATTGCATAAAAAATTGATATTTGGAATCAGACCAGAGGCCATCTCAGCAGATCCGATTGCCTTAGAGACTTTCCCCCAAGCTGTTATTGAAGCTGAGGTCATTGTTGCAGAGTTATTGGGTAGCGATTCAATTCTCTATTGTAAGATTGGGGAACAAGAATTTGCTGCGCGAGTGGATGCTGCCAACCATGTTGTAGCTGGTCAAAAGGTATCGTTAGCCTTTAATATCAGTAAAGGACACTTTTTTGATCCGGAAACAGGGATTCGCATTTTCAACTAGGTAGAAAGGTGATGAGAGGTATTGAGAGATAAAAAGAAGTCACTGTTTAAAGAACAAGTGGCAGGAGGAATTATTGTTTCTTGTCAAGCTTTACCAGGAGAACCCTTGTATCGTACTGAGGGAGGGGTCATTCCTTTGTTGGCGCAAGCTGCTGAAGAGGGTGGAGCGCGTGGATTGCGGGCAAATAGTGTGAGGGATATTCAAGAAATTAAAGAAGTTTCGGATTTGCCTATTATCGGTATTATTAAGCGGGACTATCCCCCTCAAGAACCCTTTATTACAGCAACTATGCGAGAGGTTGATGAGTTGGCTCAAATAGGTGTAGATGTGATAGCGCTTGATTGTACGCATCGTGAACGGTATGATGGACGGCCTCTTTTTGAATTTTTAAAAGAAATTCAAGAAAAATATCCAGAGCAACTATGGATGGCGGATATCTCTACCTTAGAAGAAGGACGAGCGGCAGCGGAGGCGGGAATCGATTTTATTGGGACGACCTTATCTGGCTATACATCTTATAGCCGTCAGGAGGATGGACCTGATTTTGAGTTAATCCGACAATTGGTTGAAGAAGGATTTGATGTGATTGCTGAGGGGAAAATCCATAGTCCTGAGCAGGCAAGGATGGTCTATGATTTAGGAGTTACGAGCCTTGTAGTTGGAGGGGCCATAACGCGCCCTAAAGAAATTACGGAACGATTTGTAGCTGCAATTCAAGCAGATAGAAAGTAGGTTATTTATGAAAATGCAGAAAGTTTTGGCTGGATTTTTAACGGCATCAGCAGTTGTTTTTTTAACAGCTTGTGGTTCGTCAGAGTCAGGGGGACAAAATGCGAGTAAAGATGGAGGAAAGACAGAGATTACCTGGTGGGCCTTTCCTGTCTTTACTCAAGAAAAAGCTAGTGATGGTGTAGGAACTTATGAAAAGCGGTTAATTGAGGCCTTTGAAGCCAAACATCCAGATGTAAAAATTAATTTAGAGACCATTGATTTTAAATCGGGTCCTGAAAAAATTACGACAGCCATTGAAGCGGGTACAGCTCCAGATATCCTATTTGATGCTCCAGGCCGGATTATTCAATATGGTAAAAATGGGAAATTGGAAAATCTCGATGATCTTTTTACTGAGGAATTTGAAAAAGATGTTGCAACTCCTGAGGTTCTCCAAGCTAGTAAAGCCGGGGATACAGCTTACATGTATCCAATTAGCTCCGCTCCATTCTACATGGCACTGAATAAAGAAATGCTGAAAGAGGCCGGTGTTTTGGACCTTGTAAAAGAGGGATGGACAACAGATGATTTTGAAAAAGTCTTAAAAGCCTTAAAAGACAAAGGCTATCAGCCAGGATCGTTATTCAGCAATGGTCAAGGTGGGGATCAAGGAACCCGTGCTTTCCTAGCCAATATTGGCGGTGGAGCTGTCACAGATCCAGAAGTAACGCGCTATACAACAGATAGTCCAGAATTTATTGCGGCCTTGGAGAAAGCTCAAGAATGGTTAGACAAAGGGTACTTGGCAAATGGTTCTCAATTTGATGGTGGAACGGATATTCAAAACTTTGCAAATGGACAGACTTCCTACACTCTTTTGTGGACACCGGCACAACAAGGGATTCAAGAAAAATTACTTCAAGCTAGTGGGGTAGAGGTTGTTGAAATTCCATTCCCTGCTCCAAAAGGTCAACCATCCTTGGAATATCTCGTGAATGGTTTTGCTGTCTTTAAAAATGGGGATGCACAAAAAGTTAAATATGCCAAAGAGTTTGTTCAGTTTATTGCAGACGATAAGGAGTGGGGACCTAAGAATGTTGTTCGAACAGGAGCCTTCCCAGTTCGTGTTTCTTATGGAAAATTATATGATGATGAACGCATGGATCGTATTGGCTCATGGACACAGTACTATTCACCTTATTACAATACAATAGATGGTTTTGCGGAAATGCGTACACTTTGGTTCCCAATGCTACAAGCAGTCTCAAATGGGGATGAGAAACCGGAGCAAGCATTGAAAGACTTTACAAAGAAAGCAAATGAAACAATTCATGAATAGTAGTTGTTAAAAGAGAGCGGATTCAAACGGCAACATTAAAATTTTAGTGTATGAGTGGGCTAGTTGACTTGGCTGTTTTCAGAGTTCAAAGGGTCAGTGATTGGCTCTTTGAGCTTCTTGAGAAGAGAGTCGAGAAATGCTGTTTTGCAAGTATCATTTGGCGACTCTGGCAGTAGACAATGCTATTAGAGCAATCTCACCCATTGCATCAAGGTTGGTTAGAGACTCTTTCAAAATCTCTTTAGCCTTGTCAGACCCGTAGCCCAGGAGACTATGGGAGGTTCGAGGTATAAAAAAGCAAAGCTTTTGTCAGATTTGCGCCGTCAGTGTTGTTTGTAGCTTATCCTCGAAGTAGTTCGAAATCTGAAACGAATTTTAATCCAGGAATTGGATTAAAATTTATAGGTAATGAAGCAAGCATCGCTTGCCATCAATCCGATGAAGACAGTTCAACAGGTCTGGGAGACCTGTTGAATCTTATCAATAAGCGTGCAATGCACGCAATCAATAAGTTCAGCGACGAGGATTAACACATTCAGACTTTGAAATGTAATGAGTATGACTTTCTCTGAACATACTTGCGACAGTATATTTGCACGCAAGTAATCAGGTTTGCCCTAGGGGGCTAATCGTGATTCGTTTTTGAACGGATTAGAGTATAAAATCAGAAGATTGAGCTTGTTGCCCCATTCTCTTTCCCACTACCATTTTTGAAGGGAGGTTCCTTGTGAAATTATCGAAGCTTCGTTTACAGGAAACGATTGTTGCTTACAGTTTCCTGGCTCCAATTTTATTGTTTTTTACTTGTTTTGTCTTGGCACCGATGATTATGGGATTTGTGACTAGTTTTTTTGATTACTCTATGACTAGTTTTGAGTTTATTGGTTTTGAAAATTACAGTCGCCTATTTCAGGATTCGGTATTTTTGAAGTCTTTGTGGAATACTTTGCTAATTGTGATTGGATCAGTACCTATTGTAGTATTCTTTTCATTATTTGTGGCTTCCCAGACTTACCAACAACATGTAATTTCCCGCTCTTTTTACCGCTTTGTTTTTTTCTTACCAGTGGTAACAGGAAGTGTTGCTGTTACAGTTGTATGGAAGTGGATTTATGATCCTTTATCTGGAATTTTAAATTTTGTTTTAAAATCATCTCATATTATTGAACAGAATATTTCCTGGTTGGGAGATAAACAGTGGGCTTTGCTGGCTATCATTATCATCTTACTCACAACATCTGTTGGTCAGCCGATTATTTTGTACATAGCGGCGATGGGGAATATTGATCATTCTTTAGTTGAAGCTGCTAGGGTTGATGGAGCCACGGAGTCTCAAGTTTTTTGGAATGTGAAATGGCCAAGTTTACTTCCAACAACCTTGTATATTGCAATCATTACAACGATTAATTCATTTCAGTGTTTCGCCTTGATACAGTTGCTGACCTCTGGTGGTCCCAATTATGCAACGAGCACGTTAATGTATTATTTATACGAAAAAGCCTTCCAATTAACAGAGTATGGTTATGCGAATACGATTGGTGTCGTTTTAGCCGTCATAATCGCTCTTGTTAGCTTTGTTCAATTAAGATTATTTGGAAATGAAGTGGATTACTAGGAGGCATGAGGATGAAGAGTAGGCTAAGTGTATTTAAAATTTTGTCAACTGTAATCTTACTGGCGTTGACCTTATTTTTCATTTTTCCTTTTTACTGGATTTTAACAGGGGCGTTTAAGTCACAACCGGATACGATTGTCATTCCTCCGCAATGGTGGCCGTCTCAACCAACTTGGGAAAATTTTGAGCAACTCTTATTTCAAAATCCAGCTACGCATTGGTTATGGAATTCCATTTTTATATCCACAGCGACCATGTTGCTAGTTTGTGTAACATCATCATTGGCTGGTTATGTATTGGCTAAAAAACGTTTTTATGGTCAAAGATGGTTGTTCTTGCTATTTGTAGCTTCAATGGCCTTGCCTAAGCAGGTCATCTTAGTTCCTTTGGTACGTATTGTTAATTTTCTAGGGATACATGATAGTTTGGCAGCAGTAATTCTACCGCTAGTAGGATGGCCTTTCGGAGTTTTTTTGATGAAGCAGTTCAGTGAAAATATTCCGACAGAATTGCTTGAATCAGCTAAAATTGACGGCTGTGGAGAGCTCTCAACCTTTTGGAATGTAGCCTTTCCGATTGTGAAACCAGGTTTTGCAGCTTTAGCAATCTTTACCTTTATCAATACTTGGAATGATTATTTTATGCAACTTGTCATGTTGACATCGAGGGAGAATTTAACTATTTCTCTGGGAGTCGCCACCATGCAAGCTGAAATGGCTACCAATTATGGTGTGATTATGGCTGGGGCTGCTCTAGCTTCGGTACCGATTGTGGTAGTCTTCCTACTGTTCCAAAAGTCATTTACACAAGGAATTACGATGGGGGCAGTGAAAGGATAATGAGATGAATCGGGAAACATGGACAAGGCTCTTTCGAACAGATCAGTGGTTGTGGCTGAGAGCAAATCAGATTTTTCATGTATTATTGTTAAATTTTTGTTGGCTTTTGGGTACTCTACCGGTTATTACTTGGGGGGTTACTCGTCTTGCTTTGGTAAGAGCTTTACAGACATGGAATCCCCAGGAAGTGACTCAAGTGGCTATTCCTTTTATAGCAATGATCAGAGATTATTGGAGAAGGGGATTGGTATTAGGGGGGCTTGATCTATTTCTTCGATTTCTCTGCATTGGCTGTTTTCTAATCGTACTGCCTCAAACGGATCCCTTATTTCTTTTCTGGAAAATTGCACTCCTACCAATTTACTTGTGGATTGATTTGTATTTCTTTTATGCCTATCCTTTAGTAGCTAGGGGAGTGTGGGGGTGGTATCCGCTGTGTATGCAGATTTTGGGGCAGTTGGTGGGGCACCCTGTGCGGAATCTCGTTTTGTTGATGATTCCGGTTTTAGTAGCCTTCTGCTGCTTGAGTCACGGGGTTAGTCTGCTGCTTTATCTATTTTTTCAATGTACAATTGGGCAAGCCTTATGGGCCTGGATACAAGTGTGGGCTACGGGCAAGAGTGTAGTGGATGAAAATGGAGAAAATGTGAATGAGTTTATTTAAATATAAAGGAATTATTCCAGCTTTGTATGCTTGTTATGATGAAGAGGGGGAAGTGGATTCCGTAAGGATTCAGAAATTGGTTCGGTACTACATGACCCAGGGAGTTAGAGGGCTTTATGTGAATGGTTCTTCAGGAGAGTGCATTTATCAAAATGTGGCAGATCGAAAAAAGATTCTTGAGGCAGTGATGGAGGTGGCGTCTGGCTCCTTAACGATTATTAACCATGTTGCGTGTAATAATACCAGAGATAGTGTGGAGCTTGCCAAGCATTCTGAAAAACTGGGAGTAGATGCTATCGCAGCAATTCCACCAATTTATTTTAAACTCTCGGAGGAGGCGATAGCAGATTACTGGAATACCATTAGTAAAGCTGCACCCAACACGGACTTCATTCTTTACAATATACCTCAACTAGCAGGAGTTGCTCTAACAGAAAAATTATACAAAAAGATGTTGGATAATCCCTGTGTGATAGGGGTTAAAAACTCTTCCTTGTCTGTTCAAGACATTCAACTATTTTCCCAAATAGGAGGAGATGAAAGAATCGTCTTTAATGGCCCAGATGAACAGTATATAGCTGGAAGAGTCATGGGAGCTGAAGCAGGAATTGGTGGTACCTATGGCGTTATGCCAGCTCTATTTGTGAAATTAGAGGAATTTATTCAAAACAATCAGCTAATCAAAGCTAGAGATTTACAAAAAAAGCTGAATCAAGTAATCGCATTATTGACCAGTGGTCGAAGTCATCTATATGCTTTAGCGAAGGAGGTCTTATCCCGAAAAGAAGGTCTAGCCTTGGGATCGGTGCGAGCGCCCCTCCCTGCTTTTCAAAAGGGGGATGAGAAACTGGTGACGCAGATTATTGCCTTACTTCTAGAAATTGAGGCAACTCTGTTGTAAGGAGCTCATAAATATTTTTAATACTCGAAACAGTTCGAAATCTGGAACGAATTTTAATCCAGGAATTGGATTAAAATTTATAGGTAATGAAGCAAGCATCGCTTGCCATCAATCCGATGAAGACAGTTCAACAGGTCTGGGAGACCTGTTGAATCTTATCAATAAGCGTGCAATGCACGCAATCAATAAGTTCGGCGAAGAGGATTAACACATTCAGATTTTGAAATGTAATGAGTATAAGAACCTTTGAAACCTTCTATTTTCCCCCAATCGAGGTATGAAAACTTTGTTGAATCAGCCTTTGGGATGTTTAAAAATTTAGTTTTTCAAGGGTTCCTTTAGAGGTTGGGACGATAGTCTCAACCTTCCTCTTTTATATTCGAAACAGTTCGAAATTTGAAAAAGCAATCCGATGAAGACAGAACTGAGGGTTCGGCGAAGAGGATTATACTCTTTTAGTTTATCTTTTATTACTGTGTTAGCTCGCCTTGCCGTACTTCAGTACTGTCTGCGACTCGCTGCCTTGTACTAAAAGACTATAAAATCGTTCTGTCTCACTCTCTTCGAGTTCGGTTTCAAATTGCTTTGAGTAATCTGATTGAAATGAAATTGGAGTATGTGAATTGCTTTCTATAGTATTCTAGAGCTAAGATTGGACGATGGTTCATCTGGTTTTTGAAGAGTATCTGAAACTAGCAATTTTTCACAGGAGTATATTTTGAAGGAGAAAATAAGATGCGTATTGTAGGGATTGATATAGGCGGCACAACTATCAAAGCAGATATTTATGATAATCATGGAAAATCGTATGGCTATTTCAGAGAAGAAAAAACAGCTATTGATAAGGGAAAGCAGCAAAATGGGATTGTAGGACAAGTTCTGGCCATTCTAGCAGATTATCAAAAAGAAGTTGTGTTTGATGGGATTGCCCTTTCAACAGCCGGTGTGGTGGACTCTCATAAAGGAGAAATTCTTTATGCTGGACCAAGTATTCCTGCTTATCAAGGAGTTAATTTTCGAAAGGAGATAGGGGACAAGCTTGGGATTCCTGTTGCTGTTGAGAATGATGTCAATTGTGCTGTTTTGGCAGAAGCTTGGCTAGGTGCAGCCCAGGGAAAACAGGATGTCGTCATGGTGACGGTAGGTACTGGAATTGGTGGAGGATTTCTTCAATCTGGCCATCTTGTCAGAGGCTCTACATTCACGGGGGGCGAGATAGGCTATATTCCAATAGGAGAGACAACATGGCAAGAGGTGGCGTCCACAACGGCCTTGATTGAGGATTATGAACAGTCTACGGGTCTAGGGGGAATCAATGGAAAAGATGTATGCGATGCTGTGGATCAGGGAAATTCTCTAGCAGAGGCAGTGCTGGATCAATTTATCGATCATCTAGCGACAGGGTTACTGACTTTATCTTATGCCTTAAACCCAGAGATATTACTGATTGGTGGAGGGATTTCAGCTCGCTCTGATTTACTTTTACCACGACTGGAAAAAGTGATGAAAAATCGGATTCAAAATGTTCGATTCCTCCCAGCTGTTATTGCAAAAGCCGCTTTGGGAAACGAAGCTGGTCGTATTGGAGCTGTTCGCCATTTTCTCAATCAATATGGGGAAGAATCCTGTTCTTTGAGGATAAAAGATTGAAAACGCTTTATTTTTTCTCTATACTAAGTATAGAGAGAGGAGGGAGCGCGTGAAATTTTTACCTATAAAAAGAATGATTGAACTTCATTATGATGAATTGACATGTACGGAGAAGGATATTGCGGACTTTTTTCTGGAGTCTGAACAATCTTTAAATTTTTTGAGGGCTCAGTGTCTAGCTAAACATTTACATGTTTCAGAATCGAGTTTGACACGATTTGCTCAAAAATGTGGTTTCTCAGGTTACCGAGAATTTATTTACCAATTGAAAGAACAACAGGAACAGATGAAGGCTACTTTTAATCCGGCCTTATCGAGTACAACGATACGTATCTTATCAGATTATGAGCAGATTCTTGACACGAGTCAATCCTTATTATCAGAAGTACAAATTGATTGGATGATTCATCACTTGGAACAAGCTAAGCGCGTTTATTTCTACGGAAAAGGATTCTCGGGCTTAGTTGCTCGAGAATTTAGTATCCGTTTTTTACGTTTGGGACTTGTATCTGAGGCGATTATCCATGACGACATGCTGCACTGGATAGATGGCGTTATTGATGAAAGTTGTTTGGTGATTGGTTTATCTGTTTCTGGTCAGACTCAATCTGTCCGCTCAGCTTTAGAGAAGGCCAAGAAGAAAGGGGCCAGTACTTGCTTAATCACAACGCAATATCATCGAATGGATTATGTTGACTGTCTTTTTAGAGTAGCCTCTACAAGACATTTAAATTATGGCAATCGAATTTCTCCTCAATTGCCTTTGTCCATTGCCCTAGATGTTGTATTTGCTTATTTTTTAGATTATGGAGAGCGGGAGAAGAAACAGGCTCTATATGAACGCTCTCTTATCCCAGGCGATGACCCATTACTGGATATTTAGAATTGATTCCCGTGAACGGTTTATTTTGCCCTTGTCAAGCCGCCTTGTTGAAACCATTGATTGCGTGCATCGCACATTTCGCCCAGAAGGATTTATTGAACTATCGTCATTAACTTTCTTAGCCATTTTATGGAAGGATTGGAGTAGTCCAATTTTGTTGCCTCAACTGGAGCTGTGAGTGTGGAAGAATTTTTCTTTTTATGGACGATAGTCTTTTAGTACAAGGCAGCGAGTCGTAGACTGGTCAAAATCACTGGGTAGATTTTGAGTTTGCTGATACAACTTTTGAGGAAAGTATCAAAGAAATACAGCAAGACGAGTTAACACAGCAATAAAAGATAAACGAAAAGAGAAAATAAGGTCTAGCTCCCCAGTTTTCCCACTCTATTTGGAATGTAACCGCATTTACGGTATAATATTAAAAAATAGGAAAAGTTCAGTTAGGAGTTTTTATGCGGATACGCTGGTTTTCTTGCGTTCGGGTCTTGGGGCTTTTGTGGGTCTTGCTCTACCATTTTTACCCCAAGTATTTTCCGGGTGGCTTTATTGGGGTGGATGTCTTTTTCACCTTTTCAGGTTTTCTGATTACCGCCCTCATAATTGACGAGGTGGATCGCACGGGTCAGGTAAACATGAAATCCTTCCTGCGGCGGCGTTTGTATCGGATTGTACCTCCGGTGGTTCTGATGCTTTTGATGACGATTCCTCTGTCTTGGTTGGTTCGTTTGGAGTACATCACGGACTTGCCGACACAGGTGGCGGGGGTCTTGGGTTATGTGACCAACCTTTATGAGATGCTGACAGGTGGGAATTACGAGGATCAGTTTATCCCCCATCTCTTTGTTCACAATTGGAGTTTGGCGGTGGAGGTCCATTTCTACCTGCTCTGGTCCTTCCTCCTCTATCGCCTTGCCAAGCGTTCTCGCAATGCCTATCAGTTTAGAGGCAGCATCATAACCTTGTCCATTCCTCTTTTGGTTCTTTCTTATGGAACCATGGTCTTGGGACTTTTAGCCGGAGCGAGTCCGTCTATGCTTTATTTTGCCAGCCTCAGTCATCTTTTTCCTTTCTTTTTTGGAAGTTTATTAGCGGCGACGACTGGTGTCTCCTCGCTGTCTCTGTCCTTTGAAAAGCGCTTGAAGCATTCCAACTGGCTGGGAATTGTGCTGGGAAGCTTGGTCGGTGTGGGTATTCTGGCCAGTCTGCTAATCCTGCTGCGCTTTGACCAGCCTGTGACCTACCTGGGAGGCTTTGCCTTGGCAGCCCTAGGAGCGACCTTCCTGATTCGCAGTATGCGTCTGCTCCACAATCAATTGCCAGATGTTAAAGAACCAGCCTGGTTGACTTTCTTGGCAGACACTTCCTACGGGGTCTATCTCTTCCACTGGCCTCTGTACATTATCTTTAAGGACCAAATGGTTCACTGGCAAGCGGTTTTCCTCACAGTCCTTCTCTCTTACACCTTTGCTTCTTTTTCTTTTTACATTATGGAACCCATCTTGGCAGGTCGTCAGCACTTCAATAAGCCAGCCCGCATCATTATGAGCATAGCACTGGTTGGCTTGGTGACGGCTAGTGGTGTTCGCCTCTACCAGGCGCCTGCCATGACCAACTTTGCCCGCGATATGGCGGGGAATAACATGGCCCAATCTGCACAAGGATTGGAACGCCTCTATTATCAAGTCAATCCCTCCGCACGGATCGAGAAGCTAGAAGAAGATCAGGAAATCGAGAGCCTGTCCGTTGATGGCGGCCTCTCCCTGATTGGAGATTCCGTAGCCCTAAGGGCCAATGCCCAACTCAACCAAGCCTTCCCAGACGGCAACATCGATGCCGCTGGCAGCCGCAACCTAACCCAGGCGCGTGAGATTATGAACGACCAAGCTCGAGCTGGAATCTTGGGGCAGACCGTCGTCATTGGTGTCGGGGTGAACATCGTGGACAATTACAAGGAAGAACTGGACGGCATCGTCAAGGACCTCCCTAAAGGCCACCGCCTTGTCCTCATCACCCCTTACGATGGAAACTCCGATCAATACATCGAAGCAACCGCAGAAGAAACCTGGAAATATGAACTGAAACTCGCCCAAAAATATACATTTATCACCCTGGCTGACTGGCATAAAGTCTCCCTCGGCCACCCTGAAATGTGGGAAGACAGCGACAACATCCACTTCGGTGGAACCGGCGAAGCCATCCAAGAGGGTGCTAAAATTTATACAAAAACCGTCCGCCAAGCAGTCGAAGCTGCACAAGATGGAGAGGTGAAATAGGAAAGGCAGTAGTATGACAAAAAAACGAGGTAAATTAAAAAGAAGAAAAAAACTTCGAAAAGCCTATTTTGATCTACACAATCTAGACGTAGAAAAAATTGGGGTAGAATTAGTTGAGTTACATCATATCGTTGAGTTTAATGAGTTTTATCGTCTGGGGAGATTTGTAGATGAACTTGGGAATGTCATTCTTCTTAAAAAGGATTTCCATGTTACTGGTACAGTTCAAGATAAGAACAAAAAGTATGAATTGGGTGTCAATGATGACCAAACTAAATTGATTTTGACTGATAAAAGCAACAACGTGCTAGAATTAACGATTGGGAAGGATGTTCATATAAATAAAGAACTAATACCGTATCTGTTAAGCTATAACCAATTTTTGCTTAGAAAAATTGGTTGGTAGAATGAGTCTAAAGAATCAACAAAGTAAGTTTTAGTTTATTCATTTAAAGAATGAGAGACCGACCAGAAAGCTGGCGGTCTTTTTTGTAGGGCTTTAGAAATGCTCGATTTGGATCATTGAAGTTCTGAAGTTGTAGGAGAAGTGAATGACTGAACCTATAATATTACTGCTCTTCGTTTTCTTTCCGAATCGAAGGTCTTGTCAAGAGTCCTAAAATCTGGTAAAATAAATACTCGAAATAAAGACTTTTAAGGTAGGACAGAGAGCCTACTAAGGACTTTTCGAACATTCAATATAAAATAGGAGTGGGGTTGTGCAAACTCTGCACTTGTTTTGTGTGATATTTAATCGAATACAAATCCGCCAGAGTCTCATTTCATGATGAGGCTTTTTTTAAAGCCAAATCAAATAAAACGCGCCTTCTTATTTTGATATAGTCTTTTAGTTTGTTTTTAGTACAAGGCAGCGAGTCGCAGACAGTACTGAAGTACGGCAAGACGAGCTAACACAGTAATAAAAGATAAACTAGAAGAGTATAAAGAATGCCATCAAAATAAGAGAACACAAAGGGGGATAAAATGGCAGAGAAACGTTTGTTATTTGATATTCATGAAAAGCCAGACACTGCAAAAGGGTTGTTGCTAAGTGTGCAACACGTTTTTGCTATGTTTGGGGCGACAATCTTAGTTCCAATTTTGCTAGGAATGTCCATTTCAACAGCTCTTCTAGCTTCAGGGATTGGGACTCTGATCTATATGGTGTCCACTAAATTTAGCGTTCCTGTGTATCTAGGTTCTTCATTTGCCTATATCTCAGCTATGGCTTTTGCCAAGGAGCAAATGGGGGGAGACATCAGTGCGGGCCAAACAGGAATCATGATGGTCGGTTTGATTTATGTGTTTGTCGCCTTGATTGTTTCTAAAATTGGAACAGGTTGGATTGATCGTCTTTTGCCACCAATCGTGATTGGGCCTATGATTATGGTGATCGGGTTGGGACTGGCCAATACAGCGGTAACTTCAGCTGGTTTTGTACAGGATGGGGATTGGAAGAATATGCTGGTAGCCTCAGTCAGCTTTATGATTGCTGTAACCATCCAAACCCGAGGACGTGGCTTTCTGCGGGTGATTCCATTCTTGATTGCCATTGTCGGAGGCTATCTCGTAGCAGTTCTCTTGGGAATGGTAGATTTTACACCAGTCAAAGAAGCTGCTTGGTTCTCCTTGCCAGATCTTAGCTTGCCATTTACGATAGGAATTGGAAGTTTTAAAGAATACAAGTTTTATTTCGGACCGGAAGCCTTTGCGATTTTGCCAATTGCGATTGTGACCATCGCGGAGCATGTCGGAGATCATATGGTTCTGGGAGAAATTACGGGTCGAAACTTTTTGAAAAACCCAGGTTTGAATCGAACCCTGATTGGTGATGGGGTGGCGACAGCGGTATCTGCCTTTATCGGTGGACCGGCTAATACGACATACGGTGAAAACACAGGAGTTGTTGGTTTGACTCGGATTGCCAGTGTATCTGTCATTCGGAATGCGGCTTTCATCGCTATTGGGCTAAGTTTCTTCTCTAAGTTTACAGCCTTGATTTCAACCATTCCAAGTGCCGTGCTTGGAGGAATGTCCATCCTGCTTTATGGGGTTATTGCCAGTAACGGTTTGAAAGTACTGGTTCGGGCGCGTGTGAACTTTATGGAATCACGGAACTTGGTTATTGCCAGTGCTATGTTGGTTTTAGGCCTTGGTGGTGCGGTCTTGAAACTTGGATCAGACTTTGTGATCTCAGGAACTGCCTTGGCAGCCTTGGTGGGTGTTCTCTTGAACCTCATCTTGCCAGCAGCTTCTGGGGAGTCCAGTGAAGAATAGACTTTTACTAAATAAGTAGAAAAGAGGGGCCTACTTCCCATGATTTATAATCAGAGGGAGTAGGCTTCCCTTTTTTTGTTCCGTCTTCCTTCTATCATATAAGAAAAAATCTCCTTTTAAATTTTTTTCAAAAAAACTTAGCATTTCCCTTGCAATGCTTCCGCGCGTGTGGTAGACTATTCAAGTGCTGTGAAAAACACAGTTTTAGCTTTGATACAAGAGGTTGCGACACGCTCGGTTGCATTGCCACGCAAGGCGGTCGGTTTTCTTGAGGAGCTAGCCTATTACTTAAATAGACGAAAAAGGAGAAAAAGATGGCAAACAAAAAAATCCGCATTCGCTTGAAAGCTTACGAACACCGTACACTTGACACAGCGGCTGCTAAAATCGTAGAAACTGCTGGTCGTACAGGTGCTGAAGTAGCGGGTCCAATCCCACTACCAACAGAGCGTAGCCTATACACAATCATTCGTGCGACTCACAAATACAAAGATTCTCGCGAACAATTTGAAATGCGAACACACAAACGTTTGATCGACATCATCAACCCAACTCAAAAAACAGTTGACGCTTTGATGAAATTGGACCTTCCAAGTGGAGTAAACGTAGAGATCAAACTTTAATCAGAAAGCGAAGAACCCAAGTAAGTCTATCAATAGAACTAGATAGAGTTGATCTGGGTCTCCCTTCGATAATTGAACCCGGCCTGAGCGCTGTGCAAAAAAGATAAACTTCCTAGTGTTCTTGGAACACATCGTCGGTTTCCTATTTTTGCTTTGCACTCTGAGGCCTTGGTATCTTCATTTGAGCATGAAAAACGCTCGTTAAAAACTTTTTGAAAAAATAGAAAGAAAAGGAACATTTTCTCATGACAAAAGGAATCTTAGGGAAAAAAGTGGGAATGACTCAAATCTTCACTGAATCAGGTGAGTTTATCCCTGTTACTGTTATTGAAGCAGCTCCAAACGTTGTTCTTCAAGTTAAAACAGTTGAAACAGACGGATACAACGCCGTTCAAGTTGGTTTTGATGACAAACGTGAAGTATTGAGCAACAAACCTGCCAAAGGCCATGTAGCAAAAGCTAACACAGCTCCTAAGCGCTTCATTCGTGAATTCAAAAACATTGAAGGCTTGGCAGTTGGTGATGAAATCTCAGTTGACACTTTCCAAGCTGGAGATGTTGTTGATGTAACAGGAACTTCAAAAGGTAAAGGTTTCCAAGGTGTCATCAAACGCCATGGTCAATCACGTGGACCTATGTCTCACGGTTCTCGTTACCACCGTCGTCCTGGTTCAATGGGACCAGTTGATCCAAACCGCGTCTTCAAAAACAAACGTTTGGCTGGACGTATGGGTGGCGACCGTGTAACAATCCAAAACCTTGAAATTGTTCAAGTTGTTCCAGAGAAAAACGTTATCTTGATCAAAGGTAATGTACCAGGTGCTAAGAAATCTCTTATCACTATCAAATCAGCAGTGAAGGCTGCTAAATAATAAGGAAAGGGGAAAACAGTCACAATGGCAAATGTAAAATTATTCGACCAAACAGGTAAAGAAGCTGGCGAACTTGCCTTGAACGATGCAGTATTTGGTGTTGAGCCAAATGAAGCAGTTGTGTTTGATGTGATCATCAGCCAACGTGCTAGCCTTCGTCAAGGTACTCACGCAGTGAAGAACCGTTCAGCAGTATCTGGTGGTGGCCGTAAACCATGGCGCCAAAAAGGAACTGGACGTGCTCGTCAAGGTTCTATCCGCTCTCCACAATGGCGTGGTGGTGGTGTTGTCTTCGGACCAACTCCACGTTCATACAGCTACAAACTTCCACGCAAAATGCGTCGTTTGGCTCTTCAGTCTGTTTACTCAGCGAAAGTTGCTGAAGACAAACTTGTAGCAGTTGAAGGTCTTTCCTTCACAGCGCCAAAAACTGCAGAATTTGCAGCTGTTCTTAAAGCACTTAACATTGATTCAAAAGTACTTGTGATTCTTGAAGAAGGAAATGAATTTGCTGCACTTTCAGCTCGTAACCTTCCAAACGTAAAAGTTGCAACTGCAGCAACTGCAAGTGTTCTTGATATCGTGAATAGCGACAAACTTCTTGTTACTAAAGAAGCGATCTCAACTATCGAGGAGGTTCTTGCATAATGAACTTGTATGACGTTATTAAAAAGCCTGTCATCACTGAGAAATCAATGGCTCAAATGGAAGCAGGAAAATACGTATTTGAAGTAGATACACGTGCACACAAACTCTTGATCAAGCAAGCTGTTGAAGCTGCTTTTGAAGGCGTTAAAGTTGCAAACGTAAACACAGTGACTGTAAAACCTAAAGCAAAACGTGTTGGACGTTACAACGGTTTTACTGCAAAAACTAAGAAAGCTATCATCACACTTACAGCTGATTCAAAAGCAATCGAGTTGTTTGCTGCTGAAGCTGAATAATCTAAGGAGGAAATAGCGTGGGAATCAGAGTTTATAAACCAACTACAAATGGTCGCCGTAATATGACCTCTTTGGATTTCGCTGAAATCACAACCAACAAGCCAGAAAAAACCTTGCTTGTTCCTTTGAAAAACAAAGCTGGTCGTAACAACAACGGTCGTATCACTGTTCGTCACCAAGGTGGTGGACACAAACGTCATTACCGTTTGATCGACTTTAAACGTAACAAAGATGCGGTTGAAGCAGTTGTTAAAACAATCGAGTACGATCCAAACCGTTCAGCAAACATCGCTCTTGTACACTACACAGACGGTGTGAAAGCTTACATCATTGCTCCTAAAGGTCTTGAAGTAGGTCAACGCATCGTTTCTGGACCAGATGCCGATATCAAAGTCGGAAATGCTTTGCCACTTGCAAACATTCCTGTCGGTACAATGATCCACAACATTGAGTTGAAACCAGGACGTGGTGGAGAGTTGGTCCGTGCTGCTGGAGCATCTGCTCAAGTATTGGGTCAAGAAGGTAAATACACTCTTGTTCGTCTTCAATCTGGCGAAGTTCGTATGATCCTTTCAACTTGCCGTGCAACTGTCGGTGTTGTTGGTAACGAACAACATGGATTGGTGAACCTTGGTAAAGCTGGACGTAACCGTTGGAAAGGTGTTCGCCCAACCGTTCGTGGTTCTGTCATGAACCCTAACGATCACCCACACGGGGGTGGTGAAGGTAAAGCACCAGTTGGACGTAAAGCACCATCAACTCCATGGGGCAAACCTGCTCTTGGACTTAAAACTCGTAATAAGAAGGCTCGTTCTAACAAATTGATCGTACGCCGTCGCAACGAGAAATAATAAACACAAGTGAATCCGCCAGCTCGGTAGGGCAAGCAAGACTCGTTCTTGCTCCCAAGCCGCTGTGGTACTGTATTTTAAAGGAGAAAAAATAAAAATGGGACGTAGTCTTAAAAAAGGACCTTTCGTCGATGAGCATTTGATGAAAAAAGTTGAAGCTCAAGCGAATGATGAAAAGAAAAAAGTCATTAAAACTTGGTCACGTCGTTCAACGATTTTCCCAAGTTTCATTGGTTATACAATCGCAGTTTATGATGGACGTAAACACGTACCAGTTTACATCCAAGAAGACATGGTAGGTCACAAACTTGGTGAATTTGCACCAACTCGTACTTACAAAGGTCACGCTGCTGACGATAAGAAAACACGTAGATAAGAGAGGAGAACGACATGGCAGAAATGACTTCAGCTAAAGCAATGGCTCGTACAGTGCGTGTTTCACCTCGTAAATCTCGTCTTGTGCTTGATAACATTCGTGGTAAAAACGTTGCTGACGCAATCGCAATCTTGAAATTCACTCCAAACAAAGCTGCTGGTATTATCGAGAAAGTTTTGAACTCTGCAATCGCTAATGCTGAAAACAACTTAGGTTTGGACAAAGCTAACCTTATTGTAAGTGAAGCTTACGCAAACGAAGGACCAACAATGAAACGTTTCCGTCCACGTGCCAAAGGTTCAGCTTCACCAATCAACAAACGCACTTCCCACATCACTGTGGTAGTTGCAGAACAATAAGGAGGTTAACTCGTGGGTCAAAAAGTACATCCAATTGGAATGCGTGTCGGTATCATCCGTGACTGGGATGCTAAATGGTATGCTGAAAAAGAATACGCGGATTACCTTCATGAAGATCTTGCTATCCGCAAATTTATCCAAACAGAATTAGCAGACGCAGCTGTTTCAACGATCGAAATCGAACGTGCTGTGAACAAGGTTAATGTTTCTCTTCACACTGCAAAACCAGGTATGGTTATCGGTAAAGGTGGAGCAAACGTTGATGCCCTTCGTGCTAAATTGAACAAAATGACTGGAAAACAAGTTCACATCAACATCATCGAAATCAAAAAACCTGATTTGGATGCACACCTTGTTGGTGAAGGAATTGCTCGTCAATTGGAGCAACGTGTTGCTTTCCGTCGTGCACAAAAACAAGCTATCCAACGTGCAATGCGTGCTGGAGCTAAAGGAATCAAAACTCAAGTATCTGGTCGTTTGAACGGTGCTGATATCGCTCGTAGCGAAGGATACTCTGAAGGAACTGTTCCACTTCACACATTGCGTGCAGATATCGACTATGCTTGGGAAGAAGCAGATACAACTTACGGTAAACTTGGTGTTAAAGTGTGGATCTACCGTGGTGAAGTTCTTCCAGCTCGTAAAAACACTCAGGGAGGTAAATAACCAATGTTAGTACCTAAACGTGTGAAACACCGTCGTGAGTTTCGTGGGAAAATGCGCGGTGAAGCAAAAGGTGGAAAACAAGTAGACTTCGGAGAATTTGGTCTTCAAGCTACAACTAGCCACTGGATCACAAACCGCCAAATCGAAGCTGCCCGTATCGCTATGACTCGTTACATGAAACGTGGTGGTAAAGTTTGGATCAAAATCTTCCCTCACAAATCATACACTGCGAAAGCTATCGGGGTTCGTATGGGATCTGGTAAAGGGGCACCTGAAGGTTGGGTTGCACCCGTTAAACGTGGTAAAGTAATGTTTGAAGTTGCTGGTGTTTCTGAAGAAGTTGCACGTGAAGCGCTTCGTCTTGCTAGCCACAAATTGCCAGTGAAATGCAAATTTGTGAAACGTGAAGAGAAGTAAGGAGAAAGCATGAAACTTGAAGAAATCAAAAAATTTGTTGAAGAACTTCGTGGTCTTTCTTCAGAAGAACTTGCGAAGCGTGAAAACGAATTGAAAAAAGAATTGTTTGATCTTCGTTTCCAAGCGGCTACTGGTCAATTGGAACAGACAGCTCGTTTGAAAGAAGTGAAAAAACAAATCGCTCGTATCAAAACAATTCAATCAGAAGTTAAATAGACTTGGGAAAGGAGAAATCTAACTAATGGAACGTAATCAACGTAAGACCCTTGTTGGACGCGTAGTTTCTGACAAGATGGATAAAACAATCACAGTTGTAGTTGAAACTAAACGTAACCACCCAGTCTATGGTAAACGTATTAACTACTCTAAAAAGTACAAGGCTCATGATGAAAACAATGTTGCTAAAGAAGGCGATATCGTTCGTATCATGGAAACTCGTCCGCTTTCAGCTACAAAACGCTTCCGTCTTGTAGAAGTTGTTGAAGAAGCGGTTATCATCTAATCGAACCGAAAAGGAGAAAAGGTAAATGATTCAAACAGAAACTCGTTTGAAAGTTGCTGATAACTCAGGTGCCCGCGAAATCTTGACAATCAAGGTTCTTGGTGGTTCAGGACGTAAATTCGCTAACATCGGTGATGTTATCGTAGCTTCTGTAAAACAAGCGACTCCTGGTGGTGCGGTTAAAAAAGGTGACGTTGTGAAAGCCGTTATCGTTCGTACTAAGACAGGTGCCCGTCGTGCAGACGGTTCTTACATCAAATTTGATGAGAACGCTGCAGTTATCATTCGTGATGACAAAACACCTCGTGGAACACGTATCTTTGGCCCGGTTGCACGTGAATTGCGTGAAGGTGGCTTTATGAAGATCGTTTCTCTAGCACCAGAGGTATTGTAAGAAACACACAAACGATAGTCCCCTGAAAGCTTTCTTTCAGGGTGCCCCTATGGGCGTAAGAATTTAAGGAGAAAAGAATGTTTGTAAAAAAAGGCGATAAAGTTAAAGTAATCGCAGGTAAAGACAAAGGTGTAGAAGCAGTTGTCCTTACTGCTCTTCCAAAAGTTAACAAAGTCATCGTTGAAGGTGTCAACATCGTTAAGAAACACCAACGTCCAAACAACGAACTTCCTCAAGGTGGTATCGTTGAAGTGGAAGCTCCAATCCATGTATCTAACGTACAAGTATTGGATAAAAATGGTGTTGCTGGACGTGTTGGCTACAAATTTGTAGACGGCAAAAAAGTTCGTTACAACAAAAAATCAGGCGAAGTGCTTGATTAATCACGAAGGAAAGGAGAAGAAACATGGCTAATCGTTTGAAAGAAAAATATCTTAATGAAGTAGTCCCTGCTTTGTCAGAGAAGTTCAACTACTCTTCTGTAATGGCAGTTCCAAAAGTAGATAAAATCGTTTTGAACATGGGTGTTGGTGATGCTGTTTCAAATGCTAAAAACCTTGAAAAGGCTGCAGAAGAGCTTGCACTTATCTCTGGTCAAAAACCATTGATCACTAAAGCGAAGAAATCTATCGCCGGCTTCCGTCTTCGTGAAGGTGTAGCGATCGGTGCGAAAGTAACCCTTCGTGGTGAACGTATGTACGATTTCTTGGACAAATTGGTTTCTGTATCACTTCCACGTGTGCGTGACTTCCAAGGTGTTCCAACTAAATCATTCGACGGACGTGGGAACTACACACTTGGTGTGAAAGAGCAATTGATCTTCCCTGAGATCAGCTTTGACGACGTCGATAAAACACGCGGTATGGATATCGTTATCGTAACGACAGCGAATACAGATGAAGAGTCTCGCGAATTGCTTGCTGGACTTGGAATGCCTTTCGCTAAATAATTCAGGAGGAACTTAAATTGGCTAAAAAATCAATGATCGCTAAAAATAAGCGTCCTGCAAAGTTCTCTACACAAGCTTACACTCGTTGCGAACGTTGTGGACGTCCACACTCAGTTTACCGCAAATTTAAGCTTTGCCGTGTTTGCTTCCGTGAACTTGCTTACAAAGGGCAAATCCCAGGCGTAACAAAAGCTTCTTGGTAAAATAAGATGTGAGAGCGTTAAGCAGCCTCAGCGAAAATAGGAAATCTGACGAAGAAGCTTTAGCTTCTAGGAAGATTTATCTTTTTCGCCCAAGGCTGTAGCTCGAACTCAATTTTAAAGTTAAATTTTGAGAAGGGATTTATTTTAGTCCGTGCTCAAATTTAAGATGTGAGACCGTTAAGCAGCCTCAGCGAAAATAGGGAGTGAAAGTGTCTGGGAGACACTTTCAGCCCTGCCGCTAGAAATTAGGAAACGGCAGGAATTAACTCGAAAAATCGTAAGGCTGTAGCTCGAACTCGATTCAAGCTTTGAGAATGGGCTCATTTTAGTCCGTGCTCAAACTTTCGTCACCAGAATTTGGTGAGACCTAGGCGAATGCCTATTCATTAACTAGCAAGTGACTTGCTCAAACTACTAGTAAGAGGAGAAATCAAAAAATGGTTATGACTGACCCAATTGCAGACTTTTTGACACGTATTCGTAACGCTAACCAAGCTAACCACGAAGTACTTGAAGTACCTGCATCAAACATCAAAAAAGGTATTGCTGAAATCCTTAAACGTGAAGGTTTTGTTAAAAACGTTGAAGTGATTGAAGATGACAAACAAGGTATCGTTCGCGTATTCTTGAAATACGGACCAAACGGTGAAAAAGTTATCACAAACTTGAAACGTGTTTCAAAACCAGGTCTTCGTGTTTACAAGAAGAGCGAAGATCTTCCAAAAGTCTTGAACGGACTTGGAATCGCGATCGTATCAACTTCTGAAGGTTTGCTGACTGATAAAGAAGCACGCCAAAAGAATGTTGGTGGTGAGGTAATTGCCTACGTTTGGTAAAATTTTAGACTTCAATTTCTTCATGTGCCTGTGTTAGAGCTCCTTGACATACTTTAGTATGGCCTGCGTAGCTCTGCCTTGGCCCATTTTGAACTTGAAGCTAAAATTTAAGAGTGTAAAACTCAGCTCATCAATGATGGGCTCCCGTGAAAACTAGTCGCTCTGCGGCTCGATAATTTAACAGGAGATAAACATGTCACGTATTGGTAATAAAGTAATCGTATTGCCTGCAGGTGTTGAATTGAACATTGCAGATAACAATGAGGTTACTGTAAAAGGTCCTAAAGGTGAATTGACTCGTGAATTTGCTAAGGACATCGAAATTCGTGTGGAAGGTACTGAAGTAACGCTTCACCGTCCAAACGATTCTAAAGAAATGAAAACAATCCACGGAACTACACGCGCCCTTTTGAACAACATGGTTGTTGGTGTATCAGAAGGATTCAAGAAAGAACTTGAAATGCGTGGGGTTGGATACCGTGCACAACTTCAAGGAAGCAAATTGGTTCTTGCAGTTGGTAAATCTCATCCAGATGAGGTTGAAGCTCCAGCTGGAATTACTTTTGAGTTGCCAAACCCAACAACAATCGTTGTTTCAGGTATCAACAAAGAAGTAGTTGGCCAAACTGCTGCTTACATCCGTAGCCTTCGTACTCCTGAGCCTTACAAAGGTAAAGGTATCCGTTACGTTGGAGAATACGTACGTCGTAAAGAAGGTAAAACTGGTAAATAATGGCTGGGACTTGCTTGCAAGTCCACGCATTTACCAACTCTGTGCTTAGCACAAACAAAAACATAAGAGGTGAAAATTGTGATTTCGAAACCAGATAAAAACAAACTCCGCCAAAAACGCCATCGTCGTGTTCGCGGAAAACTCTCTGGAACTGCTGATCGCCCACGTTTGAACGTATTCCGTTCTAATACAGGCATCTACGCTCAAGTAATTGATGACGTAGCGGGTGTAACGCTCGCAAGCGCTTCAACTCTTGACAAAGACGTTTCAAAAGGTACAAAAACAGAACAAGCTGCCGTTGTAGGTAAACTTGTTGCTGAACGTGCAGTTGCTAAAGGTATTTCTGAAGTGGTGTTCGACCGCGGTGGATATCTATATCACGGACGTGTTAAAGCGTTGGCTGATGCAGCTCGTGAAAACGGATTGAAATTCTAATAGGGAGGACACTGAAAAATGGCATTTAAAGACAATGCAGTTGAACTTGAAGAACGCGTAGTTGCCATCAACCGTGTTACAAAAGTTGTTAAAGGTGGACGTCGTCTACGTTTCGCGGCTCTTGTAGTTGTTGGTGACCGCAATGGCCGTGTTGGATTTGGTACTGGTAAAGCTCAAGAAGTTCCAGAAGCAATCCGTAAGGCTATCGAAGATGCTAAGAAGAACTTGATTGAAGTTCCTATGGTTGGTACAACAATCCCTCACGAAATCACATCAGAATTTGGTGGAGCTCGTGTATTGTTGAAACCAGCTGTTGAAGGGGCTGGAGTTGCCGCTGGTGGTGCTGTTCGTGCCGTCATCGAATTGGCAGGTGTTGCAGATATTACATCTAAATCACTTGGTTCAAACACTCCAATCAACATCGTTCGTGCAACTGTTGAAGGATTGAAACAATTAAAACGTGCTGAAGAGGTTGCTGCTTTACGTGGTATCTCAGTATCTGACTTGGCATAAGAAAGGGGATAAAATGGCTCAAATTAAAATTACTTTGACTAAGTCTCCAATCGGACGCAAGCCAAACCAACGTAAAACGGTTGTTGCCCTTGGACTTGGCAAATTGCATTCTTCTGTTATCAAAGAAGATAATCCAGCTATCCTTGGAATGGTTAATACCATCTCTCACTTGGTAACTGTAGAAGAAGTTAAATAAGAAGATCATGGCTAAGTCGCAAAGAAAAATCTTTGCGACTTACAAGCCATATAGACAAGCGAGTTTTTGTAAAAGTTTCCGTTTTACAAAAGCGCTAGCCCGTGACAAAGGTCACTAAAAAAGGAGAAATAAACAGAATGAAACTTCATGAATTGAAACCAGCAGAAGGCTCTCGTAAAGTTCGTAACCGTGTAGGTCGTGGTACTTCATCCGGTAACGGTAAAACTTCAGGCCGTGGACAAAAAGGTCAAAAAGCTCGTAGCGGTGGTGGCGTACGTCCAGGATTTGAAGGGGGACAAACTCCATTGTTCCGTCGTTTGCCAAAACGTGGTTTCACAAACATCAACCGTAAAGAATATGCGATTGTCAACCTTGATCAATTGAACGTCTTTGAAGACGGTGCAGAAGTAACACCAGTTGCTTTGATCGAAGCTGGAATTGTGAAAGCTGAAAAATCAGGCATTAAAATCCTTGGTAACGGCGAATTGACTAAGAAATTGTCTGTGAAAGCAGCTAAATTCTCTAAATCAGCTGAAGAAGCAATCACAGCTAAAGGTGGATCAATCGAGGTCATCTAAGAAACGATAGAGAGGTTACTCTATGTTCTTTAAAATTTTAAGGGATTCCTTAAAAATTAAGCAGGTCCGGACCAAGATTTGGATGACCCTCTTTATCCTTTTCGTTTTCCGCGTTGGAACGCATATTACTGTTCCAGGTGTGAATGCCCGGGTCCTTGCTGACTTGTCTCAATTGTCCTTCCTTAACATGTTGAGTTTGGTATCGGGGAATGCCATGCAGAACTTTTCGGTTTTTGCCTTAGGTGTTTCTCCCTATATCACCTCCTCCATTGTTGTTCAACTACTCCAAATGGATATTGTTCCTAAGTTTGTAGAGTGGGGAAAACAAGGTGAGGTTGGACGACGAAAACTCAATCAAGCCACACGTTATATTTCCCTAGTCCTAGCTTTTGTACAATCAATTGCGATTACGGCAAGTTTTAATACCTTGTCCAATGCTCAGTTGGTGCCTACACCAAACTGGCAGACCTATCTCTATATTGGCTGTATCTTGACAACAGGTAGTATGATTGTGGTTTGGTTGGGAGAACAAATATCCGACAAAGGTTATGGGAACGGGGTTTCCATGATTATCTTTGCCGGTATTATCTCTGCCATTCCGCGGACTATCTCAGGACTTTACGAAGATTACTTTGTGAATGTTCCAGCGGATCGTCTACAGAATTCAGCGATTTTCCTTGGATTGGTTGCTCTAGCTGTCTTAGCGATTATTTATTTCACTACTTTTGTACAGCAGGCTGAATACAAAATTCCAATTCAATATACAAAATTGGTACAGGGGGCTTCTTCTAGTTCCTACCTTCCTTTGAAGGTGAACCCAGCAGGGGTTATCCCCGTTATCTTCGCCAGCTCTATTACAGCTGCACCAGCCGCTATTGTTCAATTTATGATTTTAAGCGGAAATGATGCAGCCTGGGTTAGAAATGTGCGAGATCTCCTGTCGACGGATATGCCGTCAGGGATTGCCTTGTATGCACTTTTGATTATCCTCTTTACCTTCTTCTATACCTTTGTGCAGATTAATCCTGAAAAAACTGCTGAAAACTTGCAAAAGAGTTCAGCCTATATTCCAGGAGTTCGCCCAGGTAAGGGAACAGAGGTTTATATGTCCAAACTCTTGCGACGCTTAGCTCTCGTGGGCTCACTCTTCTTGAGTTTCGTTGCTATTATCCCAATCGTTGCTCAAAACGTATTCGGTTTGGCCGAAGCCGTAGCCTTGGGAGGAACTTCTTTGCTGATCTTGATTTCAACAGCCATTGATGGAATCAAGCAGTTGGAAGGTTATCTTCTTAAACGTCGTTACGTTGGCTTTATGCATACAGATACAGAATAGAATTCGGAGGATATCAGTCTAGGCTGATTCCTCTCTATTTTGTTTTTTACTAAGTTTATCAAGAGATTGATAGATTTAGTGGAAAACAAAAAGGAGAAAAGACATGAATCTTTTGATTATGGGCTTGCCAGGTGCCGGAAAAGGGACTCAAGCAGCTAAAATGGTCGAAGAATTTGGCCTTGCTCATATTTCTACTGGGGATATGTTCCGTGCGGCAATCGCCAATGAAACGGAAATGGGCTTGTTGGCAAAATCCTATATGGATCAAGGACAATTGGTGCCAGATGAAGTAACCAACGGAATTGTCAAAGAGCGTCTCTTGCAAGATGATATCAGCCAAAAAGGTTTCTTGTTGGATGGTTATCCACGTACCATTGATCAAGCGCATGCTTTGGATCAAACCTTGGCAGATTCAAACATTCAATTGGATGGAGTGGTGAATATCGATGTTGACCCAAGCATTCTTTTAGATCGTTTGAGTGGTCGTTTCATCTGTCGAAATTGTGGAGCAACCTATCACAAGATTTTCAACCCAACAAAAGTTGAAGGAACTTGTGACAACTGTGGTGGCCATGACTTTTACCAACGTGAAGATGATAAGCCAGAAGCTATCAAAACACGTTTGGACGTCAATATTGCTCAAGGTCAGCCAATTCTTGAACACTATGCTGCTAAAGGCTTGGTCTTTGATATCCAAGGAGATCAAGAAATTGACAAAGTATTTGCAGATATCCAAGCTGCATTAGAAAAAATCAAATAATCTACACTTTGTATCTTGCATTAAAACAGTCTTAGTGGTACACTAGTTAGGTTCTGACTTATCTTGTCCCTCTATACCCAGAGGACATAAATCGAAATTTAGGGAGGTACTTTTGCGTGGCAAAAGACGATGTGATTGAAGTTGAAGGTAAGGTAGTCGATACCATGCCAAACGCAATGTTTACGGTTGAACTTGAAAATGGACATCAGATTTTAGCAACAGTTTCTGGTAAAATTCGTAAAAATTATATTCGTATTTTAGCGGGAGACCGTGTGACAGTCGAGATGAGCCCATACGATTTGACTCGTGGACGGATCACCTACCGCTTTAAATAAAGGAAAAAATTGGAGGATTAAGAAATGAAAGTAAGACCATCAGTTAAGCCAATTTGCGAATACTGTAAAGTTATTCGTCGTAATGGTCGTGTTATGGTTATTTGCCCTGCAAATCCAAAACACAAACAACGCCAAGGTTAAAATAAGTTACTAGAAAGGAGAAAACATGGCTCGTATTGCTGGAGTTGACATTCCAAATGATAAACGTGTAGTTGTATCACTTACTTATGTTTACGGTATCGGACTTCCAACTGCTAAGAAGATTCTTGCTGCTGCAGGTGTTTCTGAAGACATCCGCGTGAAAGATCTTACACCAGATCAAGAAGACGCTATCCGTCGCGAAGTTGATACAATCAAAGTTGAAGGTGACCTTCGTCGTGAAGTGAACTTGAACATCAAACGCTTGATGGAAATCGGTTCTTACCGTGGTATCCGTCATCGTCGTGGACTTCCTGTCCGTGGACAAAACACAAAAAACAATGCTCGTACTCGCAAAGGTAAAGCTGTTGCGATTGCAGGTAAGAAAAAATAATATAGGAGGTAAACAGTCTTGGCTAAACCAACACGTAAACGTCGTGCGAAGAAGAATATCGAATCTGGTATTGCTCACATCCACGCAACATTCAATAACACTATCGTTATGATTACCGATGTACACGGAAACGCAATTGCTTGGTCATCAGCTGGTGCACTTGGTTTCAAAGGTTCTCGTAAATCTACTCCATTTGCTGCGCAAATGGCATCAGAAGCAGCTGCTAAATCTGCTCAAGAACATGGTCTTAAATCTGTAGAAGTTACAGTTAAAGGTCCTGGTTCAGGTCGTGAATCTGCTATCCGTGCACTTGCTGCTGCAGGTCTTGAAGTAACTGCAATTCGTGATGTTACTCCAGTGCCTCACAATGGTGCCCGTCCTCCAAAACGTCGTCGTGTATAATTGATTTTAAATTTACACAGCTTTTCGTTTTAAGAGGGAGTATAAAATGATTGAGTTTGAAAAACCAAAAATAACAAAAATTGATGAAAATAGTGATTACGGCATGTTTGTTGTTGAGCCGCTTGAACGTGGTTACGGAACAACACTTGGGAACTCCCTTCGTCGTGTCTTATTGGCCTCCCTTCCAGGAGCAGCAGTAACATCTATCAATATTGAAGGTGTATTGCACGAATTTGATACAGTTCCAGGTGTCCGTGAGGATGTGATGCAAATTATCCTCAACGTCAAAGGAATTGCTGTAAAATCATTCGTCCAAGACGAAAAGATGATTGAATTGGATGTTAAAGGGCCTGCTACCATTACAGCTGGCGATATTTTGACAGACAGTGATATCGAAATTGTCAACCCAGATCATTACCTCTTTACCATTGGTGAAGGAGCAACCTTCAAGGCTCGTATGACTGTTCATACTGGTCGTGGATATGTTCCAGCTGATGAGAATAAGTTGGATAATGCACCGGTTGGTACATTGGCGGTAGATGCAATCTACACACCAGTGAAAAAAGTCAATTACCAAGTTGAACCTGCACGTGTGGGTAGCAATGATGGTTTTGACAAATTAACACTCGAAATCATGACCAATGGAACAATTATTCCAGAGGATGCTCTCGGTTTGTCTGCTCGCATTTTGAATGAGCACTTGAATCTATTTACTGATCTTACTGAAGTTGCAAAAGCAACAGAAGTGATGAAAGAAGCAGATTCAACTTCTGATGATCGCGTATTGGAACGCACAATCGAAGAATTGGATCTATCTGTTCGTTCATACAACTGTTTGAAACGTGCAGGCATCAATACAGTATATGATTTGACAGAGAAAACTGAAGCCGAAATGATGAAAGTGAGAAACCTTGGCCGTAAGAGTCTTGAAGAAGTGAAATTCAAACTTCATGATCTTGGTCTTGGTCTAAAAGAGAAATAGAGGAGGAAATAATGGCTTACCGTAAATTAGGACGCACAAGTTCACAACGTAAAGCGATGCTTCGTGACCTTACAACTGATTTGCTCATTAACGAATCAATCGTAACTACAGAAGCTCGTGCAAAAGAAATTCGTAAAACAGTTGAAAAAATGATTACCCTTGGTAAACGTGGTGATTTGCACGCACGTCGTCAAGCGGCTGCTTTCGTACGTAACGAAATTGCAAGTGAAGTATACGATGCTGAAAATGATAAAATCGTTACAACTACTGCACTTCAAAAATTGTTCTCAGACATCGCTCCACGCTATGCTGATCGTAACGGTGGATACACTCGTATCTTGAAGACTGAACCACGTCGTGGTGACGCAGCTCCAATGGCGATTATCGAACTCGTTTAAAATCATCAATTTTGTTGAGTGTTATGATGATGGAGTCTTTTGACTCTTAGTCTAGCTCTGGTCTAGCACCAGGAGTAATCCTGGTGCTAACACTCATCATAATGGTGGTTGACGCTTGTTTACGCAATGGCTCTTAAAAAGAACCATGGCGTAAGCAGGCGTTTTTGTTTTTTAGCAGGAAAAATTTGGTATACTGGTTAGAATAAGTGAAAAGAGGACAGCCTATGCATCATTTTTTTCATGAAAACTATCTTTCGAAACTCAAAGAAAATCCAGAACTTTTCATTGGGATTGAATTAGAATTTCCAATTGTTCATGTAGATGGGAAAGCAACCGATCATTCCCTTTCGATCGCTTTGCTTCATCATCTTGTTCAAACCTTAGCGTTTACGGTTGTGAAAGTTGATGAACAAGATCAGCCGATTGAGATTGTCGCTGCAAATGGAGATGTGCTTCTGTTTGAAGTCAGCTACAATACCTTGGAATTTGCCTTTGCAAAGGCTGAGAATATATTTGAAGTTGCGGATCGTTTTCAGACCTACCTCGAGGCTATTCAGTCTTTCCTTCTTCAATACGACCACCAACTTCTCGGTTCAGGGATAAACCCTAATTGGGCTGTGAATGATAATCGACCAGTGGCTACAGGGCGTTACCAGATGTTGATGGATTATCTGGCTTTGGGAGCGAATCATGTAGAGCTTCATCCTTATCTAGATTATGCAGCCTATATTTGTGGAAGTCAGGTTCAGTTTGATGTTAGTAGAAGCCGGTTTTTACGGGTTCTAAATGCGTTTAATAAGATTGAGGCTGCCAAGGCTTACTTATTTGCCAATTCCTCTTTTGAGCCACTCAAAAACTGTGCTTTGGCACGTGATTACCTTTGGGAAGATTCGATGCACGGCTTGATTCCTCAGAACGTGGGAATCTATCCTAGCGATTTTGAATCAGAGGAGGATTATATTGACTTCAAAAGCCAATCTTCTTTTTTCTACACAGAAAGAGACGGAACCTATTATTATTTTGAGCCGATTCCGTTACAAGAGTACCTCCAGAAAGATGCGATTCGTGCCTATGGTCTTGATGGGAAGCGCTTGAACTTGAAGCCGGATCGGGCGGATCTTAAGAACCATCGTTCCTATCATTACCAAGAGTTGACCAAGCGGGGCACAGTTGAATTTCGGAGCATCTGTACCCAACCCTTGGAAGCTACCTTTGCGCCGGCCGCCTTTCATCTTGGCCTCTTAACGGAATTGGAAGCCTTGGAAGATTTGCTCGACCATTCGCCATTCTTTGAGCTTATGGGGCATGATTATGCGCAATTGCGTAAAGATTTTTCCCGTCAGGATTTGAATGCAAACGAAACAGAAGCCATCCGAGCCTTCTCACAAGAGCTGATCAGCTGCGCAAAGAGAGGCCTCCAGCAAAGAGGATTGGGGGAAGAGATTTTCCTAGCGAATGTACGAATAAACAAATATTTTTAAAAATATCTTGACAAAAATTCGGAATATGATAAACTTTAGACAATTTAGGGTAAATCGTGTTCGGGAAAAAGAATATTATGAAGAAATGAAAAGCTCTTCAAACTCTCGAGTCTCTCGCTTACGATTGGTGAGAGACTTTTTTTGAGCACTTTTGATCTAAAAAATAGAAAGGAGAAAGGTTATTGTTTTGCACCCACGGGAATAGGAGGATTTTATGGATAAATCGAGGTCAATTATTGACCTAGATGTGTCTACTAAAAAGGTCTGGAAGATTGACTAGGAGATTTGTGAGCGGAGTCTTTATACTCTTTTAGTTTATCTTTTATTACTGTGTTAGCTCGTCTTGCCGTACTTTAGTACTGCCTGCGACTCGCTGCCTTGTACTAAAAGCAAACTAAAAGACTATATCTGTAAAGGTTAGGGTAGAATTGTATTTTTCTCGAGGACCAGCAGAGGTTATCCTTAACTGATTTCAAAATCAGAATACTCGCGGAATTTAAAAATTGACGAGGTAATCCGATGATGAGAATTCAACAGATCTGGGAGACCTGTTGAATATTAAGGATAAAGCGTGGAAACACGCAATCAATAAGTTCATCAAAGAGGCTTGATACACTATGAATCGTTGATTCAACAAGCTTTGTTACAGGAGGAGATTAAGCCATATTGTCTATTACTGGAAAGCTGGGACCATCATCCAGAAACGTGGTCCTAAGAACTGCAATCCTATTCATTCAATTTCAAAATATGATGTTTTTTAAGCCGTATCGAAAAATTCAACTAGTTTACAAGACTTGTTGAGTGATCTTTACCGGCTCATCTATTTGAAATTTTAGATTAAGAATTCCAATTTAAAAGTTAGTTACGCATAAAGGAGTAAAAGATGAAGTTGTCAAAAAATGATCGCAACGCATTAATATCAGCTGTTATAGCTTCAGGTATGGATGACTTAAATGTCATGTTTTTATCCTTTTCCCTAACATCCATTATTGCTTCATTGGCGATTAGTAAAGTAGAAGCGGGCTGGATTGCGACAATTACCAATCTTGGTATGTTATTCGGTGGTATTGTTTTTGGGGTTTTAGCCGATAGATACAATAAGTTTAAAATTTTTCGTTGGACCGTAACTATCTTTTCTTTAGCAACGGCTCTTATTTTCTTCACTCCTAATTTGGAATACCTCTACTGGATGCGCTTTATTGCAGGTGTTGGAGTAGGTGGAGAATATGGTGTGGCTATTGCTATCATGGCTGGTTTGGTCCCGAAAGAGCAAATGGGAAGAATGTCCTCTATCAACGGAATCGTTGGGCAAATAGGTTCTATAGCCTCGGCAGCTTTGGCTGGTTTGATTGCCCCGATTTTTGGTTGGAGAGGACTATTTTTGTGTGGCTTACTTCCCCTTGGAATTGTTCTTTGGTCTATGATAGCGGTTGATGCGGATAAGGTCAGTGATTTTGATGCAAGTCAAGCCAAGGAATCTAAACAGGAGAAAGGCAAGATTTGGGATTTGTTTTCAAGTCCCCAAATTGCTGCCCAGACTATATGTTTAATGGTGATGACAACGGTTCAGATAGCTGGCTACTTTGGAATGATGAACTGGTTACCGAGTATCATGCAGGAACAAGCTGGAGTTAGTATGAGTGGTTCCTCAGTTTGGATGATTACAACGATTCTTGGAATGTGCTTAGGAATGATTGTTTTTGGGAACTTATTGGATCGTATTGGACCAAGAAAAAGTTATGGTTTATTTTTAGTGGCTTCAGCCTTGTCTGTATATCTCTTTAGCTGTGCACGGACAGAGTGGAGTATTTTGATAGCTGGTGCGGTTGTTGGTTTCTTTGTTAATGGGATGTTTGCAGGATACGGAGCCATGATTACGCGTCTCTATCCTTATTCTGTTCGTTCTCTTGCTAATAATGCCATCCTGAATATTGGACGAGCCATTGGAGGGTTCTCATCTGTTGTGATTGGTTTTATCCTACAAAACGCCACTGTGACAATCGTCATGCTCTTTCTGGCAAGTCTCTATTTCCTTAGCTTGTTAGCAATGTTGAGTATTTCAAATCTCAGGCAGGAGCAGTATCAAAAACTCAATGGATTGGTAGGTCGTTTAGATTAGTCAAGTTTGCATTCGAAAATAAGGATTACTTGGCTGATGAAGGAAGGGATAAGAACTTGGAGTCGTTTGGATACTCTAAGTTCTTTTCATTTGTTTCACACTCTTTTAGTTTATCTTTTATAGTCTTTTAGTTTATCTTTTATTACTGTGTTAGCTCGTCTTGCCTTACTTCAGTACTGTCTACGACTCGCTCCCTTGTACTAAAAGTAAACTAAAAGACAATATTACTGTGTTAGCTCGTCTTGCCGTACTTATTTGAAACTTTCTTCGAAAGTTGTATCGGCAAGCTCAAAATCTCCCCCAGAGATTTTGAGTTGTCTACGACTCGCTGCCTTGTACTAAAAGCAAACTAAAACTCCAAGCAGGCTTCACCTGCTAACTCATGACGGAAAATTAGTTCAGGTATATAATAAAGATGAGCAATACAAATCCGTAAGTTTATTAGGGCTTTGCCGAGCCTGTAACTAAAACTGGATGAATAAGAGTCATGAGATAACTCGAATACGCCTTGAGCGTGAAAATAAAATTACAAAACAGCCTCTTATTCGATTGTTCAAATAATAAAATAGGAGGCTTTTCGCATGGAAGCTATGGTTGAAATTTGTTGTGGCATTGATGTTCACCAAAAATCTATTGTCTGCTGTATCTTAGATGGACCTTTAGATACTAATAAACCAAAGAAATTTCAGAAATCCTTTGGAACGACAACTCGCTCCCTAC
>NZ_JAEMED010000017.1 GCF_016458205.1 Streptococcus sp. 121 | reverse complement strand
ACCCATCTTTATTTATAGAAAAGCTTGATCGTTCATAAAAATCATCAGAATTGCAATTATTTATTGCTTGTTTCTGATGATTTTTTTGATAGTTACGCAAAGATATTCAGGGTATGAATAATTCGGGTTTAATGAGTTTAGTCTATTTTGAAGGTTGTTTTCCAATCTCCTTCCTCCAGAAACGATGGGATCCGCTTACCCTATCCCCAAGGCCGCTTTGGCTAGTTGGTCGGCACGATCGTTGAGAGGGTCGCCACTATGGGCGTGGACTTTACGGAAGTGAACTTGGATGAGAGGAGCGTAACGGTCAAACTCTTTTTTGTAGACCTGAGAGATGGGTTTGTTGGTTTTCCAGTCGCCTGTGGCCCAGGATTCGACGCCTTGGTAGTCGTAGCAGATGGTGATGCTGGGATACTCGTGGAGGACGGCCCATTTGATGGCGGCTAGGCTGGCCAGGCATTCTCCGGCAACTTGGTGAGATTCGAGGAAGATATCACGGTCTCCCGCAAAGGAAAGACTCTCGATTTCTTTGCCGTTCAAGATAAAGGAGACGCCGGAGCCGTATGCCTTGTTCCGTTTATCGTAGGAGCCATCCACATAGGCCTGAAGTTGGTTAGAGTCGCTGGGAGCTTGGGGTTTGCCTTCCATATAGACGACGGCCTCTTCTTGGCTGGTGAAGGATTTGTATTGTGCACCTGAGAAGCCTTGCACCTGTTTTTGTGCTTCAGGCCAATTTGTGTAGATTCCTGGTTGGCGTCCTTTTTTGACTGCGTAAAATTTCATAGGTATCCTTTCTAAAAGCGGGCTTGGTAAAGGGTGGCGGAAATGGTAATGTGAGTCAGCTTGGTCCAGTCAAAGTCAGTTAGATTGACTTGTTGGAGCAGTGGGGTCATCTCTAATAAAGCTTCTCGAAGCTGAGGTGTTAGAGGATAGGTGGCAGTTAGCTCTTCCTGGTCTAGAATCTGCATTTGTTCTTTGAGGTGGTGATCAATGTCCTCGGGCTGATAGGCTTCTTTGCCCAGAATCTTCCGAATTTCAATCAAATGTTGAGAGCCAGGAATAACCTTGAGGACTGTCCCTTGGGGCTGTAATAAGCGCTTAAACTCTTGATAGTTAGCCGGAGAAAAGACATCCAAAATCAAGTCGACGCTGTGATTTTCCAAGGGAATTTTGGCTAAGTCTGCCACAAACCACTTGATGTGCTGTCGACTATCCGCCTTACTGGCTAGGAGGATGGAGTCCTTGGCCAAGTCAAAAGCATAGTAGTCACCAGAATAGTTGCTCTCCAATTTTCGGCTGTAGAAGCCTTCGCCACAGGCGACATCTAAGAGGAATCGTGGCTGAAGGTTCTTGATTTGCTGAGCTAGGCCCTCTAGGATATGGTCATAGAGTCCGGCTTCCAGGATTGTTTGACGCGCTAAAAAGGAGTCTTTTTGGTAGTGCTGAGAAGCCTTAGCTTGGGGAGCCAAATTGACATAACCTTGCTTGGCCAAGTCGAAACTATGGCGATTCTCACAGACTAGACTGCGTTCCTGCAGGTGTATGGCTTGATGGCAGTGGGGGCAGATAAAGAGGAGTGCTGGATCTGTAAATCGTTCTAGTTTGGGTGGAAGCATGAGGTCTCCTTTTGTTGGAAAAGGCCAGGGACCTGTGGTGGGTCCTGGCCTTTGTGAAATGTTAAACTCTTTTAGTTTATCTTTTATTACTGTGTTAGATCGTCTTGCCGTACTTCAGTACTGTCTACGACTCGCTGCCTTGTACTAAAAGCAAACTAAAAGACTGTATACTCATTAAATTTCAAAATCTGACCTTGTCAAGCCTGACGGTGAACTTTTGATTACGTGCCATGCACGCCTGATCGATACTATTCAACAGGTCTCTCAGACCTGTTGAACTACCGTCATTGGCTTTTCTAGCCATCTCTTTGAAAGATTCGAGTATTCAGATGTTAGTTTTAATAGGTTAGAATGGAATATTTTTTCTTACCACGGCGGATAACGGTGATTTTGTCTTCTAACCGGTCCTTGCTATCCAATTGGTAATCCAAGTCTTGAATACGCTCACCGTTGATGTAGATAGCTCCGTTGGTCACATCTTCGCGGGCTTGGCGTTTGGATGGGGAAACTCCAGCTGTTACTAAGATGTCCACTAGGTTCAAACTATCTTCGTTGGTCACTTGGTAGTTTGGAACATCGCTTAAGCCTTGTAGCAATTCGGAAACGGAAAGATCTTGGATATTACCTCCAGAGAAGAGGCTTTCAGTGATTTTGAGGGCTTGTTCATAAGCCTCTTGGCCATGAACGAGTGTAACCACTTCCTTAGCCAGGGTTTTTTGGGCTAGTCGTTGGTGTGGGGCTGCCAAGAATTCTTTTTCAATGTCTGCAATTTCTTCCAATGAAAGGAAGGTGAAGATTTTCAAGAAGCGAATAGCATCGTCATCCAAGACATTAAGCCAGAACTGGTACATTTCATAAGGGCTGGTCTTGCTGGCATCTAACCAGATTGCGTTCCCTTCAGATTTACCGAATTTTTTACCAGTGGCATCAGTGATCAAGGGTACGGTTAGGACATGCCCTGTTGTATTGCCCTTACGGCGAAGCAATTCCGTTCCAGCGGTCATGTTGCCCCACTGGTCACTTCCTCCAATTTGAAGGGTTACATTGCGTTCTTGGTTGAGGGTGTAGAAGTCGTACCCCTGCATAATTTGGTAAGCGAATTCGGTGTAGGAAATCCCCGTTTCAATCCGAGACTTCACAGAATCCTTGCTCATCATGTAGTTGACGGTAAAGTATTTGCCGACATCACGGAGGAAGTCAATGAAGCTGATGCTGCCAAACCAGTCGTAATTGTTGACCATTTCGGCCTTATTTTCGCCCTTGTCGAAGTCCAAGAAACGGGATAGTTGACCTTGGATTTTGTCGACCCAGCCGTCAACGGTTTCCTTGGTTTGCAGGCTGCGTTCTGCATCTTTAAAGGATGGGTCACCAATGAGTCCAGTGGCACCACCGACCAAGGCGTAAGGTTTATGCCCAGCCAACTGCAAACGGCGACTGGTGAGAATGGCAACTAGGTGGCCCAAATGCAAACTATCAGCTGTAGGGTCATAGCCGGTGTAATACGAAACCTGTTCCTCTTCTAGCGCTTTGCGAAGAGCTTCTTCATCCGTTGTTTGGTTGACCAAGCCCCTTTCTTTCAGCTCATCAAAAATGTGCATGTCTGACTCCTTTTTGTTTCATTTTTCTTACTACAGTTTAACAAAATAAGGGATAATTGAAAAGAGACAGGGCATTTTGCTATAATTGGGGTTAAGTATTAAAGGAGACGGAATACGTGAAACACAAAGCTAAAAAGAAAACCGGAGAGGGGTCTTGGACTTGGAAGGATAGTCTAGGGACATTTTTTCAAGTCCAGCACCTCCTCCTAAAAGTTTTGCTGGTCTTTTTCTGGGGCTTCCTGGTCTTAGGTGCCGGGGTGGGTCTGGGCTACGCGGCCAGTCTCTTTCAGTCGGCCCAGGTTCCCCCTGGTGAGGAATTGGCCCAGCAAGTAACCCGTGTAGCCGGTCAATCAGAGCTGCGCTATGCTGATGGCAGTCTCATTGATAAGGTGGATAGTGATCTTCTGCGGACACCGGTGACCCTGGACCAAGTATCCACATTCGTGCAAGACGCCGTTATAGCGACGGAGGATGAGAATTTCTATGAGCATGATGGGATCGTACCCAAGGCTGTCATTCGGGCAACCTTAGGTTCGGTTGTCGGTTTAGGCTCTTCGAGTGGTGGTTCGACTTTGACTCAGCAGTTGATCAAGCAACAAGTTGTCGGAGATGCTCCGACCTTTTCTCGAAAAGCTGCGGAAATTCTAGATGCCTTAGCTCTCGAAGAGACCATGTCTAAGGAAGATATCCTCTTGGCCTACCTTAATATTGCGCCCTTTGGACGGAATTATAAGGGGCAAAATATAGCGGGGATTGAAGAGGCAGCGCAGGGTATTTTTGGAAAAAGCGCTGCTGACCTCAATCTCCCTCAGTCAGCCTTTATAGCGGGACTTCCTCAGAGTCCCATTGTCTATTCTCCTTACGCAGCAGACGGGACTTTGAAGACGGAAGAAAATCAAGCCTTGGGGTTGGAGCGGCAAAAAAATGTGCTCTATAATATGTACCGGACTGGAAAAATCACCGAGGATGAATACCAAGAGGTCTTGGAGTATAACCTTCAAGCGGATTTCCGCCCGGGTGAGCCGACGGAAGGTGAGGCTCATCATTATCTCTACCACACAGCACTAGCTGAGGCTCAAGAAGCCCTCTATACCTATTTAATCAAACGAGATCAGGTTTCCGAGAGGGATTTGAAAAATGAGTCTACTGTAGCGGCTTATCAAAAACTTGCCCAACAGGAACTCAGCAATGGTGGCTATGTGGTTAAAACAACCATTAACAAAGCTGTGCATGAAGCCATGCAGTCTGCAGCAGCCAACTTTGGAGGAATGCTGGATGATGGAACTGGGCGCGTGGAGATGGGAAATGTCCTTCAAGACAACCAGACTGGAGCTGTTCTAGGATTTGTTGGTGGTCGGGACTATGAATCCAATCAGAATAACCATGCCTTTGACACGGTTCGCTCCCCAGGTTCTACCATTAAACCTCTCTTACCATATGGTATTGCTATCGATCAAGGGATTATGGGAAGTGCCAGCATTGTGTCCAACTATCCCACCAATTATTCTAGTGGCCAGCCCATTATGCACGTGAATAGTCGCGGAACTGGTATGATGACCTTCCAAGAGGCCTTGAATCAGTCTGTGAATATTCCGGCTTATTGGACCTATCGTATCTTACGAGAGCAAGGGATAGATGTCCAAGATTATATGGAAAAAATGAATTATGAGATTGCGGACTATAATATTGAAAGTCTTCCTTTGGGTGGGGGAATTGAAGTATCGGTTGACCGCCACACCAATGGTTACCAAACCCTGGCAAACAATGGTCAGTACATTGAACGTTATATGGTTGCCTCCATTGAAACTCAGGATGGACAGGTGGTCTATGAGCATCAAACGGAACCTGTTCAAGTCTTCTCAGCTGCGACTGCCACAATCATGCAAGACATGATGCGAGGAGTTCTGGATTCAGGTACGACAACAACCTTCAAGTCTCGTTTGCAGGGAATCAATCCAGCTCTAGCTGGGGCTGATTGGATTGGGAAGACCGGAACTACCAATGATTACGGAGATGCTTGGCTCATGGTGGCAACTCCAGGTGCTACCCTTGGTGGCTGGACGGGCCATGATGACAACTCCTCTATGTCCAACTTGAGTGGTTACAACAATAACGCTAATTATATGGCCAATCTGGTGAATGCCATCCACCAGGCTGATCCAGATGTTTGGAAAACGGGTCAACGTTTCAGTTTAGACCCAAGTGTGATTCAATCCTCTGTGTTGAGAGCAACGGGTCAATTGCCAGGATCTGGAATGAGTGGTTCAACAGTAACTAGCAACTGGGCTGTGAATGGTGCTCCAGTCACAAGTGAAAACTTTATGGTTGGTGGTAGTGATGCTGACAAACGTTCCGCTTGGAATTCCGTTCGTGGCGGTGGGACACCAAGTTCAAGTAATAGTCGTTAATGGATTTACAAGAAACTCGGGGATTTCCGGGTTTCTTTTTCTTGTATTTACGTTAAGATTTCTTTCATGTTTATTTAATACTCATTAAATTTCAAAATCTGACGTTGTCACGCCTCTTCGGTGAACTTCAAGTACGGCAAGACGAGCTAACGCAGTAATAAAAGATAAACTAAAAGAGTATAAAAGAGTATACAGGAGGCTTCCTCTCTGTCGCAGCCTTTGTAGCCCTTCGAAAGAAGGCTTATATGAGCAAGAAATAATGCTCGAAATAGTTCGAAATCTGAAGAGGCAATCCGATGAAGACAGAACTAGGGGTTCGGTGAAGAGGATTAACACATTCAGATTTTAAAATGTAATGAGTGTAAGATTGGAAGAGGCGGGTTTCCCCCTCTTTTGATTTGCGTTAGTGACTATTTTGGTAAGTACAATATCTGCTAGTTTAAGTTTTCTATAATAAAACTTTAAGAATAATTTTAGTTCCCCTTGTTTTAATGAGGGAAACTAAAAAGGAAGGTCGTAAACGTATCGTTATTTTAAAGAACAATAAATCGAATAAACCAACATTAATATGGAAAAAGACTGGAACAGTCTTATTATCAAGTTTTGTTCTTGGAACAGGGCTTTTTGTCGGGACTAAAGAAGAGTCTAGAGAAGTTCTTGGACGGGTCTTGAATATACAATTCTTAGTGGGGGATACCGTTCAAGCGGAGGATAAATCTAAGAGCAAAGAAAAAAAGGAACAGAAAACGGGCTCTAAAGCCGACGAGGATTCAGAAGAAGAAAAGGAAGTCAAGGGAAATTCTGAGGCAACGGAAGAGACGGGAAGTGTAAACAAGAAATCCCTTACGGATAGTGAAGATCCAAAATCGGATGATGAAAGAGAATCGGATAAGGAAATTGAAGAAGAAAAACCAACAGCTATTGTTCCGACATTCAATTACAACACCTCTGGAAGTTATCCGACAGGTCAATGTACCTGGGGTGTAAAGGTCATGGCTACTTGGATAGGAGATTGGTGGGGAAATGCCGGGCAATGGGCTGCAAGTGCTAGTCAGTCTGGGTTTGAAGTCGGCACGACTCCGAAACCTGGAGCGATTGCATGTTGGAATGATGGAGGTTATGGTCATGTTGCTCTCGTGGTTGAAGTAGAATCAGAGACCTCTATACAAGTGTATGAGTCTAATTTTAACGGTAATCTGTCCATTGCCAACTATCGTGGTTTTTTTGATCCAACGACGGCACAAGGAACCGTTTCTTATATCTATCCTAATGAATAAGCAGCTAAGGAGGTGATCTAGTTTAACAATCTTCGTGGTTACTAGGTGATTAGTGGACGAAATCGGCAGTTGTATAGAAAAATACGACGGATTTCGCCACTTGTTTTCTCATTCCATTTGTGCTACAATAGTTTGAATCAGTTGTCGTTTGTTTTCTACTGAAATCTTGTCCAGTAGGAAACCTACAGCAGTTAAATCATTCCGAAAACGAGTCGATTTAGCTGCTCTTTTTGTGTCTAATTTTAGTTTTCTTAAAAAATGTAATCTATTTTTAAATTTTCTAAAAATTAAAAAGGGCAATGGGGAAGCGGCCGAGACACAGGCTTGCGTTCAATAAAAAGAAGGAGTTAACAACTTGGCAGGACATGAAGTTCAGTACGGGAAACACCGTACACGTCGTAGTTTTTCAAGAATTAAAGAAGTTCTTGACTTACCAAATCTGATTGAAATTCAAACAGACTCATTTAAAGAATTCCTAGACCATGGTTTGAAAGAAGTATTCCAAGATGTACTTCCTATTTCAAACTTCACGGATACCATGGAATTGGAGTTTGTTGGATACGAATTGCGGGAGCCAAAATATACCTTAGAAGAAGCACGCGCCCACGACGCCAATCTTTCTGCTCCTATTTTTGTAACCTTCCGTCTTGTGAACAAGGAAACTGGCGAAATTAAAACGCAAGAAGTCTTTTTTGGAGACTTCCCAATGATGACCGAGATGGGAACCTTTATCATCAATGGTGCGGAGCGAATCATCGTTTCTCAGTTGGTACGTTCACCAGGTGTTTACTTCAATGACAAAGTCGATAAAAATGGAAAAGTTGGCTACGGCTCTACCGTAATCCCTAACCGGGGCGCTTGGTTGGAATTGGAAACGGACTCCAAAGATATCGCCTATACACGGATTGACCGGACTCGCAAGATTCCATTTACAACACTTGTGCGGGCACTAGGCTTCTCTGGAGATGATGAGATTATCGATATTTTTGGAGATAGTCCTTTGGTTCGCAACAGTTTGGAAAAAGATGTCCATAAAAATCCAATGGATTCACGGACAGACGAAGCTCTTAAAGAGATTTATGAGCGCTTGCGTCCAGGAGAACCAAAAACGGCGGAATCCTCTCGTAGCCTCTTGATTGCTCGCTTCTTTGATCCACGTCGGTATGATTTAGCAGCAGTCGGACGTTACAAGATCAACAAGAAGCTTAACGTTAAAACACGCCTCTTGAACCAAACCTTGGCTGAGCCGTTGGTCGATGCCGAAACAGGAGAAATCCTTGTGGAAGCTGGGACAGTGATGACGCGTGAATTAATTGAGCAATTGACGCCTCGATTGGATGGGGATCTTAATAAGATTGTCTACATTCCAAATGATTCAGCAGTCTTGACAGAACCCGTTGTACTTCAAAAATTCAAGGTTGTATCCCCAGTAGACCCAGATCGTGTGGTGACCATTATCGGAAATGGGAACCCAGACGAGAAGGTTCGCACTGTAACGCCAGCAGATATTTTGGCTGAGATGAGCTACTTCCTCAATCTTTCTGAGGGAATGGGTCGAATTGATGACATTGATCACCTTGGAAACCGCCGGATTCGGACGGTAGGTGAACTTTTGGCCAACCAAGTGCGTCTTGGTTTGTCTCGGATGGAGCGAAATGTCCGTGAGCGTATGAGTGTTCAAGACAACGAAGCTCTAACTCCACAACAAATCATCAACATCCGTCCAGTAACTGCGGCCATTAAAGAATTCTTTGGATCTTCTCAATTGTCCCAGTTCATGGACCAACACAACCCCTTGTCTGAGTTGTCTCACAAACGTCGTTTGTCTGCCTTAGGACCTGGTGGTTTGACACGTGACCGTGCGGGTTACGAGGTTCGGGACGTGCACGCAACTCATTACGGTCGGATGTGTCCAATCGAGACTCCTGAGGGACCAAACATTGGTTTGATCAACAACTTGGCTTCCTATGGTCACTTGAATAAGTATGGTTTCATTCAAACTCCATACCGTCGCGTAGACCGTGAAAAAGGCTTGGTAACCAACGAGATTGTTTGGTTAACTGCCGATGAAGAAGATGAGTACATTGTGGCTCAATCGAACTCTCCATTGGATGCAGAAGGACATTTCACAACAGATATCGTTATGGGACGTCACCGCGGGAATAACCAAGAGTATGCAGCGAGCTCTGTAGACTTTATGGATGTTTCACCGAAGCAGGTCGTTGCGGTAGCGACTGCATGTATTCCTTTCTTGGAAAACGACGACTCCAACCGTGCCTTGATGGGGGCTAACATGCAACGGCAAGCGGTGCCATTGATTGATCCGAAAGCTCCTTACGTTGGAACCGGTATGGAATATCAAGTGGCCCACGATTCAGGAGCTGCAGTCATTGCCAACCACGACGGTACTGTTACCTATGCCGATGCTGATCGTGTTGAAGTTCGCCGTGAAGATGGATCCCTTGACGTTTATAAAATTACAAAATTCCGTCGTTCCAACTCTGGTACGGCCTACAATCAACGCACCTTGGTTAAGTTGGGTGATAAGGTTGAGAAAGGCGATTTCATCGCCGATGGACCATCCATGGAAAATGGGGAAATTGCCCTAGGACAAAACCCTATCGTGGCCTACATGACCTGGGAAGGTTACAACTTCGAGGATGCGGTTATCATGAGCGAGCGCTTGGTCAAAGACGATGTCTATACTTCCGTGCATTTGGAAGAATACGAGTCAGAAACTCGTGATACCAAGTTAGGCCCTGAAGAAATCACACGCGAAATTCCAAACGTTGGACCAGACGCTCTTAGCCATTTGGATGAAATGGGAATTGTCCGTATCGGGGCAGAGGTGAAAGAAGGAGACATCTTGGTTGGTAAGGTGACTCCAAAAGGAGAAAAAGACCTTTCAGCAGAAGAACGCCTGCTTCATGCCATCTTTGGAGACAAATCTCGTGAAGTTCGTGACACCTCTCTTCGTGTACCACACGGAGCGGATGGAGTTGTTCGAGACGTTAAAATCTTTACCCGTGCAAACGGTGATGAGTTGCAATCCGGTGTCAATATGTTGGTGCGTGTCTACATCGCTCAAAAACGGAAAATCAAGGTTGGGGATAAGATGGCCGGACGCCACGGAAACAAAGGGGTTGTATCCCGTATTGTTCCAGTGGAAGATATGCCGTATTTACCAGACGGAACTCCAGTCGATATCATGTTGAACCCACTTGGGGTGCCATCACGGATGAACATCGGTCAGGTTATGGAACTTCACCTTGGTATGGCTGCTCGTAACTTAGGTATTCACATCGCAACACCAGTTTTCGATGGAGCAAGTTCAGAAGACCTTTGGGATACGGTTCGTGAAGCTGGAATGGACTCAGATGCCAAAACCATTCTTTACGATGGTCGCACAGGTGAGCCATTTGACAACCGTGTTTCTGTTGGGGTCATGTACATGATCAAGCTTCACCACATGGTTGATGATAAACTCCACGCTCGTTCTGTTGGACCATACTCTATGGTTACGCAACAACCATTGGGTGGTAAAGCTCAATTTGGTGGACAACGGTTCGGTGAGATGGAGGTTTGGGCTCTCGAAGCCTATGGCGCTTCCAATGTCCTTCAAGAAATTTTGACCTACAAATCAGACGATGTAAACGGACGTCTTAAGGCTTATGAAGCGATTACCAAAGGTAAACCAATTCCAAAACCGGGTGTTCCGGAATCCTTCCGCGTTCTTGTCAAAGAATTGCAATCTCTTGGTCTTGATATGCGTGTCCTAGATGAGGATGATCAAGAAGTAGAATTGCGTGATCTGGACGAGGGTGATGATGACGATATCATCCATGTTGATGATTTGGAAAAAGCACGTGAAAAAGCTGCGAAAGAAGCAAAAGAGGCTTTTGACGCAGAAGAATCAAAATAAGTGAACCAAAAAAGAAAGGTAAGATAGAGTGGTTGATGTAAATCGTTTTAAAAGTATGCAAATCACACTCGCTTCTCCAAGTAAGGTCCGGTCATGGTCTTACGGAGAAGTCAAAAAGCCGGAAACCATTAACTACCGGACCCTAAAACCGGAGCGGGAAGGACTTTTTGATGAGGTTATCTTTGGTCCAACTAAGGACTGGGAGTGTGCCTGTGGCAAATACAAACGGCTCCGTTACAAAGGCATCATCTGTGACCGCTGTGGGGTAGAAGTGACGCATGCCAAAGTGCGTCGGGAACGCATGGGGCATATTGAATTGAAAGCACCTGTGTCTCACATCTGGTATTTCAAGGGTATCCCAAGTCGAATGGGCTTAACCTTGGATATGAGCCCACGGGCTTTGGAGGAAGTCATCTACTTCGCGGCCTATGTGGTGATTGATCCGAAAGAAACGCCATTAGAGCACAAGTCCATCATGACTGAACGCGAGTACCGGGAAAATCTTCGTCGCTATGGTTCAGGCTCCTTCGTCGCAAAAATGGGAGCAGAAGCTATCCAGGACTTGTTGAAACAAGTAGATTTGGAAGCAGAAATTAAAGAGTTGAAAGCAGAACTGAAGTCTGCAACAGGGCAAAAACGGGTCAAGGCTGTCCGTCGTTTGGACGTCTTGGATGCTTTCCACAAGTCTGGTAATAAACCGGAATGGATGATTCTCAACATCCTTCCGGTTATCCCACCAGATCTTCGTCCGATGGTTCAATTGGATGGTGGACGTTTTGCGGCCTCTGACCTGAACGACCTTTACCGTCGGGTTATCAACCGGAACAACCGTTTGGCACGTCTCTTGGAGCTGAACGCACCAGGAATCATTGTTCAAAATGAAAAACGGATGTTGCAAGAAGCGGTTGATGCCTTGATCGATAACGGTCGTCGTGGTCGTCCAATTACTGGACCAGGAAGCCGTCCATTGAAATCTTTGAGCCACATGCTGAAAGGGAAACAAGGGCGTTTCCGTCAAAACTTGCTTGGTAAACGGGTAGACTTCTCGGGTCGTTCCGTAATCGCGGTTGGTCCAACTCTTAAAATGTATCAATGTGGTGTTCCACGTGAAATGGCGATTGAGCTCTTTAAGCCATTTGTAATGCGGGAAATTGTTGCCCGTGATATTGTGCAAAACGTGAAGGCTGCTAAGAAATTGGTTGAACGTGGCGATGAGCGTATCTGGGACATTCTTGAGGAAGTTATCAAAGAACATCCGGTTCTGCTGAACCGCGCACCAACCCTTCACCGTTTGGGGATTCAGGCCTTTGAGCCAGTTCTAATCGATGGGAAGGCGATTCGTCTGCACCCACTTGTCTGTGAGGCCTATAATGCCGACTTTGACGGGGACCAAATGGCGATCCACGTTCCGTTATCTGAGGAAGCACAAGCTGAGGCTCGTATCTTGATGTTGGCTGCTGAGCACATCTTGAATCCAAAAGATGGTAAACCAGTTGTTACCCCATCTCAGGATATGGTTTTGGGGAACTACTACCTGACCATGGAAGAAGCCGGTCGTGAAGGTGAAGGCATGATCTTCAAGGATGCGGACGAAGCAGTCATGGCTTGGCGCAATGGTTTGGTCCATGTTCACACACGGGTTGGGATTGCAACCGATCGGTTGAACAAACCATGGACTGAAAACCAACAAGGTAAGATTATGATTACGACTGTTGGTAAGATCTTGTTTAATGCCATCATGCCAGCAGAATTGCCTTACTTGCAAGAGCCAAACAATGATAATTTGGTCAATGGTGTGCCGGATAAATACTTCTTGGAACCAGGTCAGGATATTCATGCTGTCTTGGCAGAACTAGAATTGAACGTTCCATTCAAGAAGAAAAATCTGGGGAACATCATCGCTGAAATCTTTAAACGTTTCCGGACAACAGAAACATCTGCACTCTTGGACCGTTTGAAAGATTTGGGTTACTACCACTCAACCTTGGCTGGTTTGACTGTGGGGATTGCCGACATTCCAGTTATCGATGATAAGGAAACGATTATTGAAGAATCTCACAAACGCGTAGAGGCAATCAGTAAGCAATTCCGTCGGGGTATGATCACTGATGATGAGCGGTACAATGCCGTTACGGGTGAGTGGCGAGCTGCCAAAGAGAAATTGGAGCAACGGTTGACTGCTAGTCAAGATCCAAAGAACCCAATCGTTATGATGATGGACTCTGGTGCCCGTGGTAACATCTCCAACTTCTCCCAGTTGGCGGGTATGCGTGGTTTGATGGCTGCTCCGAATGGACGGATCATGGAATTGCCAATTTTGTCTAACTTCCGTGAAGGTTTGTCTGTCTTGGAAATGTTCTTCTCCACTCACGGTGCGCGTAAGGGTATGACCGATACGGCCTTGAAGACTGCCGATTCAGGTTACTTGACCCGTCGTTTGGTTGACGTTGCGCAAGATGTCATTATCCGTGAAGACGACTGTGGAACTGATCGAGGTCTCTTGATTCGTTCGATTACAGACGGTAAGGAAATGATTGAATCCTTGGAAGAACGCTTGGCTGGTCGTTATACTAAGAAAACCATCAAGCATCCTGAAACAGGAGAAGTCTTGGCCGGTCCAGATGTCTTGATTACAGAAGACATGGCTCGTGCTATTATTGCAGCTGGCGTTGAAGAAGTAACCATCCGTTCTGTCTTCACATGTAACACCCGTCATGGTGTCTGCCGTCATTGTTACGGAATCAACTTGGCTACCGGTGATGCCGTCGAAGTTGGCGAAGCAGTCGGTACCATCGCCGCTCAATCCATCGGTGAACCGGGTACTCAGTTGACCATGCGGACCTTCCACACAGGAGGGGTTGCTTCCAATACCGATATCACCCAAGGTCTTCCTCGTGTCCAAGAAATCTTTGAGGCACGGAATCCAAAAGGGGAAGCTGTTATTACTGAAGTCAAGGGTGAAGTTGTGGCGATTGAAGAAGATGCTTCAACACGGACTAAGAAAGTCTTTGTTGAAGGAGAACTTGGTAAGGGTGAATATGTGGTTCCATTTACAGCCCGTATGAAGGTTGAAGTTGGAGACCACGTAGCACGTGGTGCGGCTCTTACTGAAGGTTCAATCCAGCCTAAACACTTGCTTGCGGTTCGGGATGTTCTTTCCGTTGAAACCTATCTCTTGGCAGAGGTTCAAAAAGTTTACCGCAGCCAAGGGGTAGAAATCGGCGACAAACACATCGAGGTAATGGTTCGTCAAATGATCCGTAAAGTACGGGTTATGGATCCAGGTGATACAGACCTTCTGATGGGAACACTTATGGATATTACAGACTTCACCGATGCCAACCGTGATGTCTTGATTTCTGGTGGAGTTCCAGCGACAGCACGTCCAGTCTTGATGGGAATCACCAAGGCTTCCTTGGAAACCAACTCCTTCCTATCTGCGGCTTCCTTCCAGGAGACAACCCGTGTTCTTACAGATGCGGCTATCCGTGGTAAGAAAGACCATCTTCTTGGACTTAAGGAAAATGTTATCATCGGTAAGATTATTCCTGCTGGTACAGGGATGGCCCGTTACCGCAACTTGGAACCGAAAGCAGTCAATGAAATTGAAACTATTGAAGACTTAATGGCTCCAGAATTGGAAGTGGAAAAAGAAACCATTGTCGAAGATATGACAGTAGATTAATCCGTTTATGAAAGGTCGGTTTTGAACCGGCCTTTTTTTTTAAGTTTAAATCCTTTCATTCCCAGTTGAAATTGTGTATAATATCTTCTAAATAAGGGGAATCAGCTTATGTACCAAGTAGTAGAATTATACGGTGATTGTGAGCCTTGGTGGTTAACAGATGACTGGCAGGAAGATACAATCCACAGAGAAACATTTAAAAAATATACACAAGCCCTTACATACTTTGAGGAAAAGTGCCGCCAGTATAAGCAGCAATACCCAGAGATTCGACGTGAGGGGGAGACCATGGCCGCCTTTTGGAAGGAAGGCGAAGAACGCTGGTGTGAAGAGTGTGGAGACTACCTCCAACAGTATCATTCCTTAGCTCTTGTTCTGAACGGGAAAATCTTAGGAGATCTCTCCTCTCTTACTTTGGAGGGTTTTCTGCCTCAAAATGCCCACTGTCAATTTGGACAGGGTGTCAAACGTGCGTAGAGATGGGTCTAGTCGGATAGTTGTACCGGTAGGCCTTTTTTTGTAAAGGAGATTTGAATGGCTGTTCAATTATTAGAAAGCTGGTTGCTCAAGGAGCAGGCCAACATCCAAAATAAATACAGGGATTTGAATACTCTCTGCTTGAAGGATCCTCAAGTGATTTTTGCTGGAGATTCGATTGTGGAGTATTTCCCTTTGGCGGAGCTTTTGGACACGACCAAGACCATTGTCAACCGAGGGATCCGTGGTTACCAATCTAGCCAATTATTGGAGCATCGCCAGCTTCATTTTTTTGGGGAAAATTTGGAGACGATTGTCCTGTTAATCGGGACCAATGATTTAGGAAAGGAAGTGCCCCTTGAGCAGACCTTGGCTAATCTTGAGCAGCTACTCTACCTTTTGCAACATGATTTCCCATTAGTGGAAATCAAGCTGCTTTCCGTTTTACCTGTATATGAAAGCCCGGAAACCAAGGGGACCCTCTATACACGGACAAATCGGGCAATTGACCAGATGAATCAAGCCTATCAAGAATTGGCCCTACGTTATCCTCAGGTGGAATTTGTAGATGTGGGGACCTGTCTACGAAACGAGTTGGGACAACTGCGGGAGGACTGCACAACGGACGGCTTGCATCTAACTGTAGCAGGTTATGCTCGTTTGGTCAAAGAATTGCAAGGGATGCTGTAGATAATGGGAAGACTGGCTTGGCAGATGGAGGAGACTCTGCTATAATGGGAACATTATGAAAAAGTTAATGACTGATAAAAATCGACAAGACATTCTTTCTATTGTCTTTGCGGCCATCTGTCTGGCCTTGGTTCTCTATGTTGCAAATCTTTGGCAAGGTTTCCAGTACCTTCTGGGTGTTTTTTCTCCGATTTTGATTGGAGCGGGCCTGGCCTTTGTATTTAATGTTCCCATGAAGAAGATTGAGGGTAAATTGAAGCAGTGGAAGGTTTCTAAAGGCTTGCTTCGGCCTCTAGCAATCAGCTTGGTTCTCCTTCTTTTCCTCTTCATTGCGACTGGAGTCGTAGCGATTATTGTACCAACACTGGCGGTCTCCGTTAGTCGTTTGGGACATACGATACAGACGGTTATTCCTCAGATTGGTTCCTGGCTGGCTTCAACAGGTTTGCTCAACTCTGAACAGTTGACAGACATCTCTTCTTATTTAACAGATAGCGGCTTAATCAATAAGGGTGCTCAGTTCTTGACCAATTTGACAGGGAATCTTTCAGGGATTTTGGGCAATGTCTTTACGGTTATGATGGCCCTCTTCCTCATGTTTGCGATGTTGGGCAGCAAGGAACACCTGGCTTCCATCACCAATCGGATCTTGGATGTGACCCTTCCTAAGAAAGTTGGTGATCGTCTCCGCTATGTTGGTTCAGTGATGGTGGAAACCTATGATGGTTTCTTGATGGGGCAGTTGATAGAGGCTTTTATTATCGGTTTCCTGGTTTTTGGAGCCTATAGTTTGGCGGGTTTACCCTATGCTTCCATGACGGGAGTGCTGGCGGGAGTCCTTTCCTTTATACCTTATATTGGCCCTTTTGCCGCCTGTGGATTGGGAGCGGTCTTTATCTTTACCATTAGTCCTTGGCAAGCCCTTCTATCCATTGTGGTTTTCCAACTGGTTCAATTGGTCGAGGGTAATTTGATTTATCCACGCGTGGTTGGTTCACAAGTCGGCTTGCCGAGTCTATTTACCTTAGCTGCGGCCTTGGTTGGAGGAAATCTTTTTGGCTTGGTCGGAATGATTTTCTTTACGCCAATTTTTGCGGTGATTTACCGTTTAGTAAAAGAAATGGTTGAAGAAAAGGAGCGGCTTCTTACTGAGAAAGAAGGCGAAGGATAATTTGAAAAGGGCTTGGATGAATATCCGGCCCTTCTTTGTTTTTCAATAACCAGGAAATAGTCTGATGGAACATTTTGGGTTATTCGTGTAATTTTTTTGTAAAAAAATAGTGTAGTACCCTTTTAAACTGGTCGTGAATATGCTACACTGATAAGAAGTTACATTATAGTTAGGGAGGTTGTCTAAGATGGTAGAATCGAATTTTCGCGAATATGCCAAAAAAGACAAGGAATATTTAGTTAAGGATATCGAGGCGTTACGGTTGAATATTGGTGCGTCCATTCATGAGTTTAGTAAGGAAATGGATGTATCCATGGACACCTATTTTTCATGGAAATATGGCCGCAGTTTTCCAAATCCAAAATCTATTGAAAAAATTGTTTCTTTCATGGAAAGTGACAAGCCTGAGAAGCTAAGGGAAGAAATTCGTCACCGGAAGGAAGAAATTCGTCAACGTCGCTTGGGCCGTAAGAGTACACGCGAGTGGACTGCTGAAGACCTTGAACGGGCACAGAAGTTTCTTAATGAAATAGCAGAGTTTCAGAAAGATTACAAATTTAATGAATCTGAATTGTTATTAGTTTTGAAAATCACGCAGAATACTTGGGAAAAATGGTCAGAAGGCATGAGTTTGCCATCTGTTGGAAAGATGTTTGATTTGCGGGACCGCATGAGGACTTATCGAAAAGAGAATCCAATTAAATAAACAATAAGCGTGAAGAATTGGGGTGAAGTATCTCCAATTCTTTTTTGTCTCAGAAAAAGGTATAATAAAACTCAGTAAGGAGGAGTGATATATGAGGTTTTTTGAAAAGTCGCAGAAATTGGAACATGTAGCCTATGACATTCGGGGACCAGTTTTGGAAGAGGCTATGCGGATGAGGGCTAATGGTGAACAGATACTGCGCTTGAATACGGGAAATCCTGCCGAGTTTGATTTTAAAGCTCCGGATGAAGTTATTCAAGATTTGATTTTGAATGCTCGAAACAGTGAAGGGTATTCTGATTCAAAGGGGATCTTTTCGGCGCGGAAAGCAGTCATGCAGTATTCCCAGCTCAAGGGCATCCCCAATGTGGACATCGAAGATATTTTCATTGGGAACGGGGTTAGTGAGCTGATTGTGATGTCCATGCAGGGTCTTTTGGATAATGGTGATGAGGTCTTGATTCCGATGCCGGACTATCCTCTCTGGACTGCGGCAGTTAGTCTGGGGGGCGGAACCCCTGTCCATTATCTCTGTGATGAGGAAGCAAACTGGTATCCAGATATGCAGGATATTCGCTCTAAGATCACGGAACGAACAAAGGCTATTGTAGTCATCAACCCGAATAATCCCACAGGATCTCTCTATCCACGGGAGGTGCTGGAGGATATTGTTCAAATTGCGCGTGAACACAATTTGATTATTTATGCGGATGAAATTTACGATCGCTTGGTCATGGATGGGAAGGAACATATCGCCATTGCCAGTTTGGCACCCGATCTATTCTGTGTCAGCATGAATGGTTTGTCCAAGTCTCATCGCATTGCTGGATTCCGTGTGGGCTGGATGGTTTTATCCGGTGAGAAGAAGCATGTGCGGGGATATATTGAGGGTCTAAACATGTTGGCCAATATGCGCCTCTGTTCCAATGTTCTCGCCCAGCAGGTAGTGCAAACGTCATTGGGAGGCTATCAGTCTGTTGATGAGTTGCTTTTGCCAGGGGGACGCATCTATGAACAGCGGAATTTTATGTACGAGGCCGTGAATGCGATCCCAGGCTTGTCAGCAGTTAAACCGAGTGCTGGTCTCTATCTCTTCCCTAAAATCGACCGGAATATGTATAAGATTGATGATGATGAACAGTTCGTTCTAGACTTTTTGAAGCAAGAGAAGGTATTGCTCGTGCATGGACGGGGCTTTAACTGGAAAGAACCAGATCATTTCCGCATTGTTTACCTCCCTCGAGTAGAAGAGCTGGCCCAGGTTCAAGAAAAAATGGAGAGATTTTTAACCCAATATCGTTATTAGTTTCCATTATTTAGAAAATTCTGATACAATAGGAAAAGAATAATGAGGTGAACTATGGCAACGTTATTGCAAAAAACGACAAGGATTACTTCTATTTTGAAGGGATCCTATGAGCAATCCCGTGATGAGATGCCTTTTGCATCGATTGCTCAGCGCTTGTCGGAAATCATTGATTGTAATTCCTGTATCATTAATAGCCAAGGTGATTTACTTGGCTATTTTATGCGCTATAAGACAAATAATGACCGGGTAGAGGGTTTCTTTGAAAGCCGTAAACTTCCGGAAGTCTATGCTAAGGAAGCTAGTTTTGTGTATCAAACTGAGGCAAACCTAGATGTGAATTCAGATTTGTCGATTTATCCAGTTGAGACCAAAGAGAATTATCCTGATGGGGTGACGACGGTTGCGCCTATCCATATCACAGGTATTCGTTTGGGTTCCTTGATCATTTGGCGAAATGATCAGCCTTTTAACGAGGATGACTTGATTTTGGTTGAGATAGCCAGCACAGTAGTAGGCTTGCAGATGCTTAACCGCCAACGGGAAATTGACGAAGAGAATATCCGCCGTCGCACTACGGTGAGCATGGCGGTCAATACCCTTTCCTATTCTGAATTGCGGGCTGTGTCTGCCATCTTGGAAGAATTGGGGGGGAGTGAAGGTCAATTGACAGCGTCCGTTGTCGCAGACCGGATTGGAATTACCCGAAGTGTTATTGTCAATGCCCTTCGGAAATTAGAATCAGCCGGTGTCATCGAGAGCCGCTCTCTCGGTATGAAAGGGACTTATCTCAAAGTTTTGATTCCGGATGTTTTTGAAGAAATTAAGAAAAGAGAGTTTTAATGACCAAAGCAGTCTTATCCATTGATTTTACAAGGGATTTTGTGGCAAGCGACGGAAAGCTAACGGCAGGTCGACCAGCGCAAGCCATTTCAGAAGCCATGGCAACTGTCAGTCAAAAGGCTTGGGAGGCTGGAGGTTATGTCTTCTTCATGATCGATGAGCATTTGGAAGGAGACACCCATCATCCGGAGAGCCAACTTTTCCCGCCTCATAATATTCGCGGGACTGAAGGACGCTTTCTGTACGGACCGTCTAAAGAATTTTTTGAAGAGCACCGGGAATCTGACCGCGTTTTCTGGATGGACAAGCATTATTACTCTGCCTTTGCAGGCACGATGCTGGACATCTATTTGCGGGAACGTAAGGTTGATACTCTGGTTTTAACAGGGGTGCTCACAGACATCTGTGTGCTCCACACAGCTATCGATGCCTACCAAAAAGGTTATAAGATTGAAATTGTCACGGATGCAGTGGCTAGCATCACCGACGAGCAGCACCAATTTGCCCTGGAGCATATGAAAAATGTTTTGGGAGCCCAGTTGCTTTCATCCGCGGAATTGGAGTTTTAAAATAGAGAGTCGGCCAGAACAATTTTCGCAAAAAAATGTTCGTTACAAGTCTTTATTTCAAGTTGTAAGCTAAAACGATTTATCCCCAAATCGACCTCGCTCTTTTTATTGTTGGGCTCAGGTATAAACAGTCTCTTCCCAGACTGTTTGTATCACCTCCGGTCTAAAGGCATGGTGAATGCCTATAGCGTTTATAGATGACATGAACGGAGCTCATGTCAACGTTGATTAGGTTGTTTTCAGAACTTGAAAAGTGCTGAAAACACCAATCAACCACTGCGTCAACGGGATTATACTATTTAAAATAGGAAGGTTGAGATTTTTGTCTCAACCTATTTTTCACGCCTGAAATGTGGTAAAATAAGGAAGATTTACATGGAACCTTAAAGGAGACAGAATGAAGATTTCACATCAAGAAGTGGCTCATGTGGCCAATCTATCAAAATTAGCCTTCACTGCGGAAGAGACAGAGAAATTTGCGACGGATCTTACTAAGATTGTCGATATGGTTGAAATGTTAAATGAATTGGATACAGACGGGGTTGCTGTGACATCCTCAGTTGTAACCCAGGTTAACGTTCTTCGTGAAGACCAAGCCCAAGCGGGATGGAATCGAGAAGAGTTATTTGAAAATGTACCTGAAAAAGACAAGGGCTTCATCAAAGTTCCAGCCATTTTCGAAGAGGGAGGCAGCCATTAATGAGATTGCAAGAACAAACCATCGATCAATTACACGAGCTTTTGGTCAAAAAAGAGATTTCAGTTGAAGAATTGACCAAGGAAACCTTGGCGGATATTCAAGAACGGGAAGCAGCGCTGGGCAATTTCATCACGATTAATGATGAGATGGCTTTGGAACAAGCTCGTGCTTTAGATGCTAAGGGTGTAGATGCCGACAATGTATTAAGCGGGATTCCTGTAGCAGTTAAGGATAACATCTCTACTAAAGGAATTTTGACGACTGCGGCATCAAAAATGCTCTACAACTATAAGCCAATTTTTGATGCGACTAGTGTTGAAAATCTCTATAAAAAGGAGATGATCGTGATTGGGAAAACCAACATGGATGAATTTGCCATGGGAGGTTCCAATGAGACATCCTATTTCAAACCAAGTAAAAATGCTTGGGATCAAAACAAGGTGCCAGGAGGTTCCTCTGGTGGTTCTGCCTCAGCTGTGGCGGGAGGGCAAGTCCGCTTGTCCTTGGGGTCTGATACAGGCGGTTCGATTCGTCAACCGGCAGCCTTTAATGGAATTGTGGGGATGAAGCCGACGTATGGCCGAATTTCACGTTTTGGTCTGATTGCCTTTGCATCTTCCTTGGATCAAATTGGTCCATTTGCACCAACCGTTCGAGAAAATGCGCACTTGCTTGGAGCTTTGTCTGGTCATGATCATCGGGATGCAACGTCTGCACCTCTTGCTGTTCCAGATTTCACTAGTAAGATTGGTCAAGATTTGACCGGTATGAAAATCGCTCTTCCTAAAGAGTATATGGGTGAAGGGATTGATCCAGCGGTTAAGGAACAAATCTTGGCTGCTGCTAAGAAGTTTGAAGAGCTAGGCGCGCGTGTAGAAGAAGTGAGTCTTCCCCACAGTCGCTATGGTGTAGCCGTTTATTACATCATTGCCTCTTCAGAAGCCGCATCCAATCTTCAACGTTTTGACGGTATTCGTTATGGATTTAGAGCAGAAGATATCGAAAATCTTGAAGATGTCTATGTGAAGACACGGAGTCAAGGCTTTGGAGACGAGGTCAAGCGTCGGATTATGCTGGGGAACTTCAGTTTGTCATCTGGTTTCTACGATGCCTACTTCAAGAAGGCTGGTCAGGTGAGAACTTTGATTATTGAGGACTTCAAGAAAGTCTTTGCGGGCTATGACCTCATTATGGGACCAACTTCTCCAACAGTTGCCTTTGATTTGGGAAGCCGGATTGAGGATCCCGTTTCAATGTATTTAGCGGACCTTTTGACTATTCCAGTAAACTTAGCCGGTCTACCAGGAATGTCCTTGCCAGCCGGCTTTGCGGATGGCCTACCAGTTGGTCTGCAGCTGATTGCCAACCATTTCCAAGAAGAAACATTGTATCAGGCTGCTGCAGCTTTTGAAGCCGCAACTAGTTACCACTTAGAAAAACCAGCGATTTTCGGAGGAGTTTAGTCATGAATTTTGAAACCATTATTGGATTGGAAGTCCACGTGGAATTGAAAACAGCTTCCAAGATTTTTTCACCAGCTCCTGCGCATTTTGGTGAGGATCCAAATGCCAATACCAATATTATTGACTGGGCTTTTCCGGGAGTCTTGCCCGTCTTGAACAAAGGTGTTGTGGATGCTGGAATTAAGGCGTCCCTAGCTCTTAATATGGATTTACATCGGGACATGCATTTTGACCGTAAAAATTATTTCTATCCTGATAATCCCAAAGCCTACCAAATCTCTCAATTTGATGAACCGATTGGCTACAATGGTTGGATTGAGATTGAATTGGAGGATGGTTCCACCAAGAAAATCCGTGTAGAACGGGCACATTTAGAAGAAGATGCGGGAAAAAATACTCACGGAACGGATGGCTATTCTTATGTAGACTTGAACCGCCAAGGGGTTCCCTTGATTGAGATTGTTTCGGAAGCGGACATGCGGAGTCCAGAAGAAGCCTATGCTTACTTGACTGCTCTAAAAGAAATCATCCAGTATACCGGTATTTCTGATGTCAAGATGGAAGAGGGGTCCATGCGGGTGGATGCCAATATTTCTCTTCGACCATATGGACAAGAAGCTTTTGGAACCAAAACAGAATTGAAAAACCTCAACTCCTTTAACTATGTGCGTAAAGGGTTGGAGTATGAAATCAAACGCCAGGCCGAAATTCTACGCTCAGGTGGTGTGATTCGACAAGAAACTCGCCGCTATGATGAGGCAACTGGTGAAACCATCCTCATGCGGGTCAAGGAAGGTGCAGCGGATTACCGCTATTTCCCAGAGCCAGATCTTCCACGAGTTCAGTTGGACGATGCTTGGATTGAAGCAGTTCGTCAAGAGTTACCAGCCTTTCCTAAGGAACGTCGCCAACGTTACCGTGATGAGCTTGGTTTGAGTGACTATGATGCCCGTCAATTGACAGCCAACAAATTTCAATCGGACTTCTTTGAAACAGCAGTGGCTCTAGGTGGAGATGCGAAACAAGTCTCCAACTGGTTACAAGGAGAAGTGGCTCAATACCTAAATGCGAATGGTCAAAGTTTGGAACAAATTGCCTTGACTCCAGAGAATTTGGTGGAGATGATTGGCTTGATTGCGGATGCGACGATTTCATCTAAGATTGCCAAAAAAGTCTTTGTACATCTGGCCAAAAATGGCGGGTCAGCGCGTGAATATGTTGAGAAAGCCGGCTTGGTTCAAATTTCTGATCCAGCAGTCTTGATTCCAATCATTCACCAAGTCTTCCAAGACCAGCCTGCAGCGGTGGCAGACTTCAAGTCAGGCAAGCGCAATGCAGATAAGGCCTTTACAGGCTTCCTGATGAAGGCAACCAAGGGACAAGCCAACCCACAAGTGGCCCAAGCTCTTCTCAAAGAGGAATTGCAAAAATTATTAGAAGACTAAGACTTTGGAAGGTCGAGATACTGTAATCAGTATCCCGACCTTTCTCTTGGTTTTGGAAATATTCATGAAAGGAGTGTGTATGGAAAAGAATAAATTGGGAAGGGCTTCGATTTTGTCCCTCTTACGGCAATTGGCCATCCCGGCGGTGATTGCCAATGTTGTCAACGCTCTCTACAATATTGTGGATCAGATTTTTATTGGTCAGGGGATTGGTTATTTAGGGAATGCGGCAACCAATGTGGCTTTTCCTTTAACGACCTTGTGTTTGGCATTAGGGTTGATGTTAGGGTTAGGAGCTGCGGCCCGCTTTAACTTGGAGTTGGGGCGTGGAAACAATGCCTTAGCCAAGAAAGTCATGGGGAATGCCTTTGCGACACTTACGGTAGTGGGTCTCCTCTTGTGTCTAGTCCTGCAAGTTTTCTTGGGACCACTGTTGACTCTTTTCGGGGCAACGGACAGTATCTATGATTTAGCCTTGACCTATACCAGTGTGTCTATTTGGGGAGTTCCCTTTTTGTTATTTGCTATTGGGGCGAACCCCTTGGTTCGGGCAGATGGTTCCTCTACCTATTCGATGGTGGCGATTATTTCAGGGGCAGTTGTAAATACCCTACTAGACCCCCTGTTTATTTTTAGCTTTGGTTGGGGGATGGCTGGTGCTGCTTGGGCAACGGTTCTGGGACAATTGGTTTCAGCCTTGATTTTAGCGTTTTACCTTCCTCGTTTTAAGAGTGTGCAGCTCCAGCGGGAGGATTTCCATTTGAAGAGGTCTTTGGTTGCTTCCTTTGCTTCTTTGGGAATGGCGTCCTTTATTTTCCAATCCTCCAACTTGTTGGTGCAGATTGTGACCAACCAGTCCCTTCGCTTTTATGGGGAGACCTCGGTTTATGGGAGTGAGATTCCCATAGCGGTGGCTGGGATCGTGGCTAAAATTAATGTCATTATGATTTCTCTGATTATTGGGATTGTTCAAGGTTCCCAGCCGATATTGAGTTTCAACTATGGAGCGGAAAATTGGGATCGGGTGCAGGAGACCATTCGGATTGCCATTGCTTGGGTGTCTGTCATTGGTGTGGGGACCTGGTTGGCTTTTGAAGGGTTTCCTTATGAGTTTTTAACCTTGTTTGGATCGGGGGGTGATGCCTATTTTGAATTTGGGATTGCCTATATGCGGGCCTTTTTCCTCTTTTCTTTTGTGAATGGGGTGCAGATTTTTTCAGCTACTTATTTTCCAGCTATCGGCCAGGCCAAGATGGGAGCTAAGATTTCTCTCCTTAAGCAACTGGGGTTGATTTTACCGCTCCTCTTGCTGATGCCGCGCTTTTTCGGGGTTGCGGGACTAGCCTATGCTATGCCCCTAGCTGATTTCATTGCCTTTGTGGTCGCGGGTTATGCCTTGTGGAAGGCCTATCATCAACTTGGCTTTCCTTTTGAAGCAAAAGATGGGGATGTGGTATAATGGAAACTAGTACAGTGGAAAATGGAGTAGCTTGTGTCAATTGAGCAATATAAGCCGGATTACACGGTTGAAGCGGTCTATGATATCGCGGTAGAAGATTTGAAAAAATTGGGAATTGAAGCGGTTTTGGTTGATTTGGATAATACCTTGATTGCATGGAATAATCCCGATGGAACCACTGAGATGAAGAACTGGTTGCATCAAGTACAGGATGCGGGTATTCGGATTATGGTGGTTTCCAATAATACCAAGAAACGGGTTACGCGAGCCGTTGAGAAGTTCGGGATTGGCTATGTCTATTGGGCTTTAAAACCCTTTGCCTTTGGCATCAACCGTGCCTTAGCCAAGCTTGGGGTCGATCGGTCCAAGGTGGTCATGGTCGGAGATCAATTGATGACCGATATTCGGGCAGCTCATCGGGCTGGGATTCGGTCGATCTTGGTCAAGCCTTTGGTCCAACACGATTCCATCAATACCAAGTTTAACCGGGCTCGGGAACGTCGTGTTCTTAAAAAAATGGAAGAAAAATACGGCCCAATGAAATTTCACAAAGGATTGTAAATGCAAGAAACATTATTTTGTATCGGCTGTGGTGCCGAAATTCAAACAGAGCAGAAGGAGAAAGCGGGTTTCACTCCGCCTTCAGCCTTGGAGAAAGGGTTGGAAACTGGGGAACTTTACTGCCAACGTTGCTTCCGCCTTCGTCATTACAACGAAATTAGCGATGTGGAGATGACGGATGAGGACTTTCTTCGTCTCCTGCACGAGGTTGGCGATAGCGATGCTCTGGTGGTTAATGTTATCGATATCTTTGACTTTAACGGGTCGGTTATCCCTGGTTTGTCACGGTTTGTATCAGGCAATGATGTTCTGCTTGTTGGAAATAAAAAGGACATTTTGCCAAAATCGGTTAAGGATAAAAAACTATTGCGATGGTTGACCGAGCGAGCTCATGAAGAAGGTCTACGGCCGATTGAAGTCCAATTAACCAGTGCACAAAACAAGGAAGCTATTAAAGACTTGATCGAGAAAATCGATCGTTACCGCAAAGGCCGTGATGTCTATGTGGTAGGGGTGACCAATGTAGGAAAATCCACTCTGATCAATGCCATTATTCAGGAATTGTCAGGGGATAAGGATGTGATTACAACCAGTCGTTTCCCAGGGACAACCCTGGATAAGATTGAAATTCCTTTAGAAGATGGCCGCTTTATCTATGATACCCCTGGGATTATCCATCGCTACCAGATGGCCCATTATCTGGAAGGTAAGGATTTGAAATTAGTCAGTCCGAAAAAGGAGTTAAAGCCTAAAACCTACCAACTCAATCCAGAACAAACACTGTTCTTTGGTGGATTAGCCCGTTTGGATTTTGAAGCTGGCGATCGCCAAGGTTTTACAGCTTATTTTGAGAACGAACTGACCATCCATCGAACCAAACTAGCCGGAGCAGATGCCTTTTATGACAAACATGTCGGAGATCTATTGCAGCCACCAAGAAAGAAACAGGTGGATACTTTCCCAAGACTGGTACCCCACAATTTGACCATTACGGAGAAGAGCGATGTGGTCTTTTCAGGTTTGGGATGGGTCCGCATCCCCCAAGCAGCTCGTCTAGTTGCCTGGGCACCTGAAGGAGTTGCCGTTTTGGTACGCCCAGCTATTATTTAACCCATATTTGATTTTTTTAAAATTTAAATACTCGAATCTTTCAAAGAGCTGACTAGAAAAGCCGATGAAGATTGTTCAACAGGTCTGGGAGACTTGTTGAATATTATCGATAAAGCGTACAGGGCACGTAATCAAAAAGTTCATCAAAGAGGCTTGACAAAGTCAGATTTTGAAATTCAATGTGTATAGTCTTTTAGTTTGCTTTTAGTACAAGGCAGCGAGTCGCAGGCAGTACTAAAGTACGGCAAGACGAGCTAACACAGTAATAAAAAATAAACTAAAAGAGTATATCAAGGAAATAACTAGGAAACTGACGAAGCTAGACGTTGAAATTTGAAGAGTATTAAGGAGAATTATGTCACTAACAAGCAAACAAAGAGCCTTTTTGAAGGCTGAAGCTCATCATATGAAGCCTATTATCCAAATTGGAAAAAATGGTTTGAATGATGAAATCAAGACTAGCATCCGTAATGCCTTGGATGCGCGTGAATTGATTAAGATCACTCTGTTGCAAAATACAGATGAAAATATTCATGACGTTGCAGAAACTCTGGAAGAAGAAATCGGGTTGGATACTGTCCAAAAGATTGGTCGTATTCTCATTCTCTTCAAACCTTCTGCTAAAAAAGAAAACCGTAAACTGTCCATTAAAGTTCGTGAGGTTTAAAAAGGAGAAACGATGGCACTTGAACTAGTCACACCTTTCACCAAGGTTGCTCTACAACCGGATTTACCAGAAAAGAAACGCAAACAAGTCGGGATTTTGGGAGGGAATTTCAATCCCGTCCATAACGCCCACCTTTTAGTAGCGGATCAGGTGCGGCAGCAGTTGAGTTTGGACCAGGTCTTGCTCATGCCAGAGTTTATTCCCCCTCACAAGGATAAAAAAGAAACCATTGACCAGCACCACCGTTTAATGATGTTGGAATTAGCCTTGAATGGAAAAGAAGGTTTAGGGATTGAACGTTTGGAATTGGAACGTAAGGGGATTAGCTACACCTATGACAGTATGAAAATCCTAACGGAAGCGAATCCAGACACGGATTATTACTTTATTATCGGAGCGGATATGGTGGAATACCTTCCTAAATGGCATCGTATTGATGAGCTCTTGGAATTGGTACAGTTTGTTGGTGTCCAACGTCCCAAATACAAGGCGGGAACCTCCTATCCGGTTATCTGGGTTGATGTCCCACTAATGGATATTTCCTCCAGCATGGTTCGTGATTTTATCGCAGCAGGCCGTGAGCCGAACTTTCTGCTACCGGAGCTGGTTTGGAACTACATCAAACGTGAGGGCTTGTACAAATGACCTATGCTGCCTATCTCCCCTTTGACAGAGATGATTTGTTGGAACGCTTAGAGCAAACCCTCAGCCCTCATCGTTATCAGCATGTCTTGAATGTCGAAAAAGCTGCCATTCAATTGGCGGAAGCCTATGGTCAGGATCCTATCAAGGCTGGTTTGGCTGGGTTGCTACATGATTACGCCAAGGAAAAGCCGGACAGCTATTTTCAGCAGCTGATTCAAGAACGGAATTTAGATCCAGATTTGCTGCAGTGGGGAAATAATCTGTGGCATGGCTATCTTGGGATTTATGCCATACAAGAGGAACTTGGTCTGGAGAATCCAGAGATTCTAGAAGCCATTCGTGTTCATACCATCGGTAAAGCAGAGATGTCGCCCTTGGATATGATTCTCTATGTGGCGGACTATATCGAAGTGGGTCGGAATTTTCCGGGTGTTGAGGAAGCAAGGCGGATCGCTTTTTCTTCTCTGGAAGGGGGAGTGGCTTATGAAACAGCCGAGACTCTTTCTTTTTTAGCTAAAAAAAGAATTCCTATTTATCCTCAAACCTTAGAAACTTACAATGCATACAGACACTTTTTAGAGAGGTAAAGAATGGAAGAAAAACAATTATTAGAACTTGTTGTGAAAGCTGCGGATGAAAAACGGGCGGAGGATCTTGTTGCCTTAGATGTTCAAGGGTTGACGAGTGTGACAGATTATTTTGTGATTGCTAGCTCCATGAACAGCCGCCAATTAGAAGCAATTGCAGATAATGTCCGTGAAAAAGCCCAAGAAACGGGTCTAGAAGTCGGTCCTCTTGAGGGCAACGTAGCCAGTGGCTGGGTTCTTTTGGATTTGGGAGCTGTGGTTTTCCATATCTTTTCAGAGGAAGTTCGCAATGATTACAATTTAGAAAAATTGTGGCATGAGGCTGAAATGGTCGACATTTCTAGCTATATAGATTAAAAAAGTGAAAGAGGGAGGGCAGTGTTTGGAAAAAACAGGTTGTCCTCTTTTTCGAATATAGAGGTATCTGATGACTACTTATGAAACATTTGCGCGTGTTTATGATTCCATTATGGATGAACAACTTTATGATCAGTGGCTAGCTTTTACGCAAGAGCATCTTGCCCCAGATACAAAAGACATCTTGGAATTAGCTTGTGGAACTGGGATTCTATCCCTTAAGTTGGATCGGGCTGGCTACCGGGTCAAGGGCTTGGATTTGAGCCCAGAGATGGTGGAACTTGCCCAGAAACGGGCCAAGGAAGCAGGGCGGGAGCTAGAGTTTCTTCAAGGAAATATGCTTGCCTTACCGGCCATGGAAGCGGTGGATGCCGTGACTTGCTACTCGGATTCGATCTGTTATTTAGAAGATGAAGTTGAAGTTGGGGATGCTTTCCAGCAAGTTTTCCAAGTCCTTAAATCTGGCGGCCGTTTTCTCTTTGACGTCCATTCCATTTACCAAATGGAAGAGGTCTATCCGGGTTACAGCTACCATGAAAATGCGGAAGACTTTGCTTTTGTTTGGGATTCTTATCCGGATGAGCCTCCGTATTCTATTGTTCATGAATTAACCTTCTTTTTGCAAGAAGAAGATGGACGTTTTGTCCGCAAGGACGAAGTGCATGAAGAAAGGACTTATGAACGCTTGACTTATGAGATTTTGCTGGAACAAGCTGGTTTTACCAATATTCAAGTCTTTGCGGATTTCACCAACCAAGCTCCAGATGAAAAAAGTCTGCGTTGGTTCTTCGTGGCGGAGAAACCATGAAAATAAGCGGAGTTGTTGCCGAGTTTAACCCCTTTCATAATGGTCATCGTTACCTGTTGGACCAGATGGAGGGGCTCAAGATTGTGGCCATGTCTGGGAATTTTGTTCAGCGAGGAGAGCCGGCTTTTGTGGATAAATGGATTAGGGCTCAGATGGCCTTGTCTCAGGGGGCAGATTTGGTTTTGGAACTTCCCTTTTTAGTCAGCGTTCAGGCAGCCGATTTTTTTGCAGCTGGAGCGGTTGACATTCTAGTCAAGGCTGGAGTAGAGGAACTTGTTTTTGGAAGTGAAGAAGTTCGGGATTACAATCAGCTGCTAGAGACTTACCGAACTAAGGCTGATGAGATGAGGGACTATATGGACCAACTTCCAGCTTCCTTGTCTTATCCCCAGAAGAGTCAAGCGGCCTGGGAAACGTTTGTAGGGCTGACCTTTAGCGGTCAAAGCCCCAACCACATTTTAGGCTTGGCCTATACCAAGGCCGCTGCTGGAACTGCCCTTAGCCTAAAGGCGGTCCAGCGGCAGGGAGCCGGTTTTCATTCTTTGGAAAAGGATCAAGCTTATGCCTCCGCAACGGCCCTGCGGCATCATCGGGGCGATTGGGATTTTATAGAGCGGCATAGTCCAGTAGCCAGTCTTTTAGCCCAAGCCCCTCAGCAAGATTGGTCTTTGTATTGGTCTTTGTTGCGCTACCAGATTCTCAGTCATTCCAATCTGGAGGATATTTACCAAGTGAATGCGGAGTTGGCCCAACGCTTGTTGCAGGCGATTAACCGAGTAAACTCCGTAGAGGAGCTGGTTGGGATGGTCGCTACCAAGCGTTTTATCAAGGCACGGGTCCGGAGAGTTCTGACCTACATCTTGGTGGGGGCCCAGGAGGCCCCTTTGCCAGAATCCTTGCATGTGCTAGGGTTTTCCGAACGTGGGCGTCAACACCTAGCGCTTTTGAAGAAGAAGGTAAAATTGGTGACCCGGATTGGAGCTGAGCCTTGGGATGCTCTGACCCAGAAGGCAGATAAGATTTATGGTCTTGGTCAAGAGGGCATTGGCGAGCAAAATTTTGGACGGATTCCGATCCAATGGGGTGGAGATTGAATTCTTTTTTGCGTCAGCTTTTGGAAAGTGATATAATAACGCGTGAATGCAAGTAATTAAAGGAGAAGAAAATGGGACGTAAATGGGCCAATATTGTGGCGAAAAAGACAGCAAAAGATGGTGCTAACTCTAAAATCTATGCGAAATTTGGAGTTGAAATCTATGTGGCAGCCAAAAAAGGGGAGCCAGATCCTGAGTTGAATGCGGCTCTTAAGTTCGTTGTGGATCGGGCTAAACAAGCACAGGTTCCAAAACACGTTATTGATAAAGCGATTGATAAGGCTAAGGGAAATACAGATGAAACCTTTACAGAAGGTCGTTATGAAGGCTTTGGACCAAATGGTTCCATGTTGATTGTGGATACCCTTACTTCTAATGTGAACCGTACAGCGGCGAATATCCGTGCAGCCTTTGGTAAGAATGGTGGAAACATGGGAGCTAGTGGTTCTGTGTCTTACATGTTTGATAACAAGGGTGTGATTGTCTTTGCAGGCGATGATGCGGATGCCATCTTTGAATTATTGTTGGAAGCAGATGTAGATGTGGATGATGTGGAAGCAGAAGAAGGAAGCATCACCGTTTATACAGCTCCAACTGATTTGTACAAGGCTGTAGAGGCTCTTCGTGGAGAGGGAATTGAAGAATTCCAAGTAACAGAATTGGAAATGATTCCTCAATCTGAAGTAAACCTAGAAGGTGATGACCTAGCGGTCTTTGAAAAACTTGTGGATGTCTTGGAAGAGGATGAAGATGTTCAAAAAGTCTATACCAATGTAGACGGATTCTGATAACGACAAGGGGCCGAAGGAAACTTTCGGTCTTTTTTGTATTTCATAATACTAGCTAATAGAAATTTCTTTTATTTTCTGTTACTATCTTAAGTATAGATTAAAAGGAGGTTTTTCATGAAACTGAAAAAAGTTATTTCTCTTGCTCTTGTTGCCGCGTCTGCCCTCGTGATTGCAGCCTGCTCCAACAATGCCTCAGATTCTTCTGAAGCATCAGGCAAAGAAGTTGTACGAGTAGCCACTAATGCTTCACCAAAACCATTTAACTATGAAGATGAAAATGGGGAGTTGACAGGTTACGAGATTGAAGTTGTGAAAGAAATTTTCAAAGACTCAGACAAATATGACCTGGAATTTGAAAAAACAGAATGGTCAAGTATCTTTGCTGGTTTGGATAGTGACCGTTACCAAATGGCCGTTAACAACATTTCTTACACAGAGGAGCGTGCAGGGAAATACCTTTATGCTTATCCTGTAGCTAAGAATCCGAATGTTTTGGTTGTTCAAAAGGATGATGACAGCATCAAATCAATGGATGATCTTGGTGGCAAGAAAACTGAAGTTGTCCAAGGGACCAACTCTGCTGCCCAATTGGAAGAGTGGAACAAGGAACACGCAGACAATCCAACTGAACTTTCCTATACAAAAGCAGACTTCCAACAAATCATGACTCGTTTGAATGATGGCCAAGCAGACTACAAGATTTTTGATCGTATCTCTGTTGAAACCATTATCAAGAACCAAGGTTTGAACAATTTGAAGATTATTGAATTGCCAGAGACAGCTCAGCCATTTGTTTACCCAATCTTTGCTAAAGGCCAAGATGAGTTGAAAGAGTTCGTGGATGGACGTATCAAAGAGCTTCAAGCAGATGGTACTCTTGACAAGCTTTCTAAAGAATTCTTTGGCGGAGACTATGCTCCAACAGCTGAAGAGTTGAAATAATCTTATTAAAGTAGTTCCCTAGGGGAGCTACTTTTTTGCTGCTGCTACTTTGTTTAGGAGGTGTAACCCTACTTTATTTTTACATCATAAAATATTTTTATTGAAAACATAAAAAAACAATACTAGGCTAGGGAGTCAGCTTCTGTTATTCTACTATCAAGAAAAAGAAAAGGAGCTTGCTTATGACATTGAAATCGGTATTGAAAATTGTAGGATTGACGACCTTGGCTGCTTTAGCATTAGCGGCCTGCGCTCCATCAAGTGATGCTAAGGAGAATGCCAACACTATTCGGGTGGGGTTGATGGCTAAAAGTGATACGGAGGAAGCGCGCTGGGATAAAATCGAAGAGCTTCTGAAGGACGAAGGGGTTACCTTGGAGTATACGGAGTTTACAGATTACTCCCAACCGAATAAAGCGACCGCAAATGGGGAAGTGGATGTCAATGCCTTCCAGCATTATAATTTCTTGAATAACTGGAATGAAGAGAATAACGGATCCTTGGTTCCAATCGCGGATACTTACTTCACAGCTTTTCGTCTTTATTCTGGTACCAAGGATGGTTCTGAACGCTACACGAGTGTCGATCAAATTCCAGACGGAGGAACAATCGCAATTCCAAACGATCCTGTAAATGAAAGCCGAGCCCTCTACCTTCTTCAATCTGCTGGTTTATTGAAATTAGATGTTTCTGGAAATACCTTTGCCGCTCTCTCAAATATTAAAGAAAATCCGAAAAACTTGAATATTAAAGAATTAGATGCTAGCCAAACAGCTCGTTCTTTAGGTTCTGTAGATGCAGCCATTGTTAATAATGATTTTGTTCAAGAAGCAGGAATTGATTTCAAAAAGGCCATCTTTGTTGAAGTACCGGATGAAAACTCAAAACAATGGTACAACTTCTTAGCGGCTAAAGAAGATTGGGAAGAATCTCCAAAAGCGGACGCTTTGAAAAAATTGATCAACGCTTATCACACAGACGAAGTGAAAAAAGTCATCGAAGAATCATCAGGTGGTTTGGATCAGCCAGTTTGGTAATGCCTGTAGAAGGTTGAGGGTTGCCCTCAGCCTTTTCGATTGCTGTGGGCTAAAGCTTGAGACGGCATGATAAATATTTTTTATGATGTAAATAAAAATCCCATACTAGGCAGGCAGAAGGAGGTCTGTTATCCTAGTATCAAGAAAAAACAAAAGGAGCTTGATTATGAAATTGAAATCGCTTTTGAAAGTAGCAGGGCTGACAGCCTTGGCAGGATTAACGCTTGCAGCCTGTGCAAATACAGGTGGCTCTTCTTCAGATGCTAACACGCTTCGTGTAGGACTTATGGCTAAAAGTGACTCCGAAGAAAAACGTTGGGAAAAAATTGAAGAGCTGTTGGATAAAGAAGGTGTGAAGTTGGAGTACACAGAGTTTACAGACTACTCCCAACCAAACATCGCAACTGCTAATGGTGATGTGGACGTTAATGACTTCCAACACTATAACTTCTTGGACAACTGGAATGAAGAAAACAATGGAGATTTGGTAGCCATCGCGGATACCATTATTTCCCCAATCCGTCTCTACTCAGGTACCAAAGATGGTAAGAACCGTTATACTAGCGTTGATCAAATCCCGGATGGCGCAACCATCACAGTTCCGAATGATGCCACAAATGAGAGCCGCGCTTTGTACCTTCTTCAATCAGCAGGTTTGATCAAATTGGATGTTTCTGGGAAAGAATTGGCAACTATTGCTAACGTAAAAGAAAATCCTAAGAAATTGGACATCAAAGAACTGGATGCTAGTCAAACAGCTCGCTCTCTAGACTCAGCAGATGCAGCGGTCGTCAATAATACTTTCGTATCTGAAGCGGGACTTGACTTCAAAAATGCCCTCTTTGTTGAAGTTGCGGATGAAAACTCACAACAATGGTACAATGTTCTTGCTGCTAAGAGTGATTGGGAAAAATCTGATAAAGCAGATGCTTTGAAGAAATTGATCAAGGCCTACCACACTGATGATGTGAAGAAAGTCATCGAAGAAACCTCAGAAGGTTTGGACCAACCAGTTTGGTAAGTCGATACTGTATGCAAACCAAGCAAGGGGAGTGGGTTTGGAAATAAGCCCACTCTTTTCTTTGCTACCAATACTCATTAAATTTCAAAATCTGACCTTATCAAGCCTCTTTGAGGCTAGGCAAAAAGTATCAGCCACTAAGTTTTATACTCTTTTAGTTTATCTTTTATTACTGTGTTAGCTCGTCTTGCCGTACTTTAGTACTGCCTGCGACTCGCTGCCTTGTACTAAAAGCAAACTAAAAGACTATAATTAGTGAAAATACTTTGACGCCGTGGTTGATTCGGTCAAACAGTCTAATCAACTGTGCGGGGGTGGGAGTGAAACGATTTGGGGATAAATCGTTTCAGCTTACAACTTGTAATAAAGACTTGTTACGAACTCTTTTTCAACTGTAATAGTTCTTTCCCACTCCCGGCTTTTCTAGTCATTTTTTGAAAGATTCGAGTATTTCGATTTTGAAGTTGGTTTAGTATGAAATAGGAGTATGTCATGTCAGAAGCTATTATTAAACTTGAAAATATTGGGGTTCGCTTTGCCCAGAAAAATAAAGTCATTACTGCTGTTGATGATGTTAGTTTGTCGATTCAACAGGGAGATATCTATGGAATCGTAGGCTACTCTGGGGCAGGGAAATCTACCTTGGTGCGGGTTGTCAATCTTCTGCAAGTTCCAACAGAGGGGCGGTTGGTCGTTGATCATGAGGTGTTTTTTGATCAAGGAAACGTGCAATTGAGTGCCCAAACTCTTCGGGAAAAACGGCGGGAAATTGGAATGATCTTTCAACATTTCAATTTGATGAGCCAAAAGACGGCCGCTGAAAATGTGGATTTTGCTCTTAAACATTCCGGTTTAAGCAAGGAAGAGAGAGCGAAGAAGGTTCAGGAACTACTGGAGTTAGTGGGCTTGGCTGATCGAGCTGAAAACTACCCCTCACAGTTGTCGGGTGGGCAAAAACAACGGGTGGCGATTGCGCGTGCTTTGGCGAATGACCCGAAAATCTTGATTTCAGATGAGTCAACCTCAGCTTTGGATCCCAAGACGACTAAACAGATTTTGAAACTACTTCAGGAATTGAATGAACGTCTGGGATTAACCATCATTCTGATTACCCATGAAATGCAGATTGTAAAAGATATTGCAAATCGTGTAGCCGTTATGCAAGATGGACGCCTGATTGAAGAAGGTAGTGTGCTGGATATTTTCAGTAATCCTAAGAATGACTTGACTAAGGATTTCATGGAGACAGCGACTGGGATTGATGAAGCCTTACGGAAAATATATCAACAGGAAAGTGTTCTGCATTTGCCGGCTGGGCAAGAATTGGTACACTTGAAATTTTCCGGTAGTGTGACTGACCAAGCCATTATTCATGACCTCTCCAAGCATTATGAGGTTGCAGCCAATATTTTATTTGGAAATATTGAAATCTTAGACCATACTCCGGTCGGTGAGTTGATTGTGATTCTCTCTGGTTCAGCGGAGAATTTGGTGAAGGCACACGGAGGACTAAAGGAATCTGGAGTTGGCGTTAAAATTCTGAAGGAAGGACGTTAAGATGAATTTTATTGAAACTTACTTACCAAATGTTTATAAAATGGGCTGGTCTGGACAAGCAGGCTGGGGGACGGCCATTTATTTGACCCTCTATATGACTTTTTACGCCTTCCTGATTGGTGGATTTTTGGGCCTTGTTACGGGTCTATTGCTTGTACTGACTGCTCCAGGTGGTGTTCTTGAGAATAAGTGGGTTTACTGGACTTTGGATAAGGTAACCTCCATTTTTAGGGCCGTTCCGTTTATTATCCTGCTTGCGGTTCTTTCTCCGTTGGCTCAAATTCTTGTTGGAACCAGTATTGGGCCAAACGCTGCTCTTGTGCCGCTATCTTTTGCTGTCTATGCTTTCTTTGCTCGTCAAGTACAAGTTGTTTTGGCTGAATTGGATTCTGGAGTTATTGAAGCGGCCCAAGCCAGCGGAGCAACGACTAAAGACATCATCGGTGTCTATCTGAGCGAAGGGCTGCCCGATCTTATCCGGGTCACAACGGTAACCTTGATTTCCTTGGTTGGTGAAACTGCCATGGCTGGAGCTGTTGGAGCAGGGGGTCTGGGGAATGTGGCCATTGCCTATGGCTACAATCGCTACAATCATGACGTAACGATCCTGGCAACAGTCTTGATTATTATTCTGATTTTCACCATTCAATTTGTAGGGGATTTTATCACTAAAAAAGTCAGCCACAAGTAAAAAGATCTCAGAGGTTTTACTCCTCTGAGAATTTTTTTAAAATAATTTCAAAATATCTCTTGCCAAGACCAACATCATGTTGTATACTAATAAAGTCCTGAAGGGAGAGTTCCTTAAACGGGACGAAATCAGTAGAATGGTTCGGCACAAACGAACGAAAACAAAAAAACTTCAAAAAAGTTAAACAAAAGTGTTGACAAGCAATTGAGGTTTTGATAAACTGATTAAGTTGTCTCGTGAGAGACATGACCTTTGAAAACTGAACAAGACGAATACCAATGTGTGGGTAGTAGGAATACTACCTGTCAATAATAAATTCGAAGCTAAATCAAAAAACTTCAAGGCAAACTGACGCAGGTAGAACTAAGGTTCACCAAGGAGGTTTAACGAAGAAGTCTGAAGATTTAACGCAGAACAAATCTGTCAGCGACAGAAAAATGAGTGAAGACTCAAACTTTTGATGAGAGTTTGATCCTGGCTCAGGATGAACGCTGGCGGCGTGCCTAATACATGCAAGTAGAACGCTGAAGGAAGTGCTTGCAC
>NZ_JAEMED010000016.1 GCF_016458205.1 Streptococcus sp. 121 | reverse complement strand
GCTTTCTCATCTTTATACAATAGAGTTTCCCAAAGAGGAAGTAAGATGAAGGCTGTTATCGCTTGTGCTCATAAGATACTAAGAATTGTCTACAAACTTTTGAAAACACATCAAACTTATGAAGCAGCAAAAGCATTAGGGATGCGGCAACATCCTTAAGACATTTTTAAATATGTTCACCTTAAGTATAACACAGATAGTGTTTTTTTGCGCTTTTTTACTGTGTTATTTTCAAATAAAAGACTATGTATGCCTTAATATCACGTTTCTGTTCGTAGTGCCACGATTTTGCTATCTCTTCCTCTCCCCGCTACCTCACGATAGTCAGGCTTGGGAGTCGCTATTGGGTTCACCGGAGCAGGGGCCCGCAGAGGACTTGCACCTCAGATGTACGACATGGCCGTCATACTCAAAAAAGCTGCATGGAATTTTTCCACACAGCTTCACTTTATAGAGAGTAGCTCTTCTTTTATTTCAAGTATCAGAAAATTTTTAATAGCTGAAGACCTAGTCTTTAGTAGTTTCAGATGTCTTTTCGGTATCTGATTCCATTTTAGATACGACTTCGTCGAAAGATAGAGGATGAACGTCCCCTTCTTCCTTTTCCTGATTGCTTGGCATTTGACCAGTTTCATACAAGGACTTGATCTCTTGGCTATCCAAGGTTTCATGTTCTAGGAGGGCTTGAGCAATCAATGCATGTTTTTCACGGTTTTCCTCAATGACCTTACGAGCAGCTTCGTGAGCTTCTACCAATAGCTTACGGACTTCTTGATCAATCTCACGCGCCGTTTGCTCAGACATTGATTTTTCTGGGCTGACTTGGCCAGCCAACATAGCATGGCTACCTTCATATTGAACTGGGCCAAGCAATTCACTCATTCCATATTCTGTGACCATGCTCCGAGCCAATTGAGTTGCTTGTTCAAAGTCATTGGAAGCACCAGTAGTCTGGACACCAAAGATAATCTCTTCGGCTACACGTCCTCCCATCAATCCAGCCAATTGTTCCTTCATATCATCTTTAGATAGTAGAGATTGGTCTTCTTTTGGAAGTGCAATCATGTATCCACCTGCGCGACCGCGTGGTACAATGGTTACTTTGTGCACAACACGTGCATTGGAAAGCACCAAACCAACAATGGTATGTCCGGCCTCATGGTAGGCCACAATTTCCCGTTCGCGTTTGGAGACTTCTTTATCCTTTTTAGATGGTCCAGCAATCACACGATCTTCTGCCTCATCGATATCGGAAGCATCAATTTCCTTTTTATTACGACGAGCGGCAACTAAAGCTGCCTCATTTAAGACATTTTCTAGGTCTGCACCCACAAAACCTGGGGTTTGTTGAGCCACCAATTTCAAATCAACGTCGGCTGCAAGCGGTTTGTTCTTAGCATGGACGCGAAGGATAGCCTCACGACCTTTGACGTCTGGTCTACCAACCAAAATCTTGCGGTCAAATCGACCTGGACGAAGAAGAGCTGGGTCTAGGACATCGCTCCGGTTAGTTGCTGCAATAACAATAATTCCTTCGTTACCAGCAAAACCATCCATCTCAATCAAGAGTTGGTTAAGAGTTTGCTCGCGCTCATCATTTCCCCCGCCCATGCCGACACCACGGCGACGGCCAACAGCATCAATCTCATCAATAAAAATGATAGCAGGTGCAGCTTTTTTAGCATCTTCAAAAAGGGAACGGACACGGCTCGCACCGACACCGACAAACATTTCCACAAAATCTGAACCGGAAATACTGAAGAATGGGACACCTGCTTCTCCAGCAACCGCTTTAGCTAGGAGAGTTTTACCGGTTCCTGGAGGGCCTTCAAGCAAGACCCCAGCAGGAATCCGTGCTCCAAGGTTGGTGAAGCGTTTTGGATCTTTAAGGAACTCTACAACTTCAACCAATTCTTGTTTCTCTTCTTCGGCACCAGCAACATCCGCAAAGCGCACTTTGATGTCTTCTTTAGTTGTAGCTTTGGCACGATTACGGCCAAAGTTCATAGCACCACGGGCGCCGCCACCATTCTGGTTCATCATGGTCATAAAGAAGAAAAGTACAATAATGAATGGGACGATACTAATCAAAAACTGAATCCAAGCACCGCTTGAACTTTCCCGTTTAATACTGAGGTCTGCGCCCTGTTCCTGTGCTAAATCCTGAATCCGAGAGATATTAGCTTCCGATGGCAAAATAATGCTGGAGAAATTCTCAGCCTTGGTAGAGCTGGCATCGAAAAATTGAACACCTAAGTCGGTTTTTACTTCTTGTGCTTCTTTATAAGTACCCTGAATTTCAATCACGCTACCATTTGGTTGGTAGCTCAAATCCTTGACATTTCCGTCTTCCAATTGCTTGGTCAACTCAGTAAAGCTAATTTGCTGCGTTTGGGCAGATGAGCTAGTTCCAAAGATGTATTGGAAACCGGTGATTAAAGCAACAACTACGAAGATATAGGCCAGAGGATTACGACCGAAAAAACGGTTGTTTTGTTTCTTCATCTATATTCGTTTCCTTTTATATTTATTTGTAAACTTCCTCTTTCAAGATTCCAATGTAAGGGAGATTCCGGTAATTTTCTTGGTAATCCAAACCAAATCCCACTACAAATTCATTTGGAATTGTGAAGCAGGAATAGTCCGCATCAATCTCAACCTTACGGCCTTCTGGTTTATCTAGAAGAGTTACAATCTTAAGGGAAGCTGGCTTGCGTTCCAAAAACATTTTTTTCAAAATATCCAAGGTCAAACCAGAATCTATAATGTCCTCGATGATCACAATATGTCGATTTTCAATATCTGCAGCTAAATCCTTGACCACTGTCAACTCACCAGTGCTGGCAGTTCCTCCTTGATAACTAGACACAGCCATATAATCTGTTTCCAAATGCGCATCCACATGATTTATCAATTCCGCCATAAAAGGAATTGAACCCTTTAGAATCCCAATGAATACAGGATTTTTATCCATATATTCCTCCGCCAAAGTTTGGCCGAGTTTCTGGGCAGCCGCAACAATTTCCTCATGGGAGATGAGAACTTCTTTGATATCTTGATCTAACATATTCATTTCCTATTCTTTATCCATCTTTTGGACATAAATTCTAGCCTTCATTATACCATGTTCATTCTGGATACTCAAACATGGACCATGAGTATTGAGAATTCCCTGAATCTTTTCATCCTGTAAAACCAACACGGCCTGGTCCCGCTCCTGGATTGGGATTTTTTCATTGATAAACCATCGTCTCAACTTACGCCGCATCCCCCTCCAGACAAAGACATCCCCCTCCTGGCGATGACGCAACAGAACAGGTCTCTCCTCAACCTCTATTTCCGCTAAGATACTCCCTTTAGGTTTTTTTCCGAAGGAAAAATGAAAGGGGCCAAAATCAGTTACTTGACCCGGTTCTAACCAAAAGGACTGCGAGTCAAAGCGAGCTGGGGGGGTCTGGGTCAGTGAAAATTGATTGTAGCGCTTATCTAACCAATATCCCTGACCTAAATAGCTAGTCTGACTGCCCTCTTTTCGAAGCAGATGAGCCAGCTTCTCCACTTGTTCAGGTCCCCGAGGGAACTGGGGATAGTTTTTTAAGTACTGTTCTAAGAGGTAAATTTGCAAGGCTTCTGACTCTTCTTTCCATTTTTCCAAATGAAGAGGATCTAAGGGAGTCGTCAGACTGTTCAAAAGGCTATAAAGCTGCTCTACTTTCTGGGAGAGTCGTAGAAGACCTGTATCTAGCTGGGGATTCTCCTGGCGCAGATCCGGAAGAATCTTGTGACGGACACGATTGCGAAAATAAAGTGGACTATTATTCGAGGCATCTTCGAAATAAACTTCCTGAGGCAAATCCACCTTCGCAAAGTTTAGAAGTGGTCGAATCAGCTGGCCTCCAGCAAAATCCTGACATTCCTGCATGCCCGTGAGATTTTCCAAGTGATTGCCCCGAATCAAACGCATGAGAATGGTCTCTACCTGATCATCGCGATGGTGGCCAGTTACCAAGGCAGTATACCCCTGTTCCGCCATGATTTCAGCAAAGAAGTCATAGCGAAAGGCACGTGCCACAGCCTCGCTGAAATCTCCCGTAAAGGAGCGACTATAGAAGGGTAGTTCTAACTCCTGGGCTAGACGTCTCAGGGACTCTTCTTCCCAGTCAGCTTCCGGACGCTGCCCATAATTAACATGAGCCAGCCCCAAATCCAGGCCTAGCTCGTCCCGATTACGGTAAAGGAAACTGAGCAAATATAAGGAATCCTTGCCCCCGGATAAGGCCAGTAATACCTTAGAATGGTCTTGAAAGTAGCCTTCCTTACAGACATGCTCCAGGATTAGAGTTTCCATAGTCATTTTAGTACCTCATAAATATCTTTAGAAATCTTGGAGATCAGCTCATTGTCCTTGTTTTCCGTAAAGATAACCAGGACATAGGGGGATTTAGCATAGACCAGAGCCGCATCATGGTGAAAGGCATCCGCATCACCAATTTTGTGGGCCACAGGAACTGGAAGATCTCGGGGGATCCGCTGGTCATCAAATGCAGTCTGCTGTAACATTGAAAGTAACTCACCGTTTTGTAGATAGATAGCCTCCATGAGCCGGCCGGCCATCTCCGGGGTGACCTCTCGGTCTACAACATCCCATTCCTGCCCTACAATCTGCTTGATGGCTTTTTGAAAAGCTGGACTCGACTTATCCGTTCCATAATAACCCAGGATATTATGGGCTACATTATCCGATTCTTTTGCAGCCTTATCCTCCAGCTCCTTATAGTTATAGGATTCTTGATTGGGTTCCTTGGGGAGACTTCCTGTTCCCGCAGGATCATAGGCTCCGTCATAATCTTCTGTTTCCTTGGTATACTTCACCCGATCTGTCCACTTCAAGTTCCCTTCAAGAACTTGTTCCTGCACGTAATAAAGATAGGGAAGCTTGGTAATACTAGCAGAATACATCGCCTTATTCTGATTAATCCCTGCCACCTTACTAGTCTCCACTTGCTGAACATAGATACCCACATTCTCATCCTGGTATTTCTCATCTAGTAGCTCTTGAACCCTCTGCATGCGATTGTCCTCCTTACTGAGCGAGGACCAGTCAACATAGTCCCCCTTGTCCGTCACGCCATACTCAGTTCGAGGATAGGTCACTTTCTTAACAATTTTAATAGGTTGATAAGCTTGATAGTTCCTTTTGCTGACCTTGCTTTGATCCTGTGGAACTTCCTTATAAAATTTTGCATCGGGCTGGAGCCAAAGAAGTCCTTCATAGTCTTCTTCATGCAACAGCTGATTTGAATAAATGAAAGAACGGCTGGCTAAGATAAAGCTGCCGTCCTTCAGTTGAAACAGCGGGGTCCCATCATCCCGGTAGAGCAAATCTTGAATCAGCAGAGCTTGATTCGAAGACCAGGATTTTGCGACCTGGGTCAAATCCTGGTCTTTGAAACTGACCATATCCACTGTAGCTACTGGATTTTCCGGGATTTCCGTGTATAACAAGCTGTAAGATACTTGGAAGAGAGCTGCTGCTTGTTCTGGGGCCAGATTAAGTTTCTCAGCCGGATCCAAATTGACGAATGGCCAGGAGGTAAACCAAGCAAGGACAGGTAAAATCACCCAGGGATGCTTACTTGTCTTCAACATGTTCTAGTAAATAATAGGCCTTATTCTTTTCTTCCAGTTCTGTTAGCTTATCCTCAGAATGTTGGAGAAATAGAGCCACTTTTTTCATGAGTTGGGATTTTTCCATTATTTAGGTAGGAGATCTGGAATCGTGTAGATGGTCTCGCCGTCTTTAGAGTAGTAGTAACGGGCCCGCATGTACTTGCTGGCATAGTCATCATCTTCTAGCTTTTTAGCCAGTGTCGCCAATCTCTCCTCCTCCTTTTCTAATTGTTGGTATTGTTGGTCCATTTCTCGGTATTGCTTTTGTCTTTGTTCCAAAACCTGTCTGGTATTTGCCAGATTAAAGATTGGAAGAATAAACAAAATTACAACCAAAATCAGAACCCAGCCTATAAAGCGATTACGCTGGCGTCGTCCATCATGGTCATTCCGACGCTGCGAAGCTTCCTCCTCAATATAGGCGTTTTTCATTTGGAGGACATTTCTAGGCATCTTCTTCTATCCTTACTTCTTCTAATAGTTCATACATCTTAGAAGCATCTTCTTTTTTGGTACTATCTAGCATCTCTAAGACCTTCACCCGGACAAGTTTATGACCAAAGCGAATCTCCACGATATCGTCGATTTTTAAGTCGGTCGAACTTTTAGCCAAAACGCCATTCACTTTGATTCGTCCCTTGTCCGCCACTTCCTTTGCTACAGGACGGCGTTTGATTAAACGAGATACTTTGAGGTATTTGTCTAAGCGCATAAATCTTTCTCCTTTTTTTCTATTGTAACACGTTTTGACCAGAGACCTGCTCTGAGTCCTTGAGTTTTTCTTTAAGTTCCTGGGCTAGGAAGCGCGTGAACTGAAGCAAGGCCTCTAGAATTTCATAATCTTTTTCCTGATGTAAGTTGAAGATCACTTCCATTTTTCCTTGCATGTCACTTAATTGTGCCTTAATAGTGGTTTGCGACAGTGCTTGGAAATAATCTTGGGCCAAGAAATAGCGAGCAGCTTTCGTAGCAAATCGTATATGGATAGCCCCTTTTTTCAAAAGGATATTTTCAATAAAAATCTGATCAGCGTAGGCTTTCAATAGCCCAACTTCTAATAAATACGCCACTGGGTCTGGATATTCTCCAAAGCGGTCCATCAACTCCTCTTGAAGTTCTTGGTAATCCTCTTCCCCTCGGATTTGGCGAATACGCTTGTAGATTTCAATCTTATGGCGTTCATCCTGAATATACTCGGATGGTAAATAGGCATCGATTCCCATGGAGATTTCCGCATTGGTTCCTTGCTGGGCCTGAATCTTCCCTTGCTTCTTGGCAATGGCTTCTTCCAATAATTGGGAATAAAGTTCAAATCCAACAGAGTCAATGAAGCCACTCTGGGAACTGCCCAATAGATTTCCAGCTCCCCGAATTGATAGGTCCTGCATGGCAATCTTAAATCCACTTCCCAATTCTGTGAAGCCCTTGATGGCATCTAAGCGTTTCTCTGATGCTTCACTCAAACTTTTATCAGGTCGATAAAAGAGATAAGAGTAAGCAATACGGTTACTACGACCAACTCGTCCCCTCAACTGGTAGAGAGTGGATAGCCCCATGTGATCTGCATTTTCAATAAAGAGCGTATTAGCATTGGGGATATCAACACCCGTTTCAATGATGGTTGTGGTAACCAGGAGATCGTAGACTCCGTTGACAAAATCAAGAAGGGTATTTTCCAGACGTACCTCTGACATTCGTCCATGGACATAGCCAATGGAAGCTTCTGGTATGAGTTCCTGTAATTCAGCAACTTTAAGTTCAATTGTGTCCACACGATTATAGAGGTAATAGGCCTGACCACCCCGTTCCATTTCTCTAAGAACCGCATCTCGAATTACCTGCGGATTGGTTTCCATCACAAAGGTTTGTACTGGATAACGGTTGGTTGGTGGCGTTTCAATGACTGATAAGTCACGGATTCCTAACATAGACATGTGGAGGGTTCGAGGAATTGGAGTAGCAGTTAGGGTTAGGACATCCACCTTATTTTTCAATTCCTTCAATTTTTCCTTGTGTTTGACGCCAAAACGCTGTTCCTCATCGATAATAATCAAGCCAAGATCGGAAAATGTGACATCACTGGACAAAAGGCGATGGGTTCCGATGATAATGTCAACTTGACCCTTAGCTAACTTCTCCAGGGTAGCTGCCTGCTCCTTCTTAGTCTTAAATCGACTCAGTCCATCGACTTCCACAGCAAACTCAGCGAAACGTTCTTGAAAGTTGACCAGATGTTGTTGGGCTAAGACGGTGGTAGGAACCAGAACTGCCACCTGTTTATGATCTTGAACAGCCTTAAAGGCAGCTCGCATGGCAACTTCTGTTTTTCCAAACCCAACATCCCCCACCAAGAGGCGGTCCATAGGTTTATCCTTTTCCATATCTTCCTTAATCTCTTGGATACTCTTGAGCTGGTCATCTGTTTCGACATAAGGGAAGTCCTGGTCAAAGTCTTCTTGATCTGGACCATCCGGAGAAAAGGCAAAGCCTTTTAATTGAGCACGCGCTGCATACAGTTTCAGTAGGTCATCAGCGATATCTTGAACCTGCTTCTCAACCTTTCGTTTCGCTTTCTGGAAGCGCCCATCATTCAATTTATTGAGTTTTGGTGCCTTACCTTCGCTTCCTATATATTTGGAGAGTAAGTCCAGTTGATCAACAGGTAAGGAAATTCGATCTCCATTTTCATAACGAACTGTTACATAATCCCGGTAACTACCTAACACTTCGATGGTCTCGATTCCAAGATACTGTCCAATCCCATGAATAGCGTGGACAACATAGTCGCCTTTTTCTAATTCTTGGTAACTTTTTAAGCGCTCCGCATTGCTTATGTTTTGACGGCGAACCCGACGTTTGGTTTTCTTTTGAAACAATTCCTTTTCTGTTATTAGTAATAACTTTTGATCCTGCAATTGAAAACCTTGACTGAGGCCAAGTTTACAGAACTGTATCTCATTTACTTTGACTTCATCGCTATTCACAGTTTTAATTGTCAAGTTGTAGTCTTGTAAAGTTTCTTGTAAAGTTTGTAAATGTTCTGTAGATGTGACGTCAAGTAAAATTGTATAGCCTGATTTTTGGAAGCGTAAGAGTTCGTCTTTAATCAGTGGTAGTTGACTGAAGTAATCTTGAAGCAGGAATTCTTGAAACTGGTGCAATCCGCTTAATTTCAAATTTCCAAATCCACGTTGTAAATAAGAAAAGAAGCTAGCTGGCTTGTAAAGTCGCCACTTAGAATAGGAATCTAAGAAATAGATCTGTCTTGACAGTGCTTTATCAACTTGTAATTGATCTGTCAAGTATTGCGCAACTTCTAACTCTTGCTGAGCTTTTTTATCTGTCAACCTTTGGAATTCATCGAAAATTACCAAACTATTCTTAGGAAGGTAGTCTAAAAGAGACCATTCTCCCTCATAGAAATACTGGAGAAAGCTGGGAAAGGCTTCGTGATAGGATCGCAACCGAATAGATGCTAAGATTTCCTGCAAATAAGATAGGAGGCCAGGACGACTTTGGTTTTTCATCAAGTCCAAAAATGCTGCTTCAGCTCGTTCATAGTCCTCTTCTCCGACAAGTTGGCTACGGACAGGTTGAATCAAAATAGACTCAACTTTTTCCTGTGAGCGTTGGTGTTCCGGACTAAAGGTGCGGAGATTGTCTAACTCATCTCCGAAAAATTCTAAACGATAAGGAAGCTCTTGGCCCAAAGGGAAAAGATCTAAGATATCTCCCCGCTGACTGTACTCCCCTTCTTGGGTGACCTGTCCCACTTTGGTATAGCCCATCTCATTTAGCTGATTTAGTATCTGTTCAAATGGATAGGCTATGCCTACTGTCAAAGTCTGGCTATAGGCACGATAGGCTCGTGGATCAGGAAGACGCAGTCCTAGAGCCGCTAGGTTGGCAATCACAATGCCTTCCCCTTCCTCCTGCAAAAATTGTAGAGCCTGAGCTCGGGTGTACTCTCTTTCCTTAGAAGAAAAAGCCAACTCCACTACGGCCATATCCTCTGCTAGAAAGCGGTAAATTTTTTTCTCCCCTACCAATGCAATCAGGTCACTTTCCAGGCGTTCCGCCTCGACCGTGCTTGCTACGATGGTAACAATTTTCGCTTTTTTCTTGCCAAGAAGACTAGCTAGCGCCAAGGCTTTACTGGTCGCAGATAGGCCAAGCACCAATTGCCGAGAGCTAGGATCAAATCCGTCAAGCCAGTCCTGAATTTGCTGATTTTGTTCAAATAGAGAAATCAGGTTCTGTTTAGCCATTGTAGCACCTCATACTTGCTTCTAGGTCCCTTGTATCCAGATAGTAGTAAAAAGCCTCTGTGACCCGTTCTAGAGCTTCTGAGATGGCAATCTGATCGTCCGTACTAAATTTACCTAGGACATAGTTGGGCACAGATTGTTGGGGAGCTGGTCTTCCAATTCCGATTTTAAAGCGTAAAAAATCAGAGTGACCTAGCAGGTGGATTATATTTTTGATACCATTGTGACCCCCTGCTGATCCCTTTGCCCGAAGTCTTACCTTGCCAACAGTCATGTCGAGATCATCATAAATTACGATTAAATCTTCTGCCCTTAACCCGTAATAAGCCAGGAGAGCTTCAACCGCCAATCCACTTTTATTCATAAAAGTAGTTGGTTTAGCTAAATAAATCTTTTCTCCTTGGTAGAAAAAAGAGGTAATTTCGGCTTGAAAAATCCGATCTTCTTTAAAGATTACGCCTTCTTTTTGGGCAATTTGATCTACAAATTGAAATCCAACATTGTGGCGTGTACCTTGGTATTTAGAGCCTGGGTTTCCCAGGCCAACAATGAGTTTTGTCATAATTCCTCCAATACGAAAAGAGGTCGGAGTAGGGCCAACCTCGGTTCTTGAATTGATTAAACGTTAAAGCGGAACTCCATGATGTCACCGTCTTGGACAATGTATTCTTTTCCTTCCTCACGGAGGCGACCAGCCTCTTTGACAGCTTTCTCGCTACCGTAGGTCATAAGATCATCGTAGGACATGGTTACAGCACGGATAAAGCCCTTTTCGAAGTCTGAGTGGATAATGCCAGCTGCTTGCGGAGCCTTCATGCCGCGTTTAAAAGTCCAGGCCCGGACTTCTTTTTCACCAGCTGTGAAATAGGTTCCGAGTCCGAGTAGATGATAAGCAGCTCGAGTTAATTTGTCGACACCTGATTCATTCAAGCCCATAGCTTCAAGAAATTCTGCCTTGTCTTCTTCCTCTAATTCAGAAATTTCTTCTTCTGCGCGAGCTGAGATAACCACCACTTCTGCATTTTCTGTTGCTGCGAAAGCACGAATTTGTTGCACATATTCAATTGCATCTGGATCAGCTACTTGATCTTCATCTACATTAGCCACATATAAAACTGGTTTTGTGGTGAGGAGGAAGAGACCTTTCACAATAGTCTCTTCTTCAGGGCTAAATTCAATGGTTCGCGCAGATTTACCATCCTCTAGGACAGGTTTGATTTTTTCTAAGACTGCAAATTCCGCTACAGAATCCTTGTCTTTCTGGGTTCGAGCCATTTTTTCAACACGCGCATAGCGCTTGTTAATGCTTTCCAAGTCCGCTAGGATTAGCTCTAAATTAATGGTATCAATATCCGCCATCGGATCCACAAAATCAGATTCTCGTCCTTGTTCACGCATAACATTTTCATCCTCAAAAGCACGGACCACATGGACAATTGCATCCACTTCGCGAATATTGGCTAAAAACTTATTACCCAGACCTTCGCCTTTTGATGCCCCTTTAACAATCCCTGCAATATCGGTGAACTCAAATGTCGTTGGTACGGTTTTCTGAGGTTTGATGTACTCGGTCAATTTGATAAGTCGCTCATCTGGTACTTCAACCCGACCAACATTAGGGTCGATTGTTGCAAAGGGGTAATTGGCAGCCTCTGCGCCTGCTCTTGTAATCGCATTAAATAAGGTCGACTTTCCAACATTTGGCAAGCCAACAATTCCTGCAGTTAAAGCCATCTTTTTCTCCTCATTTCATGTAAGTGAAAGCAACTCTTTTTGTAGATTATAATTCCTGCTTTCAGTCATCCAATCCATTATATCAAAAATTAAAAAGAGGGGTAAGTTCAAACGAATCTTCGCTTGACTATCATCCCCTCTTGAATTTATTCTTCAAGCACCCGCTTAAGCTTTCTTTCAAAGTCATGCCGACTCATCATGACTAGATGCTGGCAATTGCGACACTGAAGTTTGATATCGGCTCCCACGCGCCTCACTTCCCAATCATTAGCCTTCTTCCCAGTGGACTTGACCAAACAAGCGTGTGGCTTTTTCATTTCGACCTTGCTTCCAACTTGGTACATAGAACCTCCTAATTTGTTCGAACAGGAGTAATCAATTGAATCAATTGATCTTCTTCAGCTGCTTTTAGAGTAAAAGGTCGAATAGAGGAGATAAAGCTCAAAATAACTTCTTCAGACTTAATCGCTTTTAAGGCCTCAATCATATAGTTGGGGTTAAAGCTAATGCTCAAGTCTTCTCCCTCAATGGCCAAAACTTCCAATTCTTCATCCACTTGTCCTACCTCAGGAGAGTTAACATAGGAACGCACAGTCTGGTCTTTAATTTCCACTTTCACTGTTCCATTTTGAGTTGCATTGGACAAAAGTCGAGCCCGTTCCATGGCTTGGCGTAGCTGTACCACGTTGAAGGTAAGTTGACTATTGAACATTGTTGGAATTAAACGGTTTGTATCCGGATAATTCCCTTCTAGTAAGCGGATGTAGAATGAAATGTATTCACTCTTAAAGAGCAATTGATTTTGAGCAAAGAAAACCTCAATGGATGTAATTTCATCGCCAAATACTGCTGTAAATTCTTTCAGAGATTTACTTGGAATCACCACATCAAAAGCATCACCAGCATTTTCTAGTTGGATAATTTTTTGACTGAGACGATGTGAATCTGTTGCAACTGTTTTCAATTGTTTATTTTCATCAAGAACAAAATGAACCCCTGTTAAAATTGGGCGACTTTCTTGAGAACTTGCAGCAAAAGCTGTCTCGGAAATCAATTCTTTAAGGACTTTTGTCTCTAATAGAAGTGGATTGCTGGTGGGAATTTCTTGGATACGTGGGTATTGGTTACTGTCTTTTCCTTTTAGGGTAATCTCTGATTTTCCACTTTTAAGCAAAAGCTGCTTATTTTCAATTTCTTTTAAATCTAATTCAAGTGAAGGAAGGCTAGAGATAACATTAATAAAGAATGTAGCTTCTAAAAGAAGACTGCCTGGTTGATCAACAACAAGTCCAGCATCTTTTTGCTCAACAGGAATAAAATTCTCGATAGAAATTTGCCCGTTGGAACCAATTAAGATGACTCCTTCAGCATGGGCTTCAATTTTTAAGGTTGAAAGAATTGGAATTGCATTTTTAGAACTAATAGCACGTTTAACTGTGTTAAGCGCTTGTAGAAAAAAATTCTTGTTTATAGAGAATTGTAACATGGAATCTCCTTTATTTATTTTTTAGTGATTATTATTTAATAATAGTAGTAGGGCTTGTGGATATTGTGGATAAAAGGCTCAATCCATTGTCCATCAAGTGAATAGACTTGTGCACAACCTGTGGATAACTTGTTGATAAGTTTTTGAGTTATTCACAGGGAGTTATACTCATTGCATTTCAAAATGTGACTTAGTTAAGCCTCTTTGATGAACTTACTGATTGCGTGCTTTCAAGTCTTATCCTTAATATTCAATAGGTCTCCTACACCTGTTGAGCTATCATCATGGGATTTCCTCGTCATTTTTTTGAAATTCCGCGAGTATTCTGATTTTGAAATTAGTTAAGTATTATTTTATTTTTTTCTTTAATTCGGATATTTCGATCTGAAGGGCTTGGTCTTCTTCGATTTGCTTTTTGATTTTATTGTGACTGTGCATGACCGTTGTATGATCTTTTCCTCCAAATGCTTTACCAATTTTAGGGGTTGAATTGTCGGTCAATTCGCGGCTGAGGTACATGGCTACAGAACGGGCTTTAACGATATTTTGCTTACGGCTGGTTCCTTTAATCTCTTTAAGGCTTATGCCATAGAATTTTCCTACTACTTCTTGGATGGTATCAATTGGAATAACGCGTGAAATACGGCGCGTGTCTTCTTTTCTGGACCGAATAGCCTTTGCTGCGACTTCCACAGTAATCTCAGTGATTCCTTCAACTTGTGCGGTCAGCTTGATATCATTAAGGGCTCCTTCAATTTCTCGGACATTGTTGTCAAATTGATTGGCTAAATATTCGTAGGTTTCGGTTGGGAATCTATATGGTGAGTGCTCTGTCTTGGATTTTAAAATGGCAATCCGGGTTTCGTAGTCTGGTGGGGTAATGTCACATACCAGACCCCAAGCAAATCGTGTGGTTAGGCGATCAGCTATTCCCTTTAACTCAGTGTGAGGGCGATCACTAGTAAAGACAATCTGCTTCCCTTCTTTGTACAGAGCTTCAAAGGTATTGAAAAGCTCTTCTTGGGTCGATGCCATACTTTCTTTGTTTAAGGCTTGAATATCATCGATAATTAATAGGTCGAGAGTTCGGAACCTTTTTTTAAATTCATCTGTTGTCATCAAGCGGATGGAATCGATGAAATTATTCATGAAATTCTCAGCGGATATATAGAGAACTCGGTTACCAGGAAAGACACCAAAATAAAAATTTCCGATTGCATTGATCAGATGTGTCTTTCCTAATCCAGGTCCTCCGTGTAGAAAGAGTGGATTATAGGTATTACCTGGACTTTCGGCAACAGCCATGCTGGCTGAAAAGGCAAATTTGTTGCCTTCTCCTAAAACAAAATCTTCAAAAGTATAGCGACTTTGGAGTCCAGTGTCTGTAAAAGATTGTTCTCGAATAGGGGCTCTAAAAGTTGGACTATCACTGTTAAAAGTTGGATTTGGTCTTTCAAAGACATATTCGACTTTTAATTCCCTGTCAAAGACTTCGAATCCAGCAACGATCAAATTGGATTGGATATTGTTTTCCCAGTAGTCTGCTTTTGCTGAGTTGTCTAAGTAAATGGTGACGGTTTGATCATCCACCGAAACCAATTCTGCGGGTTCAACAAAAAATTGGATAACTTCTGATTGTTTGGAATCTCTGGTTAACTCTAAAAACCGCTGCCAAAATGCTTCGTTTTTGTTCATAGCGATTCCTTTCTTGTGTAAAATCAATTAGAAAAATTATACCACATAGCCTAGTTTTCCACAAGCTGTGGAAAGTAATCCACCTGTTTGTTAATAGTTTTCCACAGGGTGTGAATTACTTGGGAAAGCTTTGAATATCCTGGGAGTAGCCTGTGAGAAATGTTGTGGGGAAAAAATAAAAATCCACATGCCTATTTCAGCATGTGGATAATTCGGTCATATTCATCCAAGGAATCAAAGTAAATTGTGATACTTCCCTGGTTATTTTTGTCTTGTTTAATCTGGGTGCGCGTGCCTAGGATCTCTTGAAGCTTGCGTTCTTCTTCGGAGAGAAAGGGATCCTTGGGCTTCTTAGTTACTGGGGACTGCGGATTTTTCAGTTCTTTTTCTAGCTGTCGAACTGTCCATCCCTTCTCGATGACTTGCTGCAAATAGTGCAACTGTTCTTCTGTTTTAAAAGCCAAGAGGAGCCTAGCGTGACCTGGACTAATGGTGCCCTGGCTAAGCGCTTCTTGTAGACCTGGGGCTAATTTCAGGAGACGCAGACTATTTGAGATATAAGGTCGAGATTTTCCTAATTGCTGTCCGACATCTTCGTGGGTTAGTCCATGTTCTACCAGTTTTTGAAAGGCAAGGGCTTCCTCGATAGGATCCAAGTCTTCCCGTTGGAGATTTTCGATAATTGCTTGTTCCATCATTTGGGAATTGGTTAAGTCCTTAACCAGTGCTGGTATGGTGGTCCATCCTAGCTCTTGACAGGCGCGAAGGCGCCGTTCCCCTGCCAGTAATTCATAACCAGTAATGGGCGATTTTCGGACTATAATGGGTTGAATGAGGCCGTTGACACTAATTGATTGACTCAATTCTGTCAAGGCAGCATCCGAAAAGTGTCGCCTAGGTTGATAAGGATTGGTCTGAATATCTTGAATGGAAAGTTCTGCCATGTAATCCATTAGTAAAGTATAACACCGCTTTACGAAAATGTAAAGCGGTGAGAAGGTTATTGTTTCAAGTCTTGAGTAGTTTTATCGAGTTTGACATCTACTTTCTGGAGCTTGCCATTACGGTAAAATTCAATGGTAATCGTATCATTGATGTTTTTACTGTAAAGCGCTGATTGTAAATCACTGGTTGACTGAATATCTGTATCGTCAATCTTTGTGATGACGTCATATTGTTCCAATTTACCGTCAACTGGGAATCCTTCCTGAGTAGAACGGACAACGACACCTCCTTGGATATCCTCTGGGAGGTTGAGGCGATCGAGATCGCTGGTAGTCAGATTGGTCAGGTTGAGCATGCTGATTCCAAGTGCTGGGCGGCGAATAGAACCATTCTCCTCTAACTGCTCAACTATGGCAATAACTTCATTTGAAGGAATTGCGAAGCCCATTCCTTCTACAGAGACTCCAGAAATGCTGGAGGCAATCTTGCTTGAGGTAATTCCGATGACTTGGCCATCGATATTGATTAAAGGTCCTCCTGAGTTCCCTGGGTTGATAGCTGCATCCGTCTGTAGAGCCTTGGTTGAGATTGTCTGACCGTCTTCTGATTTAGAGGTTACCGTTCTCTCCAAACTTGAGATAATTCCTTGGGTTACAGAATTAGCATAGTCTGTTCCTAGGGGGCTACCGATAGCGATAGCTGTTTCTCCGATACTTAATTGGCTGGAATCACCAAAAGTTGCCACTTCTTGGACTTTGTCAGCAGGGATACGAACGACCGAGATGTCAGAATAGACATCTAAACCAACCACTTCACCTTCGACCTTGCTGCCATCTGCAAATTGAATATCGAGACGGCTAGCTCCAGAGATGACATGGGTATTGGTGACGAGATAGGCGTATTTTCCGTCTTTTTTGTAGATGACACCGGATCCTTCTCCAGCCGCGGTATCTTCCCCACTCTCATTTGGACCAAGGTTGAAAATACTGTTACTTTGGTCATTTTCAGCATAGCTGATGACGGATACAACAGCATTTTGAACTTTATTCACAGCAAGTGTTGTACTGGTTTCATGTTTTTGTGTTTTTTGTGGAACCACCTGTGTCTGGTTGCTGAGCAAATTTTGATTTTGAGACAATTGAGTGCCAGCATAGCCTCCTAAAAAGCTAAGTCCAAGGATACCAGCAGCAATCGCAGGTGTTTTTAATGATTTATTTTTCATGTGGGCCTCCAATTCACAAGTTGACTATATAAAATCAGACTTAATTATAGCTTAAAACAACAAAGTTATCCACAAATTGTGGATAACTTTGTGTATAATGAGGATATGAAAGTAAAGTTTTTAACAGTTGGAAAATTAAAAGAAAAATATCTGCGAGACGGAATCCAAGAATATCAGAAACGCTTATCGCGTTTTTGCCAGGTGGAGATGATTGAAGTTGCAGATGAACGCATCCCAGATAAGGCTAGCTCCAGAGAAAAAGCTACCATTATTGAAAAAGAAGGTCAGAAAATCGAAGCGAAAATTCAAGATCGTGATTTTCTGGTTGTTTTGGCCATTGAGGGGAAACTCCAGTCTTCTGAGGAATTAAGTCAAGCCTTGGCAGGCGCAACCTTAAACGGCCACTCCACCTTGACCTTTGTCATAGGGGGCAGCCTAGGCTTATCTGACCGAATTAAGACAAGGGCTAACTTGCTTTTGAGTTTTGGGCGGATGACCCTGCCTCATCAGTTGATGAAACTGATTCTGGTTGAACAGGTTTATCGCTCCTTTATGATCCAAGAAGGAAGTCCCTACCATAAATAAATCAGCTGGGCTGTACTGTAGCTGAACCGTTGGCTTTGATAGGAATAAGGAAGTTCTGCCTTCTTGCATGCTGTCGTTTTATTTGGTATAATTAGTAGAATTGGTCCCATAGCTCAGCTGGATAGAGCATTCGCCTTCTAAGCGAACGGTCGCAGGTTCGAATCCTGCTGGGATCATGTAGATGCTTGCCTGATGCACAAAGGACTGGTTTCTAGCCAGTTCTTTTTTTGCCCGCTAAAATGAAATGAAAATCATCATTTTCAGAAAATAGCCCTGCATATTATACATTTCAGGCAGTTTTTATGACATTTTGGGACCTAGCTCCCCATCGGAGGATCGTTTAAGATATACTATTAAATTGCTATGGAAGTTCATTTGTTTTTACGAGACGATAGTCCGTTTCATCTGCTTTTATTGCTTATCCGTGCTGTGGGCCTGGGCTGGCTCTTTTTTAGTCTACTGAGAAATCGGGTGAAGTGGCCCTTCTTTCTTTATTTCTGGCTTTATGAGTTGGTTCTTGTGGGAATCGGAACTTTGCGCTTCTTCTTCTTTTACTTTCTCTTATTTGCAGAACCCTTCATACTCTCGTGGTTCCTGTATCGGAATACCTACGAGAGTTTTCGTTTCTCTTCTTACTCAGTGGGGATACTCTATCTAGGATTTGATTTATTACGAGTTTTCTTCTTATTTTGTCTCTATACAATTGTAGGTCATGAGTTTTTTGTGGATTTTCATCTCCTTCTGTACGGTTTGATGGCTGGTTTGTCCCTGCATACCTTGTATTTGCTGTTCCAATATTTTCATCGTTATCTGTTATTTATGGATGAGCCACGTTTTCGGAAGCAGATTCGAATTTCTTTCGTATGCTTTATCTTGATCCATCTTTTCCTAACCCTTTCGCAAATGTGTACCTGTTCGATTTTATCCATTGGTTGTTCCGGCTTCTTGCGAACGGCATCGCTTTATCTTTTTGCCTTTGTTATCTTGCGGTTGCGCTTGTCTATTCTTTCTTTTGAAAAAAAGGAAAGGGAGAATAAGCTCCCCATGACTAAGTTATGCAAAAAGTTAGGGTGCATGTATCAAGATTTAAGGGGCTTTCGGCATGATTTTGCAGGGATGATGGTGAGTTTTACGGCAGCGATTGAAAGTAGGGATTGGGAATTGGTTGAAAAATTACATAAGGAAGTGTTGGTAGAGGCTAATGAAGTCATGTCTTCCCGTGAATATTCTTATTTTGATCTCTGTCTCTTGGAAGATAAGACTATTCGGAGTTTGATTTTCTATTATCTCTGTCAGGCACAAGAAAAAGGCTTGAATTTTTATCTAGAAATTCGAGACAAGGTGCCGCCCATGGAAGTGAATCAACTGGCTTTGGTGCGACTGCTGAATATCTTACTGACCAATGCTATCGAGGCGGCTCAAGTCTCTGAGAGTAAACGAATTGATTTGGCCTTGTTTAGAAGTGATCAGGGACTTGAGATGATCTTGGAAAATAGTCGTCCCCCTGGTGAGTTGAATATTCAAAAAATCTTTCAGTCGGATTGGTCTACTAAGGGATCTGACAGGGGGACTGGTTTGTTTACGGTTCAGCGGATCTTAAACCACGAGGAAGTTCTGTTATTGGAGACTGAGATCGGTTCTCAGAACTTCATACAACATCTAACCATAAGGAGTTAACTATGAAAGTGCTGATTTTAGAGGATCAGGTTCATCATCAAGTTCGCTTGGAAAGGATTCTTCAAGAACTTGGAGAGGAACTTCAGCAAAAACTAGACATTCGATCGACGGGAAAGTTGGAAGAATTTATGGAATATCACGCGCAAGCAGAAGTTCATCAGCTTTATTTTTTGGATATTGAAATTCAAAATCGTGAGCGAACGGGGCTGGAGGTAGCGCGTGAAATTCGGCAAAATAACCCTTACGCGATTATTGTATTTACCAGCTCTCATTCAGAATTTGCCTTGCTGACTTTTCGCTATCAAGTAGCTGCTTTGGATTTTATTCCCAAGGATTTGGCAAAAGATGTATTCCGTTTGCGAATTCGTGAGGTTTTGGAATACAGTCGAACTCATTTTTTAGATATGGATACTGAGGAAGATTTTTTTGATTTCAGTACCAAAGGAGAACGCCTCCGCATTCCTTTTCAAGATATTCTTTATATCGAAACAGCGGCTAGCTCTCACAAGTTACGAATTGTTGGTAAAAATTTTATCAAGGAATTTTCTGGCACCTTGCAGGAATTGAAAGGTTTAACAGATCCTCAAGGGAGAGAGCGTTTCTTTTGCCCCCACAAATCTTATTTGGCAAATATTCAAAATATCCGAGGCTGGGATAGACGGAAAAAAGAAGTTTTATTCTATGGTCAGGCCAGCTGTCCCTTGTCACGACTACGTTTTACAGCCATGAAAGAATTACTGGAAGAAAAAAATAAAATTTTTTGAAAAAAAGTCTTGCATTCTCAAATTAGAACTGCTATAATTATTCTTGTCCTTGAGACAGGATGGTCCGTTGGTCAAGGGGTTAAGACACCGCCTTTTCACGGCGGTAACACGGGTTCGAATCCCGTACGGACTATAGGTGAAGTCGGAGTTTATCCGACTTTTTTTCTTGCTAAAAATAAGACGCATCCATTCAGAACTTTAAAAGCTGATCAGATGCGTCTTTTTATTTCAAAAATAGAATACTCGAAAAATTTAGACGAGATGACTAAGAAAGCCAATGGAATAGATGTTCAACAGGACTTGGACTATTATCATCAGATGTTGAAGTTTAAGGAGTATTTGTATTCTAATTCGTCTGGAATCTATTTCTTAGCCAATGCTGGTAGGCTAGGAAAAGAAGGAGGGAAGTAAGGCTAATCCAGAGGCCGAGGTAGAAACCTTGTGGGACAAAGATCAGTTGGACCTTGCCAGTTCCTTTTGTAACATCAACGGCCATAAATCCAGTTTGTGCTTGGCGGATTGGAATTTCTTTGCCATTTTGGTAGGCTTTCCAGCCTTTGTCGTAGGGAAGGGTTACAAAGAGGCTGGTTTCTTTGTCTGTTTGGTAACGGATTTCCATCCTATTTCCCTGTGTGTGCACCTCAGTCTGGTTTTCTTTTAGCTTAGTGAAAATCGCTTCCAAACTTTCTTGTGGGACACTATAGACATGAGGTTCTTGGTAGCTGGCTTCTGTAGCACCTGGGAAGAAGAGTTTGACGGTGACTTCCTTCGCCTCTGGGAAATAGCCCAAGTCGAAGAAGGAAAAGGTGTTATCCAACGTATAGGTGTAATAGGTACCATCAATGAGCAGCTGTACGACAGAGTCTTCCTCATCTGGGAATTGGATATTTGGGAGACTGAGGTAGAGCTGCTGGTTGGCTGGTGCTTCTACCACAAAGGTTGTTTGTGGGGGAGCATCTCCTTCTTTTTTGATTGTACGATCGGTATTACTTTCATAAATTGGAACTTGATCGAAAAGGATAGAGTCGAGTCCAGTCAGATGTTGGAGCAGGTCTCTTTGGTTATCTAAGGTTAGCGTAGATAATTTAATATCTTCATAAGTTTCTTGGGTTAGAAAAGCCAGTGGTAGAGCCCATTGATTTTCCTCAAGCTGATAATCTCCTTCGCTAGCTAAAGTGCTAAATCCGAGACGTGGCGGGTGATTTTTACCTATAATATAGCGGATACCGAAGAGGCTATCCATTAGGATGGTGTTGTTTTGATAGCGAAGGTTGAGGTTGCTACCAGATGATTTGTAACCTAGAACGTCCAGTGTGCCACTTGCTAAGCGATTTCGAACAGATGAGAATTGTGAAATACCGTTTAGACCATGCTTCATGGTATCATTCCCCGTTTGTACTTGGGTTAGTTCAGTTCGGTAGAAGCCAGACTCCATAGTTTCTTTTAGCTGCAAGATTTCTTCTTGTCCTCTTTTGTAGGAATCGAGACTGGCAAATCCCCATTCTGCCGCAATTCCTTGGATTTGGTAAAAAGAATTGCAACCAAGTTCTACGATTAGGAAGAAACTAACCGCTAGGGTATAGAAGATTGAAGACAATTTTGCCTTTTTGTAAGCCCAGAAGAGGAGGAGATAGGCTCCTAAAAATTCAAACGTTAAAAGAAACTGGGTGGAGTTCAAGAAGTCATAGTTCTCTTTCGAGAAGAACCAGGTTACTCCCCAACCGCCTGCGAGAAAGAGACTGGCTAAGAGAACTTGTTTGAATTGTAGCTGGTCGAGTCGTTCCAAGACAGTGGCCGCCATCCAGACAATCAGTAGGGAGAAGAGCCAGGAGTAGCGATGAAGGAACATGTTTGGCGCGTGGAAACCTTGCCAGAAAAGGTCTAAGGATTCTAGGTAGAAGCTAGCGATTAAGAAGCTGATAAGGAGTCCATAGGATAGTTTCACGTGAAACGGAATGGATTTGAGCAGGAAGAAGCACAGACTTAGAACTAGTGGAATGATTCCGACGTAAATCATTGGAATGGCTCCGTATTTGGTAGTATCAAAAGCCCCCACTAAGGTTTTGGCAAAGATATCAAGATACCAAGAAGCCTCTGTCAAGAGACGGTCAATCTCTGTAAAGGATTCACCGTGACCTCGTAGGTCCAAGAAGGTTGGTAAGAGCATGATGGCGCTACTTGTCCCAGCTAGAACAGAGGTGATGATAAATTTTGATAAAGTTGACAGGCGCTGCTTAAAATCCCAACTTAGTTGCAGTAAATACCAAAGTGGAAGGAAGATGACCATCATGTAGCCAAAGTAGTAGTTTTGAATTAAAAGGAGAGTGAGGGATACAAAGTAAAGCCCTACTTTATTCTCCTTGACAACCCTGTCAAGACCATACAGGATTAAAGGAACCAGAATAAAGACATCCAACCAGGTCTTTATTTCAAGTTGACTCACTGTAAAGCTCATGAAACTATAGCAGAGTGATAGTACCAAGGCTAGGAAGGGGGATAGTTTTTTGAAGCTCCCCTTGAGCGATATGAAACTAGCTAGCCCAATGGATCCAAATTTTAAAATTGTAAAGAGATAGACAGAATTGGGCATGGTTTTAGCATCAAAGAAGTAAACCAAGGGGGAGAAGAAGCTTCCTAGATAGTAAGAACTAAGAGCATAAAAATTATGACCAAGTCCAGCAGTGAAACTGTAAAATAGGCTATCTTTTCCGTGTAAAATATCTCGTAAAGCAGTGTCAAAGATGACATATTGGTGAAAGCCATCCCCTAGCAAAGGAGATGTTGGACTGGACCAGTAAATTCCCTGACTATAATAGAGGAGAAGCATTCCAAGTGCTGGAATAATGAAGGATAGAAAGGTTAGATAGTGTCTTCTAAGTAACTGTTTCATAATGTATCCTATATATAAAAAGGGAGGCTAGGACATTAGTCCTGACCTCGAAGTGTATTTATTAAAAATATAAATGATGTGTTTAATCTTTCCAAAGTTCTTTAACTTTAGCCTGTACTTCCTCATTTTCAAGGAACTCATCGTATGTTTCGTCGATACGATCAATGACCCCATTTTTGGAAAGAACAATGATGTGATTGGCTAGGGTTTGAATAAACTCATGGTCGTGACTAGCAAAGATGATACTCTCTTTGAAGTTTTTGAGACCGTCGTTAAGACTAGAGATAGACTCAAGGTCTAAGTGATTGGTTGGATCATCCAGAACTAAGACGTTGGATTTCAGCAACATCATTTTAGACAACATAACGCGAACCTTTTCACCACCTGACAAGACATTGACAGATTTGTTAACCTCATCACCACTGAACAGCATTCTTCCTAGGAAGCCTCGAAGGAAGGTATTGTCATCTTCTTCTTTACTTGCAAATTGACGTAGCCATTCTAAGATGGATTCGTCACCAGCAAAGTCTTTAGAGTTGTCTTTTGGTAAATAACTTTGACTAGTTGTCACTCCCCACTTGACAGTTCCTTCATAATCGATGTCTCCCATAATGGCACGAATCAGTGCAGTTGTTTGGATATCGTTTTGTCCGATGAGAGCTGTTTTATCACCTGGTCGGAGGATAAAACTAATGTTGTCGAGGATGACTTCGCCATCAATCTTGACACTTAGGTTTTCAACTGTCAAGAGATCATTACCGATTTCACGTTCGGCTTTAAAATTGATAAATGGGTATTTACGGCTAGATGGAATGATTTCCTCTAGGACAATCTTGTCAAGCATCTTTTTACGAGAAGTTGCTTGTTTTGATTTACTTGCATTGGCAGAGAATCGAGCTACGAACTCTTGGAGCTCTTTGATTTTCTCCTCTGCTTTTGCATTACGGTCTGCTTGTAATTTAGCTGCAAGTTCACTAGATTCTTTCCAGAAGTCGTAGTTTCCAACATAGAGTTTGATTTTTCCAAAGTCAAGGTCAGCCATATGTGTGCAGACCTTGTTTAGGAAGTGACGGTCGTGGGATACAACGATGACGGTATTGTCAAAGTCGATTAGAAAGTTCTCTAACCAAGTAATGGACTGGATGTCCAAACCGTTGGTTGGTTCGTCGAGGAGGAGAACGTCTGGTTTACCAAAGAGAGCTTTGGCCAAAAGGACTTTAACCTTTTCACCATTGGTTAGTTCACTCATGTTTTGGTAGTGTAGGTCTTCAGGAATATTGAGGTTTTGGAGCAGTTGAGCAGCTTCACTTTCGGCTTCCCAACCACCTAGTTCTGCAAATAGACCTTCGAGTTCAGCTGCCCGAACTCCATCTTCGTCAGAAAAATCCGGTTTCATGTAAATAGCATCTTTTTCTTTCATGATGCTATAGAGATGTTCATTTCCCATGATGACCACGTCAATCACGCGCTCCTCTTCGTAGTCAAAGTGGTTTTGACGAAGAACTGAGAGACGTTCATCTGGACCAAGGCTGACATGGCCTGTGCTTGGTTCAATATCCCCAGCGAGAATCTTAAGGAAAGTGGATTTACCGGCTCCATTGGCCCCGATAAGACCATAGGTATTTCCTTCTGTAAATTTGATGTTTACATCATCAAAGAGTTTGCGATCACTGAATCGCAATGATACGTCTGATACTGTTAGCAATGGACTTCTCCTATTTTTAATATTAGTCTCATTTTACTAGAAAGGGGCTCATTTATCAAATCTTGACTTAAAATAAGGAAGACTATAAAATAGTATGCATCAGAAAAGTAATTTTGCTTCCTCTAAAGAGAGCTTGTGGTTGCTGCAAACAAGTGTGGAACAAGGTGAAGATTGGGCTGATAACTGACAATCGGATAGATGAAAAGAGATGGTTTTCCATAAACGAGGTGGCACCGCGGTATATCGTCCTCACAGAGTTTTTTCTGTGTGGACTTTTCTTTTTATCATTCGACCATAGAAAAGGAGAGGATTAATATGACCAAACCGATTATTTTAACAGGCGATAGACCGACTGGGAAGCTCCATATTGGTCACTATGTTGGGAGCTTGAAAAATCGTGTCTTGTTACAGGAGCAAGGCCAACACAAGATGTATGTATTTTTAGCCGATCAACAGGCGTTAACAGACCATGCTAAGGACCCACAAACCATTGTGGAATCTATTGGCAATGTTGCCTTGGATTATTTAGCTGCTGGGTTAGATCCAGAGAAGAGTACGATTTTCATTCAAAGTCAAATTCCAGAGCTGGCAGAGCTATCCATGTACTATATGAATCTAGTTTCTTTAGCGCGCTTGGAACGGAATCCAACAGTTAAAACAGAAATTGCGCAAAAAGGCTTTGGGGAGAGCATCCCAACAGGATTCCTTGTCTATCCAATTGCTCAGGCAGCGGACATTACGGCCTTTAAGGCTAATTATGTTCCAGTAGGAAATGACCAAAAACCGATGATTGAGCAAACTCGTGAAATTGTACGGAGTTTTAATCATACGTATCAAACGGATGTCTTGGTGGAGCCTGAAGGAATTTATCCTGAGAATGAATCAGCAGGGCGCTTACCAGGACTTGATGGAAATGCTAAGATGTCCAAGTCTTTGGGAAATGGAATCTACCTTGCTGATGACATGGATACCTTGCAGAAGAAGGTTATGAGTATGTATACGGATCCAAACCATATTCGAGTGGAGGACCCAGGGAAGGTCGAAGGAAACATGGTTTTCTATTACCTAGATGTTTTTGGACGTCCTGAGGATGCGGATACCATTCAAGCTATGAAAGATCACTACCAACGTGGTGGTTTAGGGGATGTCAAAACCAAGCGTTACTTACTAGAGATTTTGGAAAGAGAACTCGGGCCTATCCGTGAGCGCCGATTAGAATTTGCCCAAGATATGGGACAAGTTTATGACATGCTGAAGAAAGGCAGTCAGGCTGCCCAGGCTGTAGCTGCAGAAACCCTTGATCAGGTCAAGGAAGCTATGGGGATTCGCTATTTCTAATCCTAAGTTATATTAGTTGACAATTCATTTAAGAGTGATAAAATATTTAAAACCTATCAGGATTGGCCTGATGAAAGATAAATAAAGAGGAGAAATACCATGTCAAATTGGGATACTAAGTTTCTAAAAAAGGGCTACACTTTTGATGATGTTTTGCTCATTCCGGCAGAAAGTCACGTGTTGCCAAATGATATTAATCTAAAGACGCAATTGGCGCCGAATCTAACCTTGAATATCCCTATTATTTCAGCTGCTATGGATACTGTTACAGATAGCCGTATGGCCATTGCTATGGCTCGTGCTGGTGGACTTGGAGTTGTTCATAAAAATATGTCTATTGAAGAACAGGCAGAAGAGGTTCGTAAGGTTAAACGTTCTGAAAATGGCGTTATCATGGACCCGTTCTTCTTGACACCGGACCACTCTGTATCTGAAGCGAATGAGTTGATGGAACGTTACCGTATTAGTGGAGTTCCAATTGTAGATACTCTTGAGAGCCGGAAATTAGTCGGTATTATTACCAATCGTGACATGCGTTTCATCACTGACTTTGGTCAATCAATCCGTGAGCACATGACAAGTGAAAACCTTGTAACTGCTCCCGTTGGAACAGATCTAGAGATAGCTGAACGGATTCTTCACCAAAATCGTATTGAAAAACTACCATTAGTAAATGAAGATGGTTCTTTGGCTGGTTTGATTACCATCAAGGATATTGAAAAAGTGATTGAGTTTCCAAATGCAGCTAAAGATCAATATGGTCGTCTTCTAGTAGCCGGAGCTGTAGGGGTTACTTCTGATACTTTTGACCGAGCACGCGCTTTGTTTGAAGCAGGAGCGGATGCAATTGTTATCGACACTGCTCATGGTCATTCAGCTGGTGTGCTCCGCAAGATTCGCGAAATTCGTGAAGTATTCCCAGATAAGACTTTGATTGCTGGAAACGTGGCAACAGCAGAAGGAACACGTGCCCTTTATGATGCTGGTGTTGATGTTGTTAAGGTCGGAATTGGACCAGGCTCAATCTGTACGACACGTGTTATCGCTGGGGTTGGAGTTCCTCAAGTGACAGCCATTTATGATGCAGCAGGTGTGGCGCGTGAATACGGAAAGACAATCATTGCTGATGGTGGTATCAAGTATTCAGGCGATATTGTTAAAGCTCTTGCAGCAGGTGGCCATGCAGTTATGCTTGGTTCTATGTTGGCAGGTACCGATGAGGCTCCTGGTGAGACAGAAATTTTCCAAGGACGTAAATTTAAAACCTACCGCGGAATGGGAAGTCTTGCAGCTATGAAAAAAGGTTCGAAAGACCGATATTTCCAAGGTTCTGTTAATGAAGCCAACAAATTGGTTCCTGAAGGAATTGAAGGTCGTGTAGCTTATAAAGGGGCTGCATCTGATATTGTCTTCCAAATGGTCGGTGGTCTACGGTCTGGAATGGGCTATGTTGGTGCAGGAGACCTATCTCAACTTCGTGAGAATGCACAATTTATGGAGATGAGTGGTGCAGGCTTGAAAGAAAGTCATCCACATGATGTTCAAATTACCAATGAAGCACCGAATTATTCAGTGCATTAAGAATTCAAAAAAAAAACAGGCTAGATTGCCAATGTCATTAAGTTAAGGGATTCTGGAAGCTCGTTAGTCGAACTTCCGGAATCCCTTTTTTGCTATACTTAAGCTAAGGGAGGTATATCTAATGCCAAATCAAGTAAAGAAGCATCTACGAAATAGTATTGTTACTGTGATTGAGCGAGATAGACGAAGTTTGCTCCATAATCCACATGATTTTACTCGTAATCGGGAACTATCTCTCGATAAAATGTTGAATCTAATCCTTGGTATGTCCGGAAATTCTATTTCTAAGGAATTGTGGATGCCAATATTTGGACTACAGAGTCTGCTTTTGTACAAGCTCGCTGGCATGATTCTATCCCTATTTTAGCTGCAGATGGAAGTGACGTGAATATTCCTAGAAATTCAAAATATGAGGGGAGCTCTTTTCAAGGTGGTGATGGAAAGAAGTCGTATAACCTGATTCATCTTAATGTATTTTATGACCTAAACTCAGGCATTTATACGGATGTTATAGTACAAGATAAAAGAAAAGCAGATGAGCGACAGGTAGTCATTGACATGATGGAGGTATCTCCCTTTTGAATCAGCCCTGGTAGTCATGGACAGAGGATATGAAAGTTATAACCAACCTTATGGCGCATTTTGAGGAAAAAGGATGGCAATAGATTATTCGTGTCTAGAATGGCCCGGAATCTTTTGCATCAAGGTATCATTTACCGGATACTTCAATTGAAAAAGAGGTTACTATCAAATTGTCTAGGAATCAAACAAAACAAAAGAATTATCGATTTGTCTCCCATAATTCCAGATTTGATTTCCACTCGGACTCTATCAGCTACGGAAGTAATCCTCCATTTTATGAACTGCATTTTCGAATTATAAAGTTTCCGATAGATGAAGGACAATATGAAGTCCCTGTTACAAACTCATCCGTGCCTTTTGAGGAGATTAAAAAACTCTATGCCCGTAGATGGGGCATAGAGACAAGTTTTAGAAATCTAAAGTATAGTATTAGACTTCCTGCAAAACAGTGATGGAACTTGAGATTCATCGAAGTTATCACTTGAAAAAAGACTGAGTCACAAGATATTTCAGTGAGGTTATACGATATTTCTTGCTGAGAAATTGGAGCAAATACATTAGTTCCGCAGGAAGTCTATTATAGGACTGGTTAATTTTCATGCAAAGAAGAAGGAAGGTGTTCTTCAAGAAATCTATGCACGTTTTACAGAGTTTAACTTCTGTAAGTGGATCATCATGAAAGTTAGTGATACAATGCCGAACTTGGAAAACTACCGAACTTGCTTTTCTGATGCGGTTTATGCCTGCAAACAATTTCTTAAAAACAGGCTCACTTCTTCTAAATTGAAAACTTACATAGAAAGACATGTATCAATCATTCGTCCAGGTCGGACGTTTAAAAGGCGACTGAAAAATCAATCAGTAGTAAGCTTCATCTATAGAGAATCATAATTTTTTTAAAAGGCTTAAAAAAACCTTATTTGGCATGCACAAAAAGACCACTTTCGAAACTCCTATGTAGATTTGGACTTTCAAAACCGGTCTTATTCTAGGTTCTAGGTCTTAACTTAATGACATTGGTAATCTAGCCTGTTTTTTTCAAGGTCTTGTTCGACAACCACTAACATTTATAGACAAAGCAACAATTGACCGTAGATTTGTAAATATTACTTGGCAGTGTTGGGGTATTATTCTGGCTTAATTGTGCCATTATGGATATTATAAATCTGTAAATCAATTTGTAAATCTTGTAAATGATCAAGTGAAGTTGTTGTCAAGAATGTCTGGATATCTCCACTAATTGCTTCTAGTAGGCGTGTCTGCCTCTGATTATCCAGTTCACTCATAACATCATCCAACAAGAGAATCGGACTCTCTCTGGTAACATCTTTGATAAGTTGAATTTCTGCTAATTTCAGTGATAGAATCAAACTTCTTTGCTGGCCCTGACTTCCAAACTTAGCATCCATTTCATTGAGAAAAAAACGAACATCGTCTCGATGCGGACCAACACTGGTGGTTCTCTTTTTGATATCCTTTTGTCTTTTTTCTTGCAAGGCATCAATCAAGTTTTTGACAAGATATTGTAAATCTGACTGTAAATCGACAGAGCTTTCATATTGAATTGTTAAAAATTCTCGATCATGGGATAGATGTTCTTGTTGAGTTCTAGCAACAGCTTCTAAATTAGATAAAAACTGAAGTCGATGTTGGATGACTCTAGCTCCGTATTGTGCTAGTTGTTCATCAAGGACGTCAAGGTAGTTGCTGTCCATAGACTGTCCGGATTTCAGGTAAGTATTGCGCTGTTTTAAGATATGTTGGTATTGAGAAAGTTCTGCTAGATAAGTGGGTTTAATTTGTCCCAAATCCATGTCTATAAACTTCCTTCTCAATGAGGGTGAGCCTTTAACCAGTTGTAGATCCTCAGGAGCAAAGAGGACAACATTCATATGTCCGATGTAATTGGACAGTTTAGCTTGTTTTAGGTGATTGACTTTGGTCATTCGTCCCTTGCTTGTCCAAGTTATTTCCAGAGGAAGGGTTCCTGTCAATTTTGATAAAAGTCCCTGCAAACGAAAATTATCGGTATCGAATTGTGTCAATTCTTTGTCAAGTCGTGTCCGGTGACTTCTAGTGAGGGCCAAAAAGTAGATGGCCTCTAGAAGGTTTGTTTTTCCTTGGGCATTTTGACCCAGAAAGACTGTAAGTCCAGGTGTAAATTGAAGTTTTACATCTGTGTAATTTCGGAATTGATGGATTTCCAGTTCTTTTAACCACATGATTACCTACCGGGGAACCGAACAGGTTTCCTTTTTGATTTTTCTTTATGTGAAGTTTGTTTTTTATTTAATTCCTTGACAAGTTTAGCAACACGTTCTTTTTCTGCAAGAGCTTCGCGGTGTTCTAAAATCTCATCTTGGTTAGGAGTCACTAACTGAATTTCTATTTCTAAATTGGGAATTTGAATCTGATCTTGTAGGTAGAGTTTTTTACCTCGTCGGCTTTCTTCATTTCCATTTAGAAATACTTGATTGTCAGCTAAAAAAGCCTTCACAGCACCCCCACTATGGATAATTCCTAAGTCTTTTAAAAGGGCTTGTAATGTAATAAATTCATCAAATAATTTGTAGTCCATAATATACCTCTGGGGCTATTATAGCATACTCAATCTATTCTTGCTTTCCGGTGTGGAAAGTATGTTTTTATTGGGATTAGTGGTATAATGAAATCCTATATAGATTAAATTTCGAGGTGAATATGAAACTAGTTGACGGTGTACATTTACATGTCACAAATAGTCAAAAATTTAAAAGCAATGTTATCAAAATTCGCTTTACCTCCTCTCTGTCACGCTATTCTGTTTCAGCGAGGGCTATCGTCGCCTCCATTTTAGAAACAGCCAATAAAACTTATCCACGTTTAAAGGATTTACAAAGGCATTTGGCTTCTCTATATGGGGCTGAGTTGTCAACTTCGATTCACACAATTGGGAATTTACATATAGTTGACATTGATTTACTATTTGTGAAAGATCGTTATATAAGTAAGAAGCAGTTTTTATTAGAAAATATCTTTGAATTGATCCACTCTGTTCTTTTCCAACCTTTGGTCGAGGATGAGGGATTCAACGAGAGCCTCTTTCTTACGGAACAACAGAATTTAATGGATTTGGTTGAAAAGGAAAGGGAGAACGATTTTAGCTTAGCTAAAGCTGAATCAATCAAGAGTTTTTATGGAAACCATCCCGACTGGTCTCTTAGCCAATACGGGACCAAGGATTTGCTAAATTCTGAAACTGCCCGGTCAGTTTATCGAGAATTTCAACGGATGTTACAATATGACCGGATTGATTTCCTATTCTTTGGAGAGTTTTCAGAATCTGCTGTTCGAGATCGAATCCAAACCTGGAGATTTGAACCAAGGAAAGATCTGGTAAATCTGCAACATTATCAACCAGAGAACAGTATAGTTCGAGAAAATTTCCAAAAAGCCTTGGGTCAACAATCTGTTTTGGATCTAGCTTACCATACCCCTGTTTTTCGTGATGAAAGTAGTTATCCTGCTTTGGTTTTGTTAAATGCGCTATTAGGACAATTCCCTCATTCTTTTTTATTCCGAAAAATCCGAGAAGAAGAAGGTCTAGCCTATACGGTCGGAAGCCAACTCCATATATTCTCTCATCTCTTCAGGATGTATATCGGTTTTGAAAAATCAAAGCGGAATCAGATTTTCAAACTAATTCGACAAGAGGTGAATCGGTTACGGCGTGGAATAATCAGCGAGGAGCAGGTATCTATGAGTAAAAAAATGCTCCTGAATTTGATGACTCAAATTGAAGATTCACCGATGGCTTCAGTGGAGCGTATGTATCAGACGTCGATGTTTGGAGCTGCTTATTCGATTGATGGATCATTCAAAAAAGCTATCGAAGCTGTGACGACAAAAGAGATCCAAGCTGTGGCTAGAAGTCTTCAGCTTCAATCCATGACATTTTTGGAAGGGAGTAATCTATGAAAGCAATAGAAGAAAAACGTTTTTCCAGTATTGATGAAAGCTTGTTTACCTATCGTTTTTCCAATGGCTTTACACTACGAATGCTCCCCAAAAAAGATTTCAAGGAATATGCTGGGTTACTAACTGTCAACTTTGGAAGTTTAGATAATCAAGCGCAAAGTTTATCTGGAATCGCTCATTTTTTAGAACACAAGATATTTGAAACCGATAGTGGGGATGATTTTTTACTTAAGTTTACAGAGTCTGCAACGGATAGTAATGCATTTACAGGATACGGTTACACAGGCTACACTTTTTCTTCTAGTCAAGAGATTATTGAGAATTCACGATTGTTGATTGACATGCTATCCTCTTTTACAACGAGTGAAGATGCTGTTAATAAAGAGAGAGACATTATCCGCCAGGAGTTGGAAATGTACAAATCAGATCCTGATCAAGTCTTGTTTACAGAAACTTTAGCAAGGATGTATCCTAAGACGGCTTTGGCTCAAGAGATTGTGGGGACTGAAGATTCCCTAGCTCGTATTCAGTTAATGGATTTACAAAAGGCTTACAACACTTATTACAGAGCTGACAACATGGATCTGTTTTTAATTGGAGATTTTCAACCTGAATTTATCGTTGAGAATTTAGAAGTGTCTGTTTCGAAATTGACAAATCCGACGGATCTTCTTCCTCCTCGTCGTTCAATAAAGCGTGAATCTGTTATTACTGGTCAGTCTATTCGAATGGATATTTCAAAAGCAAAATTGGCGATTGGTTTACGAGGAGGTCAATCTTTACAAGGACAAGATGTATTTGTTTATAAGATTAAGTTACAACTCTTTTTTTCCATGTTGTTAGGATGGACATCCCAACGCTATCAGGATCTATTGGATTTGGGAAAGATTGATTATTCCTTTCAATTAGAAGTTGAGGTCCAGGAAGCCTATCACCATGTATTGTTTTTCCTGGATACGGATGAACCTGTTTCGTTGTCTCATCAATTGCGAACTATTGTTAGAAGGTTTCAACAATCTCGTGACCTATCTGAAGATCATTTGGATTTGTTGAAAAATGAAATGTATGGAGACTTCATCAGACAGTTGGATAACTATGATTTTATCCTTACTAATTATATGGTAGGAAAGGAGGGGGTGAATCTTTTTGACCTTCCTGTCATTCTTCCCTCCCTTCATCTAGTTGATGTTCTTGAAGTTGGACGTGAATTTATTGAGAACTGTGACATGATGGATTTCACTGTATTACCGAATTATACCTAGAAAGAGAAGGACCTTGATATGAGAAAAGTTACTATTGGTGAAGTGCTGCGATTAGAGCGAATTCATCAGGGAAAAAAATTAAGTCAAATCCAGAAAGCTACGGACATTCAATTAGAATATTTGGAAGCTTTAGAAAAAAATGACTTTGACCAGATGCCCAGTCCCTTCTATGCCCGCTCCTTTATTAAAAAGTATGCCTGGGAATTAGGGCTCGACGATAAAATTCTATTGGCAGCTTATGAAAATGGCTCTATGGTGGCTTACGATGAAATTGAAGTTGATGAAGATAAGGGACGAACCACTCGCATCGAACGCCGTAAAATAAAATCTTATCTACCCGCCTTTTATTTTGTACTCATATCACTGGGAATTCTTGGGTCAGTAGTGTACTTTGTTTGGAATTACTCTACTAACCATGTCTCAGAAACACCGATTACCAGCTCCAGTCAATCAGAGGAAGGGACGAATCAGTCTGAAGAACAAGATGAGAACTTAACAATTAGCGTGTCTACTTACGATGGTATTACCTATGTAACAGCCTCTGGTGTTAATAAGCCTATCGATTTAAAATTGAGTCGACTTCGGAATGGCAGTTCTTGGATTTCGGTCTCTGAAACGGAAGTGGCAAACGGTGTGACTTTGAATAATGCCAATCCAAGCTTTGAAGCAGAGTTGGTAACAAACTATGAATTCTATATTGGATTAGGTGATCCCACTGCGGTTGAAATGACCTTAAATGGGCAAAAAGTGCCACTTGACGATCTTCCTGCAGAGCCGATTACTCTGGTATTGCGCACCAGTTCACAGATGACTTCGTCAAGTGAAAATAGTGGCAACACAGTAGAGCAAGAGACTAACGTCACCGAAGCTAGTCTTGAGAATGACAGCTTAGAATAGTGAGATAGCAATGAAAAAAGAAAGTATCCCTAATTTACTTACCTTGATACGGATCGCCATGATCCCTCTATTTATTCTTTTACTTAGTTTGCCAGGTCGGTCAGACCTGCACTGGTTAGCGGCTCTTATTTTTGCAGTGGCTAGTTTCACTGACTATTTAGATGGTTATTTGGCCAGAAAGTGGCAAGTTGTTTCAAATTTTGGGAAGTTCGCAGACCCAATGGCGGATAAATTACTGGTAATGTCTGCCTTTATCTTGCTAGTAGGTCTAGATTTCATTCCTGCCTGGATTGCGGCTCTGATTGTCTGCCGTGAATTAGCCGTAACGGGCTTGCGCCTACTCCTTGTTGAACAAGGGGGGACTATTTTGGCCGCAGCCATGCCAGGGAAAATTAAAACCTTCTCTCAAATGTTTGCCATTATTTTCTATCTTCTCCATTTTCACCTATTAGCTGACATAACACTCTATATCGCTTTATTCTTTACGCTTTACTCTGGATACGACTACTTCAAAGGCGCGTCCTTCTTGTTTAAGGATACATTTAAATGAAAAAAAAGAAAATCGAAGTTCGTAAACTCAGCTTCCGTTACCAAAAAGACAATGAACACCCTACCCTGAATCAGGTTGAGTTTCACGTGAAACAAGGAGAATGGATGTCGATTGTCGGACATAATGGGAGTGGCAAATCCACCCTTGTACGACTGATAGATGGACTTCTAGAAGCAGATGAAGGCCAAATTATCATAAATGGAGAACCTCTGACAGCAGAAAACATTTGGGAAAAAAGACAGCAAGTAGGTATTGTTTTTCAAAATCCAGATAATCAGTTTGTCGGAGCAACTGTAGAGGATGACGTAGCTTTCGCCTTGGAAAATAATCAAGTTCCAAGAGAAGAAATGCAAAATCGTGTAGAAGCAGCCCTGAAAGCCGTGAATATGTGGGAGTTTCGTGACCGGGAACCTGCACGACTATCCGGAGGACAGAAGCAGCGTGTTGCCATTGCAGGTGTACTGGCCCTTCAACCCGAAATTATCCTCCTCGATGAGGTCACTAGCATGTTAGATCCAGAAGGTCGCCAGGAATTAATGGAGACTATTTCTCATATTCGGAAGCAGGAGGATTTAACGATAGTTTCTGTTACCCATGACTTAGAAGAGGTGACACTTAGTGACCGAGTCTTGGTGATGAAAAACGGACAGGTGGAATCTATCCAGACACCAGGAGAACTCTTTCAACGTCAAGGTTTAGAAGCACTGGGTTTAGATGTCCCTTTTTCCAGTCAACTTCTAAAAGAGCTGGATTTGGGGCCAAATAGCCCGACATATTTATCAGAAAAAGAATTGCAGGATTATTTATGGGAATTAGAGTTTCCAATGTAAGTTATAGTTACCAAGCAGGGACGCCTTTTGAAGGACCAGCTTTATTTGATATTGATTTAGACATTGTTGAGGATCAATACACTGCGATCATTGGACACACTGGAAGTGGTAAGTCAACGCTTCTACAATTGTTAAATGGTTTGTTACTCCCAACTAAAGGTCACTTACAAGTGGGCACATTGATTTTGGAAGCCGGTCGTAAACAGAAGGATATTAAGCAGGTTCGGAAAAAAATCGGATTGGTTTTCCAATTTCCTGAAAGCCAATTGTTTGAAGAAACTGTGTTAAAAGATGTTGCTTTTGGTCCACAAAATTTTGGTATATCCCAGGAGGAAGCTGATCGAATTGCTAGAGAAAAGTTATCAATGGTTGGCATTCAGCCTGAGTTCTTTGAACGAAGTCCCTTTGAGCTTTCTGGTGGTCAAATGCGTCGTGTCGCCTTGGCAGGGATTTTAGCCATGGAGCCTGAAATTTTGGTTCTAGATGAGCCGACAGCAGGACTTGATCCAGCAGGACGTAAAGAATTTATGCAGTTATTTTCTGATTTGCATGCCCAGGGAATTGGAATAATCTTGGTGACTCACCTGATGGATGACGTGGCTAATTATGCAGACTATGTGTATCTTCTTTCAAAGGGGCGATTGGAAGCTCAAGGGGTTCCTAGTGAATTATTTCAAGATGTGGAAAGGATGGAAAGGCTACACTTAGGTCTTCCCAAAATTACTCGCTTTGCCTTAGCGTTGAGAGAACGTGGATACCCTTTTGATCGGTTGCCAACAACTTTGAAGGAATTTAAGGAGGTTTTCCATGGATAAGTTGATTCTAGGTCGGTATATTCCAGGCTCCTCCTTTATTCACCGTCTAGATCCAAGGGCTAAACTTTTGGGAATGTTTGCCTTTGTTCTGATGATTTTCTGGGCTAACAATTTTGTTACAAATGTTCTTGTTTTGTTAGTGACGGCATGTCTTTTATTATTATCAGGTTTACCCTTGAAAGTTTATTGGGACGGCTTGAAACCTATGTGGTTTCTGATTTTATTTACAATTTCTTTCCAACTATTTACTCTAAACTCTGGCGACCCCCTACTTCAATGGGGATGGTTGACAATAACTGACAAAGGATTGATTCAGGCTGCGATTATTTTTATTCGGTTCTTGACAATTATATTGTGGTCCACAGTCTTAACCTTGACAACAATGCCCCTTACCTTGGCGAGAGCGATCGAATCCTTATTGAAACCCTTAAAAGTGGTCCGTTTTCCGGTACAAGAAGTTGGTTTAATGTTGTCAATGAGTTTACGATTTATTCCTACGTTGATGGATGATACTGTAAAGGTTATGAACGCACAGAGAGCGCGTGGTGTTGACTTTGGGGAGGGAAATCTTCTCGAAAAGGCTAAATCGTTTATTCCGATTTTAATTCCTCTCTTTGCTTCGAGCTTTAAACGGGCGGATTCTTTGGCGACTGCCATGGAGGCACGTGGTTATCAGGTTGGTGCTGACCGTACAAGTTATCGTAAACTTACTTGGAAATCAGCAGATAGCTTGTCAATCTTTTTACTCTTCTGTCTAGCTCTGGCTTTGTTTTTCCTTAAAAATTAGCATTTATTACAGAAAAACACTGTAAATATCATCTCCTTGTAACAAACGTTACCTTTTCTATAAAAAAGAGTAATAAACACTTTGTATGATAGGGATAGATAAAAAGGAGATAAGAATGCGTAAAGAACAAAAACAAAAGTATAGAAACTTTGGAATTCTAACAGCTGCATCAGCCCTTGTAATTGGAGGGACTGTACTAGCAGAAAACTATACTGGAAGTAAAGAAATAGCATCTTCAACAATCGAAAAGAAAGAAACAGTATCTTCAAGTACTGTTTACAAAGCTTCATCTTCTCAAGTGAAATCATCATCTAAGAGAGAAGTAAAAGTACAAGAGGAAACAGCAACTAGTGCAGAGTCAAAAGTTGCAACTGAAGTTGAACTTTTGAAAGCGAATCCTTCAAGCAATTCTACAGAGACTACTCAAGTAACTGCATTGGTAGATACAGCGGAAAATCATACTTATACAGCTCCAGCAAGCTTACCAGTTGCTCAAGTAAACTCCTCAACTACAGCAGTGGGTTCAATTGTTCTGGCCAATGGAAATACTGCTGGTGAACACGGACAATACGCAGCTGCTCGCATGGCAGAATTAACGGGTGTTTCAGCTGCAACATGGGAAAATATTATTGCTCGTGAATCAAACGGAGATATCTATGCAGCTAATGCTTCGGGTGCAAGTGGACTTTTCCAAACCATGCCAGGTTGGGGTTCAACAGCCAGTGTTGAAGATCAAATTCAAGCTGCCTACAATGCTTATAGCAATCAAGGACTTGCTGCTTGGGGTTATTAATATACAAATTATAGAAAAAGAACGCCTAGAGATTTGGGTCTCAGGCGTTTTTCCGGTACGACGGGCATGTCGTACATCTGAGGTGTAAGTCCTCTGTGGGCACCTGCTACCGGTGAACCCAATAGCGACTCCCAAGCCTGACTATCGTGAGGTAGCGGGGAGAGGAAGGGATAGCGAAATC
>NZ_JAEMED010000015.1 GCF_016458205.1 Streptococcus sp. 121 | reverse complement strand
GGTTGGAGGTAAAATGAAGGGCTGGGTAACAGACTTTGTAATGAAGACTGAGCAACAAGGAGGATAAGAAACAACCATGAGTCCTTTCCATAACTCTATTGTTCTGGGAAACATTGCAATAGTCAAGTATTTATACAATTATTGTTCAAACTGGGTTTTAATAACCCTCTAAACTTATATTACGAGGAGGTTCTTATGGAAAGTAAATCCATATCGAAAAAGACGGGTATTCTCATGTTCTACACCCTCTTACTTGCTTATATTACCTTTGCCGCCAGTTGGGTTGGTGGCTCGACCTTGGGTCCACAAATTGTGGCTAGCTTCTTCGGAGATAAAGGTGTTGACCCAACCATCTCTGAAATGGTGAACTATACCATTACCGTTGCTCGCGTTGTCGCAAACTTTTTAGCTGCGGCTGTTCTTGTCAAGTTTGGGATTAAGCGCGCTGCCCAAATTGCCATCGGACTACTCTGTTTTGCCTTAGTAGCCGTTTGGATGCCAAATTATTGGCTTTATATCTTAGCTCGCATGATCATGGCCTTAGGTGGCTCCATGATTATGGTCTACATGAACCCCATCGTGGTTCGCTTTGTAAGTCAAGAAAATAAGATTTTCTATTCCTCCTTGATAACAGCCAGCTATAACATCGGTGCCTTTATTATTGCAATTGCCTTTGTCTTCTGGGCAGACACCCTTCGCTTGGATTGGCGCCTAACCCTTTCAGCCGTTGCCTTTGTAGCCTTAGTCCTCTTTATTGTATGGCTGCTCAAGGCCCAAGACTTCGAAACAGGAAGCACACAAGCCCAAGATGCAGCTGCTAGCTACTCCTATAGCCAAGCTCTCAAAGATCCTTTTGTCTGGCGCTTTGCAGTTGGATTTGCTGCCTTTTTGATTCTTTATGTTATGTCCCTTAACTCAATCCCTGGACAGTTGGCTAAAGAATTCCCTGATTTCTTTACTTCCGGTTACATGATTTGTGCCATCTCCGGTGGGGGGATCGCAGGAACCCTGGTTCGTCTCAAGAGCCCTGTTAACCGACCGCGCAAGCCTTACTTAATCCAACTTGGCATCTTGGCTATCGCAACCATGGCCGCTGGAATTAGTAGTATCGCCCTCCTCCATTTACCTTTGGTTGGCTACCTCTTCTTCTTCGCAACCGGCTTCTTAATCTTTTACCAATATGCCGTCTACCTCAATATCCCACATGAACTCCCTAATATGAATCCGCAAAAAGCGACCCTCATGTTCGGAATCATCTGGGGAATTACCTACGGACTCTATACAATCTTAAACTACTTCTGGAGCTGGATTTATGGCCACCTCGGCTTCTGGCCTTCCGCCCTCTTTTACCTCGCAGTGCCTGTGATCTACCTCGCCATGATCCTCACACTCCCAGAAACTTACAAGAAAACAAAATAAGGCATAGGCCCCTATGGGGGACCTTTGTCTTTTTCTTATTATTTAAAAAAAAATTAAACAGATTCCTTCCACATCCCAGAATCATTCCTGAGAAAATGATACCTTTCTCAATAACGGAGTCAGCGAAGTCTGAGCCCACACCTCCCAATTTATACCACAAAAGACCCGTCACTCGTTTACTAGGTGACGGGTTACTTTGTATGCTCTACTCTTTATTTTTCCAACTGGGCTACAAGGGCCTCTAAAACTTCGCCTTCTTCTAAGCCTGTCACTTCTAGAACCACTTCTTTGACAGGTTTGTTAGCTAAGAGTTCTTGCAATTCAACGGATTGAGGATCGTTTACATCCTGATAAGCAAAGACTGCAGCAACGGTTTCCAGTAGGTGTTGGTAGGATAAGTTACACTCTGCCAATTCACGAATTGGACGAATAAAGCGCTCATCGTAACCCAATTTGCGGATAGGTGTTCGTGCTACACGCGCAATATCATCAACAATATAAGGATTTTCAAAACGACTGATGATGACCTTATGATACTCTTCCAATCCAGCCTCATCAAAGCCCCATTTGGCTACAAGCAGGCTGCGAATTTCAGCCAAAACGGCTTCAACTTGTTCTTTGACTGCTGGATTTTGCAAGGCTTCCAGAATGGTCTTAGCCCCAGCCTTAGCTCCAGTATAAGCTGAAGTCGCGTGCCCTGAGTTCACCGAGAAGAGTTTACGTTCAATGAAGGGTTCCAAGTCCTCTTCATAATGAACCTGCTCTAAACGCAGTTCTGGATTTTTCATTCCTTTGGTTTCAACAACCCACTCTTTAAAAGGCTCTACCACTACATAAAGAGGATCCTCATGACTTTGTGCTGGAACAATCCGGTCAACGGCTGCATTTGGGAAACCAACATGTTTAGCCACATAAGCCCGTCCTTCTTCAGATAGATAGCCATCCACTTCCTTAGCTAGGAAACTAGAGCCACCAATCATATTTTCACAAGCTAGAATATCCACATTTCGATGATTATTCTGTGCTAAGCGCTCCTCTAAACCACGCGCAATCACTTCTGCGATAAAAGGAAGGATATTAGGACCAATAGCAGTTGTCACCAAGTCCGCCTCCGCAATGGCTTGGATAACTTGGTCAGGGTTCTGACCGTTGTTAATCCCACGAACTCGTGAAACCTGAATCTTAGGCTGACCTTCTTGGGCAATCTCTATCGTGTAAGATTGTTTCTCATTAAGAGCATTGATGATTTCTTCATTGACATCTACAAAGGCGATTTCAAAATCATTATCAGTTAATACTTGACCAATAAAACCACGACCAATATTTCCTGCACCAAAATGAACTGCTTTTTTCATAGCTTTTCCCTCCCTAAGCTACACTTTCTAGAAGTTGCTTGATTTCTTCCACACTTTGAGCATCTGCCAATTTCACAACATTATCGACATCCGCACAGAAGATGGATATTTTTTGAATCATTTCCAAATGATCATCCCCAAGGCCTGCAATTCCAAATAGAATGGTCGCAATCTTAGGATCCTCTTCGGTTCCAAAATTCACACCTGCAGGAACCTGGACAATGGTAATGCCAGATGATAAGACTTCTTTCTTAGCCGCATCGGTTCCATGTGGAATAGCAATAAAGTTCCCCATATAAACGGAGAGATCTTGGTTCCGTTGAATCATTGCTTCGATGTAGGCTTCTTCGACATGACCTGCCTCTTGCAACTGGCGTCCACAAAAGCGAATAGCTTCTTCTTTATTGGCAAAAGTTTGCTTTAAATGAATGAGCTTATTTTGAAGTTCCATAATTATTCTCCGATTTTTTTCATTTTTTCTGCAAAGATTGTATTCAACAATTGATACAAAATTTCCTGATTACCTGTCCGGTAAATCTCTGTGTAGAGCTTATTTTCAATAATCGATTGACTGATAGCCGTCATTAAATCCCGTATTTCTTCCCGCTCACCTACTGGAGTCAGCATCAACAGAAGCCTCTGAACCGCCTCCTCTTCCTGATTCATAGATGGGGTATAGACAGCATTAGACAATTGAGCAATCACAAATTGACTGGTCTCAACCCGACTCGTTTGGGTGTGCAAGAGGGCTAGGTTGGTCTGTGGAATCGCCAAAGGACTTTGATAAAAGCGATCCAAGAGCTTTTGGCTGACATACTGCGCATCCAAAACCCCATCCAGCTGTCCCACAACTGTTTCCACCGCCCTTTCAAAAGAGGGTTGTGAAGACAATTCCAACAAGCGGAATTGATCTAAGAGATGGCGGCTGGCTTCCAAATAAGCCGGCAAATCATAGACCTTCTCCTCCTCAATCACCACTCTTTCCCGCACCGTGCGATTCTCCTGAACCTTCTGCAGCGTTTCCTGCAAGTCTAGCATTTCCTGAGTACTCGGAAAGGTCGATATCAACTGAAATTCTTGCTGCGCGAGGGGCTTAGTGGTCAAACAATAGTCATAAACATCCATTTCTAAGCCCTCTAATTTGCTGGAACTCCTCACCTCAATGCCTTCGACGAAGGGAGCGATAGTTTTAATTTTGGAAACCAAAACGCTAGCTGAGAGGGGCCGTTCATCCGTCACAAGCAATAAGCGGATCGGGAAAATTTCTGGACTACGCCGCAGGCTGGCGGCAAAGTGCAGAGTAACCAATTCATACTCATACTCATTGTGGATATAAGTTGGAAAGAGTTCCTGTATCAAGAGACTAACCAGTCGGTGTAAAAAGGGATTCCCCTGCCTGGTCAAAAAGGCCATATTCGCCGTTTTCCCCTCTGGAAACAAGACTGGGACTGCTAAACTCAGCCTTATATGATTAAACAAAAAGGAAAAAAGCAATTGATCCTTCATAAAATCACTTTTACTGAAACGCGAGACCGAATCAATCAATTGAGTGACACTGTAATAAAAACGACTGTCAAAACTCTCTCGAAAGAGTGGCACTTCCTGACGGCGGATAATCAATTCATCCACCATGGAAGCAAAGTAAATAATTTCCTGTAAATTGTAAAACTGCTTGGTCGCTGACGACAGCTGACGAAAGAGTTTCTGGGAAAACTCTAAAGCTTCCTTGGACAACTCAAACTGCTGCTCCAACTGCCCCTGATTATCTGCTAGAGAAAGAAGCAGAATCAGAAATTGCTTGAGCTTAGGATCTACCTCCCCAAGTACCGAAGCTAAGTTCTCAAAAGTAGTCCGACAAGCCGAAACAATAGCAGGGTCTAAAACAGAAAATTCAGGATAGTTATCCGACCAAAAATCTTGAACACTGATCGCATTGGCTAAAAGAATCGATAAGATCCTGCGTTTTTGAGACGAAGTTCCCAGCAAACTATAGCCCTTAGAGCGGGATAGGGAGAGTTGAAAATCTTTCAGTCTAGCTTCTATAGCAGCAATATCCTGAATCACAGTCACATTGGAGACCAAATAGGTCTCCTGCAGACTTTCATTGGTCAAAGCCTGATCTGCCAAGAGAAGATCATAGGTTATCAAAAGTTGACGGCAGCTAGGACTATAGGCTTCTTGACCACCTAAATCAATCAGTTGAGACAAATCTCCCTCAAGATAGTATTTTCTCCCATCCTTAACAAGTTCGATACCCTTAGTTTCCAAATAAGGAGTCAAATCAGATAAGGTTCGATAAACCGTTCGAGTTGAAACCTGTAAAATTTCTGTCATTTCCTTCAAGGAAAGCTTCCCTACTTGGAGGAAAGCTTTCAGAAGGTCTTCTTCACGTTTGCTTAGTATCATAGCTTTATTATACTAAACTTTTTACTTATTGATGGATGCGATCCACCATTTTGTCATATTCCGGAGTGGTTACCAAGCTATCCACCACCAAGAGTTGAGCTTCTGGAGCAGCTTGTTGAACTGCAGCCTGATTAGCAATTGTGCTGACCAATAAAATGTTTTTAGCGTTGTGCTCAGCCAAATCTACTAGAGGTACAGTCGCAACTGGGATACCGATGCCACGGTTTTTAAAGATGGCACTAAGCGTTGCCTGTCCCATGGTTGCAGATCCCTGAGCTTGGTCATAAGGGAAGACCACTTCATCCACATAGTTTAGGTCTACTTGCCCTTGTGCTTCTGGTCGTGGATCTGCTTCAAAAATGACTGCTGGCTTTCCAGCCAACTTGCTGACAATATCATCATATTTTGGAGAGGTTAGGAAGTTATCTACAGCAACATGGATGGCCCGTGGAGTTCGTTGAGCAGCACGATCGGCCAATTCCTCTTGAGTAACAATCAAGGTGTTCTCTGTGTCTTCCAAGGCTGAGATGGCCTTGTTGGAAACTGGAATATCCAAGCCAGCTTTTTTAACCTTGTCACGGAGGAGAGAAGCACCCATAGCGGAGCTACCCATTCCTGCATCACAGGCGAAAATGATTTGTTTTACTGTTGCGGAAGAAATTTCCTCAGCGATTGGAGCTAGCGGCTGCCCTTTTGATGCTGCTTTGGCAGCCTTGCTGGCAGCTTGTGCCTCTTCCAAACTTTCTCCTTCAGACTTATCGGCCTTCAAAATAAGGGATGCGACTAAGAAGGAAGCTAGAGCACCCGCAAAAACGCCGGCCAAGACAGCAAGGAGATTGGCAAGGTAACCATCTCCCTTAGGGACCATCCCCATGATGGCAATGATGGAACCTGGAGACGCTGCTGCACCAAGACCTGCATTCAAAAGTTGGAACGCAAAAGTACCTGACACACCTCCGGCAATCGCTGCCAAGAAGAGGGCGGGTTTCATCATCACATAAGGGAAATAAATTTCATGAATCCCACCAAAGAAGTGGATAATCATCGCACCCCAGGAAGAAGATTTGGCAGAACCCTTACCAAAGAAGGCATAGGCTAGGAGGATACCCAAACCTGGTCCAGGGTTGGCTTCAAGTAAGAAGAGAACGGATTTCCCTGTCTCAAGCACTTGCTCAGCCCCCAGCGGTGTAAAAATCCCATGGTTCAAAGCGTTGTTCAAGAAAAGAATCTTAGCAGGTTCAATGATGATATTGGCAAGAGGCAGGAGCTTCATCGCCACAATGGCTTCTACCCCATCTCCGATCATCGCCGTCATACTCTCAACAAAAGGCCCCACAATCTTGAAGGACAAGAGCATTAAGGCAAATCCAAGCAACCCAGCTGAAAAGTTGTTCACCAACATTTCAAAACCAGGACGAATCTTAGGCTGCACAGCTTGGTCAAATTTCTTAATCGCCCAAGCTCCAAAAGGTCCTACCACCATGGCACCAATGAACATCGGAACCGTAGTACCTGCAATGACCCCCATTGTAAGGATAGCACCAACTACCCCACCCCGTTGACCATAGACGTTAAAACCTCCAGTATATCCAATTAAAAGAGGCAAGAGATAGGTAATCATTGGGCCAACAATTGTCGCAAAAGACTCATTTGGCAACCAACCTGTCTCAATAAATAATGAGGTTAAGACACCCCAAGCAATAAAAGCACCAATGTTAGGCATAACCATATTGGACAAGGTTGTCCCTAACTTCTGTAGACGTACACGAAACGATTGCGATTCCATGACACGACCTCCCATCTTTGATTTCTAACCTTAGTATACAGACAAAAAACCAGACAGGGAACTCAAATCTTGTCACACTTTTTGTGACACAGCAAAAAATCGGCGAACTCACCGATTTCTCACAATTTTTGAAAAAAGCCAAATTCCTCTCAAACTGATAAGTGCTACAAAATCAGAATGGGAATTGCTTCATAAAATCACATTCATGTTTAAGGTGATATCTTTTTATTATGAAAGATCTGCTTCTTTTTTCCTCAACTCTTTGCCATCTTCGTAAACAGCCTTAGTACTCCAAAGCAAAGGATTAGCTGGGCAAATCCAATATACATAAATACGGACCAATTTTGCAAGTTAATCCATGAGGCAACCATACTACCTAGGGGAACGAAGAGTCCGACCATTGTGAAAATAATGCTAAAAACGCGTCCTAACATATTGGGTTGAATGCTTGTCTGAATATGTGACATAAAGAAAATATTAAAGATGGTTACACTTCCTGAAAAAATACCACACAGTACCAAAATCAATAATTGGGACCCTCCCGCAAATCCTAACCCAATCCAAGCTAGGGAACCTATAATCAAAAAATAAAAATACTGATTTGGTCCCAATTCCCTCTTACCGAACCAGGTCACAATCAGGGAGGCTAGAATGCTACCAACCGACTGTGCGATCAAAATATAGGCATAAATATTGTCAAATCCTGAAAAAATCGGTGTAAACGGTAGATAAAAGGTATAGATGGCATCTAGAAAATTAACCAGAGCCGCTGTGAGGAGCAGATAAAATATTTGTTTATCCTTATAGATGTAGACCAAACCATCCTTCAGTCCCTGTCCTAATTTTGATTTTGAACTTTCGGTCTTATGCAAGATTTCAAAACGATATTCACACCATGCAGAAACTAGAAATGAAAATGAGTTAATGAGCATGGCATATCGAAATCCAAGCTGGGAAACCACGACTAGAGCTAGAAGTGGCGATACCACACTCACTATTTCTGCTATCAACTTGGATAAGGAATTGTATTGAAATATAGCTGTTTTAGATAACAAATCTCGAATAACCGCCCGATAGGCAGGCGAATTGAAACTATATAAAATAGCTAACAGGGTATTTACAAGAATCAATGCCCATATGTTTTCTGGGTTATAAACCAGAAAGAGAACAAACGTTGCTAGTGCTGCAATCAAGTCTGTCACTAGGAGGATTCTTTTTCTATTGTAAAAATCTGCAACATGTCCGCCAAGGAGATTGAAGATTAATTGGGCTAAAGATTCACTGGACTGATACAGCATCATGAGAAAAGGAGCACTAACTGGATGGCGACTGATCAACAATCGGTTAGCATAGTCAAAAATGACATTTCCAAAATGATTTGTCTGCCCTCTCACCAATAAACGGAAAATATTTCGTTGTTCAGCTTTCATCCAGATATCCTCTTAACCACTGTAACAGTTCTTGCCATTCGTCTTCGTTTTTCAACAGTAAGCTCATTAAAAATCGTAGTTCACCAACAGATTTAGCAGCTCGATGTCTGTCAGGGTATTCTCTGAAATAAGTGAGTGAATAGGGAGGTTCCGGCTTCGTTTGCTCTCCACCATTTTGTAGAAATAAAATGGAGGCAGCAACAGTTGCCGGAATGGCCAACTTCGAAGTCGTATCCTCTATCGGAAGTCTTCCACCGGAGCTTGATTCTACTTTTTCTATACCTATTTCCATGTCAGCCCTTTGTGTCAATTCCATGTGTTCAGTTTCCAACTGAAGCTCCCAGTACCTTTTTAGGATATCTACATCAAAAGCAGTTTCAATGAGAAGTGGGATATTCCCACCGCCAAAGCGTTTACCGACTTCACAAAAAGCGAGCTCATCCGTTTTTGAGTTGTAAAAAAATTCAGCGTGAAAAGGGTGCACGCGCTCAGTCCCTAAAGCCTCTAAGACTTTTTGTGTCTCCCGTTGTAACCGCTGAATAAAATCTAAATCTGCATACCAAGAGTTTGTCCGAATAACCGTGCAATACTTTTCACGACTATCCAAGACAGTTCCAAGATATTCATGGCTGTAGAAGTAGCGAATAGTCCCATCAATGGCCAGTCCATCACAAGTAAACATATAATCATGTTCAAAAACTTCTTCAAGGAGTTGTTGACTTGTATCAAACCCTTCTGAGAGAGAAGTTAAACGAGATACCCCTTTTGCGGCTGACCCGTTTCGGGCTTTTACCATAAAATTAGATGGTAACGGTTCTTGTGGATTTAATAGTCGGGGCTGATTTACATGTCCCTCTACTTGTTGTCGCATGCGCTTTTTATCCTTGTACAGAAAACCTAAACGCCACCGCCCTTTTTCTTTTGACAGGAATGAATGAACCAACGCAACAATATCCATGAGATCTTCATCCAGGGTAAAAAGGTCTTCGATATCCGAACGGCTTTCAAAAAAATCTAAAAGAGTCCAAAGCTCGAAATCGTCTAATACAAAAATTTGTTCTGGGGGAAAGCCACGATCGACATAGGCCGATCGAAGTGCAGGAGGACACACAATTGCAAGATTTTCAGAATATGGAACCTGTACAGTAATAGGAGAATAGCGGTAAACAAAATACTTCATGAGAACCTCCTAAAAATAATGAGTTTCTTGGAGACACCAAGCTTCAGCTTCTAATAGCTGGCGACGAACTGTTTCAAAGTCCTTTCCAACGAAGGACAGTCCCAGTACTGCATCTGCACTATGCTGGGCCAGATTGGATTTTTCTACCGATTTTCGTATATACAATCGTGTCATAAATTCCAAACTCCTCTAATTTTTCAGGTGTTAAATCGGGAATTCGTTGTAGTACACCTGACTTTTTAGCAGTTAATAGCCATCCTACTGCCGGAAAATACTCTGGTAATTTAGGAAGTTCATGCTTACCTACCGCAGTCAGTAACAAAGCAAAAGGATCCTGCCCAAACTTCCTTTCCAGATTTTGTCGAATCCTTGCACCTCCCATTCGACAGGCAATCTCCAAGAAAATAATCTCTTCACCAGTATAAAAAACTTCCAAGTGAAATAAATAAGTACCTTTGGGATCGAGTGACCTAGCCAAATGAATAGCATAGTCTCGCAAGGGAGCATAGTCACGATGGTTCTGCTCCAATGAAACAGCTGCAGCCGAAATCCCTTCCTTTATAAGTAATGGATTATAAAGATAGCGAGAAGGCTCACAATAGATGACTTGACCAGAAGCAAGGAGACCATCAATATGGTAAATATCTCCTTCAATATACTCTTGTAGGAGCAAAGATGGAAGGTCTAAGCCTTCAAGTCTTTCTACTCCCTCACTTATCTCTAAAGGAAATGTGTCTACTGAACCTGCGCCAGCTAAAGGCTTAACAATTATTTTTCCATGAGTTCTCAAAAACTCTTCTGCTTCCTGAAATGACTGAACCCTAGTACTATTAGGAACCCTGAAACCTAACTCCCGTACGCGTTCGGTCATCACATTTTTGTTTCGAAAAACCTTGGCCAATGCAGCACTCTGACCGGGAATTCCATAATTCTCCCTCAAGCGAGCTGCCACTTCAACATCAAATTCATCTAAGGCAAGCAAGGCATCCAAATGCTCCTTTTCTAGCCAGTTTCCACAAACCATCTCAATATTTTCTTGATAGTTCTCAACCATAACCAAAGTTACATTGGCAGGTTTCTCCTTCTCAAAAGTCTCTCGTTTAGCCCTATCAATAAATAGAGCATAATCATCTCCTGATTGTAAACAATCATAAATTGTTGTATACCCCAAGCTAAAGGGGTGCAATAATCCAATTCTCATTAGCGATAACTTTCTAGCGGATTCGCATATTGATTCCGCGACCAATCCCGATAATAGGCAAAATTCTCTTTCGGTTGTTCCAACTCCAGTTCAGGATCTATCCATTTTTGAAAAAGTTTGAGAGGAAGTCCCCAAGTATTTAGGGCATATTCTGCCGAAATAACTTTCTTACTTCTCCGAATTCTCATTAAGGCATTTTCTACTGTCAATTGATACTGCTGATACATCGGATGCAAAAATGGACTTAATTCAGGAAAAACGTCTATGAACAACTCAAAGCTCAATCCAGCTAAATCCATCTCAACAAATAACTCCCGCGCCAATTTCTTCACCACATAGGCCTGTTTCTTATGCCCCGCATCTCCGACCGCAGATAGAAGTTCTGTTAACGCCTCGCTCTGACTCAATATAAAGTGTGTTAAGCTATGACTATTAGTCTCCTGAAACATTCGTTTATAGCGAGACTTCCACACACGAGTTTCATAGATGGAAGCAACACCCTCTTGAATCATTTCCATCCGACGTGGAAAGAAGACACTGTCCAATTTAACCAAGGACTTTCCATGGTAATCCACTAAAACATAGTTCATAATCGTCACCAAGCCTTCGTGATATCGGATACAAAACTTTACATAATAATGCGTTCCTTCAATTGGCAGATTGCAATACAAACGGTCCTTAGGAATCGATATAAGACCAACATCTAACTGCTGCAGTTCCTTTTGAACAGCCTCAATATCGGGAGCAATAACAAAAATGTCCTCATTTGAAACCTGTAGTTCCAAAATTTCGTCCACAAATTTCTGCATAATTTGCACATACCTAACAGGCTCAAACGAAAATAATCCAATTAAGTTTTGATAAGGTGCTGCTAATGGATTGACTAAATTTGAAGGATAGGTTGTACGAAAGCAGGCTTGCTCCTTCATAAAAATACCTGACTCATTAGTCGTAAAACTCCCAACCTCGTCTTGAATAGGTGAGAAGGTAAATAGATACTCATCGCTGCGAACAAGTGGAGAAGAAGATAATTGTTGAGCTTGATAGACTTTTTGAAATAAGTCACGAAAGATAGCATTTCCCATTGATGCTCCCCTTTTCATTTACACTGTTGATTGAAAACAACTCTCCCTGACCTTTTGACATGATCTCTTCCCCCATCTCTTTAACAATGTGTTTTGAAACTTCAGAAATTAGTGTAATAGACGGGTGGCGACCATCAATTTGAAATGGTGAGCGTATTTTCTCTACATAAAATTTGAATCATTCATATTCTGGAAAGTAATATTCCTTTCCAATAGGAGAACATAAAGCATCGAAAATTGAATCATTGCACTAGGATTCATTTCCAAAGAGGCTGGTCTCAAGTACCACCCCCTTAATTTTAGTTAGTGAAAACTTTCTGATAAATAATACTGTAAACAACCAGTTGGATCATTTCGATACAAAATTAGATATTTTTGAAAAAAGCCAAATGCCTACAAGGATGGTTGCTCCATTGATGACTAGCCCAAGCATTTGGATGTTGTCATATATGCTAGGGATTAACAGGCTGAGAATGGCAAAGAAGGTATAGAGTGTCACAATAGCCGAATTCACCAACGATAGCTCATCATGATTGTAACTTGCATAAATCAATTTATTAAACATATTCCCTGAGATCCCAATAATCACAAATCCCAGGAAGAGAAAGAAGAGTTTGAAGTGAGGAATTGGTATCAAAAATACCAAAACAAAGGACAGACCTGACAAAATATAATCTAAAGGAAAAAAGACTCGAGGATCCATCTTGATAGAAGGTGCAAGGATTGCCCCCAGAAGATCTGCTCCACGTTGTAGCCCTAAAACCAAACCCAGATAGGCTACCGAATAACCTTGAGAAATCAGGTAAATCGGTGTAAGAGTCAGCAACAAATCCGTTCCACCACTCAAGACAGCTTCTGTCAAAACAATATAGAAAGAATCCTTAGATTCTGATAAAGCCTTAAATGACGCAGCTCGATCGATTTTCACTCCCTCACCATCTTCCTCCATCTCATGCCCCCTAGAATCTGGAATACGCAGGCGGAATAGGAAATAAAGGGCCGCGATAAAGAAGGGCAAACTTAGCTGCATCAAGACCAAGTAAGAAATGAATCCTAAAAGTACAGATGCAACAAAGTTACTGGCAATATCCAAGACATTTCCTGCCAAATATTGGATATCTACTGACTTGTTAAGCAATTCATCATTATTATCCAGGACAGAGGGAATGACCTTCATCTGCAGGTTATTCAAACAGACAGTCACAAAGCTAAAAAGGAAATTCAAACTCACCATCCATGGAAGTGGCCAAGCCTGTAGCAAACAAAGTAGAATTCCAGCCATAATGGCCAACTGAACCAACTGCAAACTCAATATTGCTAGGCGATTCCTTCGAATAGCTTGTAAATAGGGGCCATAAGCAGCTGCAAACAAACGTGGTAACATCCCAACTAGAGTAAAGAGGGATAGACTCGCAGCATCCACCTGATAAACCTGAACTAAACCAAGCGATAACGCAATCAGATAAAAAGAATCCGCAATATTCCTGCTCGCTGAACTTAAGATGAGTCGATAAAAATTAGGGGTTAAATTAACCCGTTTCTTCTTCATGTAAAGTCACCACCTTCCAGTCTAAACAGTCTAATTGCATATAAAATGGCAGTTTTTTTCATCCAAGTAAAACACCAAATATCTTCAGCAAAATAGCCTGACCGAAATATATGAAATTAAGTGTATCAAACACCAAGATTTCTGTCATGAGTCATTTGTGCAAAATTCTGAATTGTTTTACAAATAAACTTTTTATTTCCTAATCCTTGTGATACACTATTATAAATATAGTACGTTAGGAGGAGCATATTATGACCATACTCTTCATAGGCCGTCGCGAGTTCTTAGCCCAAGCTCTCTCTCACATCTACAAAGACCTAACATTTGATCTATACTTAAACGATTGGACTGAGAGTTATTTAGATATCATTGCCCAGAGACATCCTAGAATGGTTATCCTTGAGATAACTCGACCTGAACGACGGGCATTTTCTGCTTGCCAGGTAATTCGTCAACATTTTCCTGAACAAGCAGTGCTACTTTTTTCAACTCATTATCGCGAATACTATTTCTTAAAAAGTCAAGAATGTGCAGCAAACGGGTATCTCCACCAAGATCTCAGCATGAAAGAAATAACAAACGGCATTTCAGATATTCTCTCTGGGTTTCCATCCTTCCCTTATTCTACTGTCAATTTGCAAACAAACTTGACGCCTCGAGAAATAGACATCTTGTATCAATTACGTCAAAATCATACCCAAACTGAAATTGCAGCCTTACTAAACATCAGCCGTCGAACAGTAAACAATCACCTCACCCATATTCAAGACAAGTTAGAAACAAATTCTAGCTTAGCCTCCGTCTTACGGGCCATTGAATTAGGAATTTTATAGTCCACAAGTGAATGCAAGGCTCACATTGAAAGCTCTGCTCTATTTATCTTGCGTCACCTTCATATATTCAAGGATTTTTAGTACTAACAACTCAGAAGTCCAGACCCCGTCCATGCATTTCAGGACGTTTTCACGACATTTTAGAACATTCCTGTTACAAATCCCCAATCATCTGATAAACTGTCTTTGAAAACCAAGTAGCCTATCAAAGTGATTTCTATTTCCTCGGTTGTGACCATTACGCTAGTTTTCTAAACATCTTGACCGCAACCACAACCAAACCTTTACTGAACTTCCACGATCCTACTTTGAAGGTAGCTTGGTTTTCCGCCGAGAGTTTCCTCTCGGTTTTTTTGCAGCAAAAAAGAGGAAGTCTTTATCTTCCTCTTTCTTTATTTTAGTGATTATTCACCTTTTGCTTTCGCAACGATTTCTTCTTGTACAGACTTAGGTACATCTTCGTAGTGGTCGAATACCATCATGAAGGTACCACGTCCTTGTGATGCTGAACGAAGAACAGTTGCATAACCGAACATTTCAGCAAGTGGTACATAAGCGCGAACGATTTGGCTGTTACCGTGTGCTTCCATACCGTCAACACGTCCACGACGAGCTGTAACGTGACCCATAACATCACCAAGGTTTTCTTCTGGAACAGTGATGGTTACAAGCATCATTGGCTCAAGGATTGCAGGTTGAGCAGTCTTAGCAGCTTCTTTCAAGGCAAGAGATGCCGCGATCTTGAAGGCTGTTTCAGATGAGTCAACATCGTGGTAGGAACCATCGTAAAGTTTAGCTTTCACGTCAACAAGTGGGTATCCTGCAAGAACACCGTTAGCCATTGACTCAACCAAACCTTTTTCTACGGCTGGTACGAATTCACGAGGAACCACACCACCGACGATTGCGTTTTCGAATTCGAAACCTTTTCCTTCTTCGTTAGGTGTAAATTCAATCCAAACATCACCGAATTGTCCTTTACCACCAGATTGACGTTTGAAGAATCCACGTGCTTGAGTAGCAGCACGGAAGGTTTCACGGTAAGATACTTGAGGAGCACCTACGTTCGCTTCAACCTTGAATTCACGTTTCATACGGTCAACAAGGACATCCAAGTGCAACTCACCCATACCAGAGATAACTGTTTCACCAGTTTCAACGTTTGTTTCAACGCGGAATGTTGGATCTTCTTCAGCCAATTTTTGAAGGGCAATACCCATCTTATCTTGGTCTGCTTTAGATTTTGGCTCAACCATCAATTGGATAACTGGTTCTGGAACGTTGATAGACTCAAGGATAACTTTAGCTTTCTCATCTGTCAATGAGTCACCAGTTGTAGTGTCTTTCAAACCAACAGCGGCAGCGATATCACCAGCGTAAACTGTTTCAATTTCTTGACGGCTGTTTGCGTGCATTTGAAGGATACGTCCGATACGCTCACGTTTACCTTTTGAGGTATTCATAACATAAGAACCTGAGTTCAAGACACCTGAATATACACGGAAGAAAGTCAAACGACCAACGAATGGGTCTGTCATAATCTTGAAGGCAAGAGCTGCAAATGGCTCTTCATCAGATGCAGGACGAGTTTCTTCTTCTTCAGTATCTGGGTTGATACCTTTGATAGCTGGGATATCAAGTGGGCTTGGAAGGTAGTCAAGGACTGCATCCAACATCAATTGAACCCCTTTGTTCTTGAAGGCAGAACCACAAAGAACTGGGTAGAATTCTACGTTGATGGTAGCTTTACGGATAGCTGCTTTCAACTCTTCGTTTGTGATTTCTTCCCCTTCAAGGTATTTCATCATCAAGTCTTCGTCAGTTTCTGCAACTGCTTCGACCAATTTTTCACGGTATTCTTCTGCTTGCTCAAGGTATTCAGCTGGGATGTCCTCTTCAAGGATATCTGTACCAAGGTCGTTGGTATAGATTTCAGCTTTCATCTTGATCAAGTCAATGATTCCGCGGAAGTCATCTTCAGCACCGATTGGCAATTGAATTGGGTGTGCGTTTGCTTGCAAACGGTCATGTAGAGTGCTTACTGAGTAAAGGAAGTCCGCACCGATTTTATCCATCTTGTTGGCAAATACGATACGTGGAACACCATATTCAGTAGCTTGGCGCCATACAGTTTCAGTTTGTGGCTCAACACCAGATTGGGAATCCAAAACGGTTACCGCACCATCCAAAACGCGAAGGGAACGTTGTACCTCGATTGTGAAGTCCACGTGTCCTGGGGTATCGATGATGTTAACGCGTGTGTCTTTCCATTGAGCAGTTGTCGCAGCGGATGTGATTGTGATTCCGCGCTCTTGTTCTTGCTCCATCCAGTCCATTTGGGAAGCCCCTTCGTGGGTTTCACCGATTTTGTGGATTTTACCAGTGTAGTAAAGGATCCGCTCAGTAGTTGTAGTTTTACCAGCATCAACGTGAGCCATGATACCGATATTACGAGTTTTTTCTAATGAAAATTCGCGAGCCATTTGTCTCTCCTATAATTTATTTTTTTAATATTATACCATATTCCAAGAAAAGCAGATAGGTAAGACCCACCCGCTTCTCCTGAATTATGCTGGTACATCCTCGTACCTTCTAATTGAACCCGAGTGGCCTGCTTGCAACGAAAAAAGATAACTCTCATTGAATGCAAAGCATTCTGCTTCGATTTCCTATTTTTCGTAGGCAGGCTCACTCTTGGTATCTTAATCTTAGTTGAATTTTAGCTACAAATGTCTGCCAAAAAGATAAAATCTCCTAGCAACCGAAATTGCTGCGTCCATTTTCCTATTTTGGCTAGCATTTGTTTAACGCTAAAATATCCTATCTTACCAGCGGAAGTGTGCGAAGGCACGGTTAGCTTCAGCCATACGGTGAGTATCTTCGCGTTTCTTAACAGCTCCACCAGTGTTGTTTGCTGCGTCCATGATTTCTTTTGCAAGACGGTCTTGCATTGTGTGCTCACCACGGTCACGCGCGATTTGTACCAACCAACGTAGACCTAGAGTTGTACGACGCTCTGGGCGAACTTCAACTGGGACTTGGTAGTTAGAACCACCAACACGGCGTGCACGTACTTCAAGTACAGGCATGATGTTTTCCAATGCTTGCTCGAAGACTTCAAGTGCATCATTACCAGTTGCTTCTTTGATTTGATCGAAGGCACCATAAACGATAGATGCCGCTGTACCACGTTTACCGTCCATCATAACACGGTTGATCAAACGTGTTACCAATTTAGAATTGTAAAGTGGATCTGCTAATACTTCGCGCTTAGGCGCTTGGTTTTTACGACTCATTCTCTCTTATCCCCCTTCTTATCCTTTAGGACGTTTAGTACCGTATTTAGAACGACCTTGTTTACGATCGTTAACACCGGCTGTATCCAAAGCACCACGGACGATATGGTAACGTACCCCTGGAAGGTCCTTTACACGTCCACCACGGATAAGCACCACGCTGTGTTCTTGCAAGTTGTGTCCGATACCTGGGATGTAAGCAGTCACCTCAATCAAGTTGCTCAAACGTACACGAGCAAATTTACGAAGAGCTGAGTTCGGTTTCTTAGGTGTCATGGTACCAACACGAGTCGCAACACCACGTTTTTGTGGTGAGTTTTCACGAGTTGGAACACGTTTCAAGCTGTTGTAACCAACGTTCAAAGCTGGTGATTTAGATTTTTCTACTTTTGATTTACGCGGTTTGCGAACCAATTGGTTAATTGTAGGCATCTACATTCTCCTGTAATTTTTTATTTTTGGATATCAGGCACCGGTGACAGCCCTGAGACGGTGTACTTTTGCAACATTTGTCAGCACGTCTCTGTACACTTTTGAGAGACCAAAAGTAAAAAGTACCGTCAACTATAGTAGCAAATCCTTCCGCTTCTGTCAATTGTTTTTTTGATAAAAATAGAAAGAAAAAGCGCAAAAAAACTAGCTCCTCTGACATCAAAAGAGCTAGTCTTGTTCCCTATTCTATAACAGTGCTTTCACCTGTCACCGTACTCTCCGTTGCCGGAACCACCGGTTGCGGTGTCTCATAGGTTGGAACAGAGTAAGCTGGCTGCGGTTGCTCCACATAGGTGGTTACCTGGCTAGCCGCTGGCGCTGCCGGCGCAACTGGCGCGGCGGAAGAAGGCGCTGGGGCTGCCTCTTGTGAACTTGAGGAAGAACTCAAGGTTTGAAGATCCAAGCCCAAGGCAGTCGCGACAGCTTGCAACCGATTGTTCAAGTCATTTTTCCGATCTCCGTCTGGAAGAGCATCAACCTTTTCCTTAGCCGCACGTAGGTTTCCCTCATTCTGCTCTTCTTCAACTTTTTTTACAAGATCTTCTGCCTCTTCAAAGGCTTCTTCTTCTGGCGATTTGCTGCTAGAAGAAGAGGAAGAGGAAGAGGAAGAAGGTGCTGTGATTCTTGTTTGGGATTGTTGACCTCGCTGCATGCTGCGTGCAACTGCTAAGCCCATCATCAAGACCAGCATCAAGAGGGCCAAAATAAATATGCGCACCCAAATGGAGCTCTGGTCAAACCGATCTAAAAACTGCTTCACTCTGTAACCTCATTCGTACTTTCTGTAAAAATATTTCCAAGTTCAACATCTACCTGCATCGCATCCACGTCAATCTTGGTCACCCGTAAGAGGGAGCGGTAATCAAAAGCTTCACGCTTCTCTTGGGCATTGTCAGCAAAAACGGCAACACCTGCCAAGCTGGAATCAAACTCATCCAAAAGGCTAATCATCCCACGAATGGTTCCGCCGCCTTTGAGGAAGTCATCCACAATCAGCACCCGGCTGCCAGCCGGCAAGCTCCGCTTGGAAAGAAACATCTTTTCAATCCGTGAGCTAGAACCAGACGCATAATTGACGCTGACCGTCGAACCTTCCGTAATTTTCAAGTCCCGCCGGACAATGACAAAGGGTACGTTCAGGACGTTGGCTACCGCATTGGCCAAGGGAACCCCTTTGGTCGCTACGGTCATCACTGCATCAATGGGCTCATCTTGAAAGGCCTTGGCGATAATACGACCAATGCTCTTCAACAATATTGGGTTGCTCAATAGATCGGACAGGTAAATATAACCTCCCGGTAAAATCCGATCACTGGCTGATAATTGCTCCCGCAACTCTTCTCCAATCTGGAGACTCTCTTCTTTAGAAATGGAAGGCTTGAAAATGACACCCCCGCCAGCACCTGTGATGGTCTCGATATGACCAACTTCCATTTCTTCAAAGGCCCGCTTAATGATCACAATATCTTCAGAAATAGAAGATTTAGCCGTTTGATACTTGGACGCAAATGTATTAAGACCAGTCAACTCATACGGATGGTTAATCAAATAGTTGGAGATCACAACCATCCGCTCACTTCTTCTTAATTTCATTTCTTCAACCTATTTTTTCTTGTTTTTTACAATTATATCACATAACATGTAAAAACGTTCGGCTTTTTTTCATTTCCTCTGGTCTTTCAGGAGGCTCAGAAGAAGAATAAATTGAAAACTTCGCTCATTTTCCTCTAGCAACCTTCGGAATTCACGCATTTCCCAAGAATGAACCGAAATCCAAGAACAATCTTTGACAGGTATCACCATCCGTCCCACCACTGCTCTGCCTAAACCCCACTTCGTCTGGGCTAGTCTTCCAATAGCGGTTTATAAAAGTTTCGGTTGTCCAAAGCAAAAATACGAGCAGTCATTTCACCAGGACCTACCTTGTCTAAAGCGCTTGTCATCATCATCATGCTGGCGTCCATGTTATCAATCATATGGATAACTTCAGCTTCCATGACCTGTGGTCGGACCGGGCTACCGTATTCCAACAAGCCATGGTGGCTGAGGACCACATGGCGAAGAAGAACAACATCTTCCTTTTCATCGTCGATACCTAACTCCACCAAGACCTTGGTGATTTCTTCATCAATCAAGGCAATATGGCCAATCAAATTCCCGCGTACAGTGTACTCAGTATGGTCTGGGCCTGTCAACTCAAGCACCTTGGCTAAGTCATGTAGGAGAATGCCCGAAATCAGTAAACTCAAATTTAGTTGAGGGTAGATCTGAACAATAGACTGGGCCAGCCGCAGCATGGTTACTGTGTGAAAAGCTAACCCTGTTTCAAAAGCATGGTGATTGGTCTTAGCTGCTGGATAGGTATAGAAGGCTTGGTCATACTTTTGAAAAAGAGCCCGAACCACGCGTTGCCAGACTGGATTTTCAATTTGGAAGATGCATTCCGAAACATACTCCCGTAATTGGACCGGGTCTACCGGTGGTTCTTCCTTGTAGAGAGCCGGATCTGTTGGTTCACCAGCCCTAGCTAGACGGATCGAAAGCTGATTAACTTGTGGAGTATTGTTGTAAACTTCCCGCCGTCCACGCATAAAAATCACGCGTCCAGCTTGAAAATCTTCCACATTTTTCTCTTGAGCATCCCAAAGCTTGCCTTCAATCTCCCCTGTATTATCTTGAAAAGTGAAAGCCAAGTAATTTTTTCCAGCCCGAGTCTGTCTTAAATCTGCCTTTTTAATGAGATAAAATCCTTCAAAGAATTCATCTTTTTTCATTTGATTAATTTTCATGTTTTCCCTCCTCTGTCCATGAGAGCAATTTGGCAAGGTCTAGTTCTTCTTCTAACTCAATCTGCCGCAAGCTGCGCTCAATGGCTCTGCTGCGGACTCCTATCAATTGGTCTAGACTGCCGCTTGCGGTGCGCAGTTGTTCTTGGGTTTTGTCCAAGACCCGGCCAAAGTTTTGAAATTCCTTTTTGACCGCAGCCAGGACTTGGCTGATATCCTCTGCGTTGCGCTGTAGGTGAAGGGTCTTGAATCCAACAGCTAGCGAATTGAGCAGGGCTGCCAAGGTCGATGGTCCAGCCAGAACCACCTGTTCTTCCTTGCGCAACTGATCCAGAAAGAGTGGATCTCGAACCAGCTCTGCATAAAGGGCCTCCGTTGGTAGAAAGAGGATCCCAAAGTCTGTGGTTCGCGGTGGCGCAATGTATTTTGTTTTGATGTCACGCGCAAATCCCTTGACCGCCCGCAACAAGTCCTTACGTGCCTGGGCCACCGCCTCCTTGTCACCTTGGTCAAAAGCCTCTTCCAGACGGTAAAAGGATTCCAGAGGGAATTTGGCATCAATAGGTAAGTAGACCTCCTTCCCGGACGGTCCTGGAAACTTAATCGCGTATTCCACCCGATTTCGTGATTCTGGTACTAAGGCAAACTCCCGCTCATATTGATGCGGCGCCAACATATCTTCTAAGATTTGACCCAGCTGGATCTCCCCTAGAATTCCCCGACTCTTACTGCCAGAGAGGACCTTGTTAAGGTTGCCCACATCTTGAGCCACAGTCCGCATCTCACCCAAGCCTTTATTCACACTCTCCAACTGCTGGGAGACGGTTTCAAAAGAAGTGCGCAAGCGACTTTGCAGAGTCGTTTCCAATTTCTCTTCCACGGTTTGCCGCATAGCCTCTAAGCAGGCTTCATTAGACTCCTGCAAGCGACGCATTCCTTGCTCCGTCTGCTCCCTATTTTGAGCCAGACTGGTCCGAACCTCCGCTCGCAAGTCCTGCATTTCTTCCTGGATGTTGGCTTGCTGACTAACCAGACGGTCGGTCAGCTGCAATTCCAACTTACCTTCACGTACCTGGGCATCCTTGGCCAACTCCGTAAAACGAAAATCTAATTGGTCCGACAAGCGGTCAATGTGGTTATCCCATTCCCGCTTTTCCTCCTCACGCCCCCGCTGCAGCGCTTGATAAAGCTGGTAGCCCAAGAAAATATTCACAATTCCTAATAGTATCAGCACCAGCTCCATGGTTCACCTCCTGTCCCGTGAATAGATGATAATAGCATAGCCCTTTTCCACCCGCAGACGAATCGGACGGTCTAAGAACTCATTTGATCCATAAATTTTTTTATAAAAATAATTAGAGGCATTAAGCAGATACCGAGCTCCCTCTATCTCAAAAGGGCTATCCGGTTCCACCATGAAGGAAACATAGGTGAATCCAACTAGGGGCGCCACGGTCTGCCAGCCAGGACCGCGGTATAGGACCCGATTCTGGTCGTCCACCAGCTGAACCCGATCTAGGAGAGGAGCGAATTCTGCCTGACTCGGCCAAAACAAATTGGCCAAACTATGGTCCAAGCGGCCTCCCAAGGCCCCATAAACCGTTACTTCTCCCTGCGGAAAATGTTCCAGCACCACCCGAAGGGCTACTTCTAAATCGGTATCATTCTTCTCTGCTGCCAACTCCACTACATGCTGGGCATGCTCAACAATGCGGTTCCGCTCTTCAATCGTCACCGAATCAAAATCACCAACAGCCCAATCAAGTGATAATCCTGCTTCCAATACGGTTAAACAACCCCGGTCAACCCCAATGGTCACCTGGTTCTCAAGTGGCAAAGAGAGCCCTGGAGGCCCTCCTGCGACAATTACAATCTTAGTCATTTACACGTAACGTCTGGCGGAGCTTGTCCATCCCCTCTTCCAGACCCCCGTTAAATAAGTAACTACCCGCTACAAAGACATTGGCTCCTGCCTCTGCCGCTAGTCCAATCGTCTTGTCATCAATACCACCATCCACTTCAATGTCAAAGTCTAGGCCTTTAGCCTCACGCAAGGCTGCCAACTGGCTAATCTTCTCCAAAGTCTCCGGCAGAAAGGCTTGACCTCCAAAACCAGGATTAACCGTCATGACCAAGACTTGATCGACCAAGCCCAGCACATGTTCGATGGCTGAAACCGGTGTTCCAGGATTCATAACCACACTGGCCTTCATCCCCAATTTCCGGATTCGTTGCAAGGCACCATGAATATGGGGAGTTGCCTCCACATGAATGCTGATGATATCCGCTCCCGCACGCGCAAACTCCTCCAGATGACTCTCCGGGTTGCTTACCATCAGGTGGCAATCAAAAACGAGTTGGCTGTGCCGACGAAGGCTAGCCACCACTCCGGCTCCGAAACTGATGTTGGGAACAAAGTGCCCGTCCATAATGTCAATATGGACATACTGTGCGCCTGTCGCCTCAATCCGCTTCATCTCTGTTTCAAAATTGGCATAATCCGCACTTAGAATCGATGGGGCAATATAAAACTTTCTCATTTTTTTCCTCCCTTTTTGTAGGTCTCACGGCGCTGCTCCACTTCACTCAGGAGCTGCAAGTAATTGTCAAAGCGGAAGGTCGCAATCGCACCTTCCTCTACAGCCGGCTTGACAGCACAAGACGGTTCGTGGCGATGGGTACAGGTCCGGAATTTACAGTCATGGCTGAACCTTCGAATTTCCGGAAAGGCATTGTTTAAATCTTCTGGCTGACTAATTTCATAGTCAAGAGAAGAGAAACCTGGAGTATCCGCAATCTTACCTCCAAAGAGATCATAAAGGGTTACGGCCCGCGTCGTATGGCGACCCCGACCAAGACTGGAGGAAATCTCTCCTGTCTCCAAATCCAGACCCGGAGCCAAACGATTCAGCAAGGTCGATTTCCCTACCCCAGTCTGACCCATAAAGACCGTCAGCTTATCATGAAGCAAGGGCTCTAACTCCTCTGGCCAACTGACCATGGGATACCCAATACCAGTATAGACCTCTCGGATAGAATCCAGTTCCGCTGAATCCTCCAACAAATCTGTCTTTGTCAAGTAAATAATAGGGGAAATCCCCTTGTGCTCCAGTAAAACTAGAAACCGATCTAACAGATTCAAATTCAAATCCGGCTCCCGAACAGAAACCAGAACAACCGCCTGATCGATATTGACAATCGGTGGCCGAACCAGCTCATTTTTACGCTCTGAAATCGCTAAAATATACCCCTCAGATTGCTCTTCTGCAGAAAATTCTACCCAATCCCCTACATAGGGAGTCTGCCCTTTTTTCCGAAAATTTCCCCGAGCTCGGGTTTGATAGACCTGACCTTCCGCTTCTACATAGTAGAAACCAGCCAAGGCCTTAATAATGCGTCCTTGCAAATTCTTTCTTATCCTTTCTGCTCTTCAAGCGCTCTCGCTAGGCTAGCAAACTCTTCCAAGCCTAGGGTTTCACCCCTCACGCTTGGCGCAATCCCAGCCGCTTCCAAAGAACGGTTAAGCCAGTCTTTGGTTTCTGGATCCTTGCCGAAATAAGCCTGCAGGTTATTCCAGAGTGTCTTCCGACGATGGTGGAAACTGGCCTTGACCAATTTAAAGTAAAAATCCTCATCTGAAACTTCTACGACCGGTTGAGGGAGACGTGTCATTTTTAAAATTGCACTATCGACGTTCGGCGCAGGAACAAAAACTGTCCGCGGAACAATGAAAGCCACTTTGGCCTCCATATAGTACTGGACAGCGACCGACAGGGAGCCATAATCCTTGGTCCCCGGCTGCGCCGAAATGCGATCCGCCACTTCCTTTTGCATCATGACAATAAATTCCGCAAAGGGAATGCCACTTTCTAAGAGATGCATGAGAATCGGCGTCGTGATGTAATAAGGTAAATTAGCAACAACCTTAATAGGCAGGTCTGGATTGCGGAAACGGCTTAACTGCTCCGCCAAATCTACCTTGAGAATGTCGGCCTGCACCACCTGAACATTGTCAAAGTCTGCCAAGGTTTCACCCAAAATCGGAATCAAACGCTCATCAATCTCAAAAGCCATCACCTCAGCCGCTTGTTCAGCCAAAAATTCGGTTAAAGCCCCAATCCCTGGCCCGATTTCAATGACATTCACTTCCTTACTCAACTCAGCCGTATCCACAATTTTCTGCAAAATATTGGTATCCGTCAAAAAGTTCTGCCCAAATGATTTCTTAAAGGTAAAACCATGACGCTCCAAAACAGCACGCGTCACACTATAATCTGCTATCCTCATATCTATATCCCATCTCAATCTTTTACTACTATTATACCCTATTCTCCAATCCAAACCAAACAGAGCCAATAAATAATCGGCAGGATACTATACTAATTAAAACAGCCCATTTCATTAAGGACGAACCAAAAACGACTATCAATCCTTGTTAGGTTTGACAGCCATTTGTTAATCGTACTACCTCTCTCAGTTCCAAAAATTAATATAACAGTAAATTCAAGTTACCCGTTGTGCTAGTTAATTCTGGAAATAATAAAAAACTTTGCGTATCATAAACTCAAAACCACCACGAATTGAGGACATGATATGCAAAGCCAAGTACATTATCTCGCGAATCCATCACAAACACAAGTAGTTTTCAACAAAATTTTGGTTAAAGTGACAGATCTATACGAGAAATATGTTCCAGAATCGGTTCGTTTTCGTAAGAATGTCCATTTGCAACTTCAACCAGATGTTATCTTGATTTCTAGCTACATTTGGGCTTTACAACAAGGTTGTAGATCAGCTAATGCTATTTATCGCGCAATTCGTACTAACTTGTTTCCTGAATGTTTTCCTGAACGATCTAGATTTTGCCGGATATGCCAAAATCTTTCTCAAGTGATTCAGATGATGCGCTATTATTTTGTAGATTCTCTCGTCAACAGCAGTGAATTCGGTATTATTGACAGTTTTCCCTGTGCTTTGTGTAAACCAATTAGAAATTGTCGAGCAAAACTTCTTGAGTCGACAGCTAATATAGGCTTTAACGCTACAAAACAAGAACATTACTATGGTATTAAATTTTCCGTAGTAGTTGGAGATAACGGTTTTCCAATCAATTATGTAGTCACACCAGCATCAATCCATGATAGTCAAATAGCTTATGAACTACTCACTACCAGCCCATTCTCGATTGTTTATGGCGACAAGGGATATGTAACTAGATCATTGAAAGATGACTTATTAAGGTGTGGAATCAGATTAATAACTCAATTAAGAGAGAATATGAGTGATTACTCTAAACTGGAAAATCATAAGATTGGACGACTGCGTAAACCTATTGAAACGGTATTTTCGAGTTTAGAGCAGTTTGGGATTGAGGATTTAAGATGCAGGAATCTCTATGCTTTAAAATTTAAAGTAGAGGCCATCCTATTAACTTATTCCATATTACTTCATCAAAGCCAGATCGAAAATGGTTTCAGTCTAAAATATTCACTTGCTTACCCTTAAATCAACTAGCACAACGGGTTCAAGTTATATAAATCTAAGAAAATAATTCTAAAACCGATAAATCTTAGACAGGTTATCCACAAAGGAGTATACTAGAGAGGTAGAAAGTTACAAAGCGGGACGGAAATCTGATTTTGGAGGTAATGCCTATGCACAACCACCTAGAAAGGACTACCGTCATGGCAGTGGAAGCAGCTCTAGAGCTCATGCTTCTTTTCGGGATGCTAATTCTCGAACTTTTGTCACTTATTTTGGCGTTTATTAACAACAAAAATAAAAAATGACAGCCAGCCGCTATGAACTTGATTGATTGATTAGCGGCTAACTGTCGACTATCATTCGTCCCGTCTTTAAAACGGTCTACTTGAGGTTGAGCGGGAACTCAACCTCTTTCATAACAAGTATAGCAGATGGTTTGGACAAAGGCAAAAAATTATCGGTTTGAATTCTCAAATTCATTTTTCACCTACAAGTATCTACAGCAGTTTCGCTAAGGAACTGCTTTTTTATGTATAGCAATTGAAATCCTTAGCCTCTATCTCGACTACCACAACCAAAACAAAAAGAAATAACCGTCTGACTTTAGCGAGGTTGACGGTTATTTCTTAACTTTTCATGCTGAGCTACCGTTCTATACGGTTCTGCCGAGGGATAGGAGTGTGACCAAAATTGGTCATTTTGAAAAAATGCAATTTTGTCGTCACACCCCCGGTCTAAAGGCATATTAAATGCCTTTAGAGTTTATAGATTAAATGAACGCAGTTCATATCAATGTTGATTAGAATTGTTCAGAGCTATCAAAGCGATGGAACAATTCAATCAACCACTGCGATAAAGAATTAGATTGTAATATAGAAAGAAAATTACAATAAAATTCACAAATATATTCCCTTTTTCTATCCTCAGTTTACCACCTTCCGTCGAAGAAGTAAAGGGAAAACTTGGAGTTGTATAATTGGTAGGCACTAAAACATTGAAAGAATTCTCCGATATTAAACAAATAACAAACACAGGTTAGGACTCCGGATTTACATGCTTAAATAAAAATCACAAAAATTTATTTTTTCTTCCGTTCAGAACGAATTGGCTACAATTCAGAACATTTAGGTTAAAAACACCACTTACCGTGCTATACTGGACCAGCAGAAAAGTATCTCTAACGAGGCGTGTTCGGATAACGCGCAGACGGTAGCTCCATATCTATAGAAAGGGGTGTTGCCTATGAGCACATTTTATAATGTGCGAACGTTAAACGTTCTTCTATCCATGTACTCAACGAGCCAATTCCTGGCTCGCGTTGTACGAACGTTAAACGTTCTTCTATCCATGTACTCAACGAGCCAATTCCTGGCTCGCGTTGTACGAACGTTAAACGTTCTTCTATCCATATACTCAACGAGCCAATTCCTGGCTCGTTGAGCTATATAAATGAGTATATCTTTTGGACTGGTTTTACCTAGTCGGATTGACTATCGAATTTCTTTCCCTGTTGATTGAAATCCTCAGTCTCTATCTCGACTACCGCAACCAAAACAAAAAGAAATAACCGTCGTACTTTTAGCCTAGTTGACGGTTATTTCTTAATCAAAAACTGAGCTACCGTTCTATACGGTTCTGCTGAGGGGTGAGCGACAACTCATCCCTTTTTCTAGTTTTAGTTTACCACCTTCCGTCGAAGAAGTAAAGGAAAACCTATGAATAACTTATCGCATAGTCGTTCCCCTTTTGGTAGGAGACTGATACAAAATTCTCAACTTTCCTATTTGGATAGTAAAACCAATTTGACGCAGTGGTTGATTCGGTCAAACAACTAAAAGACTGTTTGAGGTAACAGATAGGATTTGCGAAGCAAATAACAATTGTTCACCTTTATTGAAAGAACACTTTATGTTCTTTTATCCAGAAACTCAAAGAGTCAATTCCTGACTCTTTGACCTCCGAAAACAACCTAATCAACATTGACATGAACTGAGTTCATTTCATATACAACCTCTAAAGGCATTCAACATGCCTTTAGACCGGATGTGGGTACAAACAGTCTGGGAAGAGACTGTTTGAACCCGAGCCTAACAATAAAAGAGCGAGGTCGGTTTGGCGAGAAACCGTTTCAGCTTACAACATGAAATAAAGACTTGTAATGAACTAAATTTTAATAAATTTAGTTCTGTCCCACTCTCTATCCCCTAAAATCATTCCGTCTGACGAAAAGAACGAGTAGGATACAAGATCCGAGGATGGCTGGGACAAAGGGAACTCCCCAAAGTTGAGGGCCCCAGTTGCCAAATAAGGTTTGTCCTAACCAGGAGCCCAACCAGCCAACAAGGATATTGCCAATACAGCCCATGCGGTCTTCACGATTGGTTAAAGCTGTAGCTACTAGGCCTGTCAAAAAACCTGTAAGAAGGGAAACGATCATAAAAACCTCCTAAATAGCCCATTCACCCTGACGGAAGATTGGGACACGGCTACCGTCTGCTCGAATACCATCAATGTCCATTTGACCTGAACCAATCATAAAGTCCACGTGGACGTCAGACTGATTCAAACCTGCTGCTTGTCGTTCTTCCACAGTCATCTCTGTTCCACCCTCAACGCTAAAGGCATAGGCAGAACCGATAGCCAAGTGGTTTGAAGCATTCTCATCAAAAAGAGTATTGTAGAAAATAATGCCTGATTGAGAAATGGGACTTTGATGTGGAACCAAGGCCACTTCTCCTAATGAACGAGCCCCACGATTTTCAAAGACGAGTTTTTCCAGTGTCTCTTGACCGCGACTAGCTTCTACTTTAGTGATTTGCCCATCTTGGAAGTGAACCTTGATGCCTTCAATAATGGTGCCATTGTAGCTAAGAGGCTTAGTGCTGGTTACATAGCCGTCTGCTCGGCGATAGTCTGGAGCAGAGAATACTTCTTCAGTCGGCATATTGGCCAAGAAATAATCCCCTGCTTCATTCCGACTACCAGCACTTTCCCAGTGATGGTTTTCAGGCATACCCAGAATTAAATCTGTACCTGGAGCTTGGTAATGGAGGGCTGTAAACTGTTCAGCATTAAGAATGGCTGCTTTCGATTCCAGTTTTTCTTCATGGTCAATCCAGGCTTGGATTGGATCTTCTTCATAAACTCGACAAGTTTTAAAAATTTGATCCCAAAGGGCTTCTACTGCGGCTTCTGAACTCAAGTCTGGAAATACTTTCTCCGCCCAAGCTTGACCAGCAGCTGCCGCTACCAACCAAGACACTTTGTTGGATTGGGTTGCTTCCCGCATGGGAGCCAAAGCTTGGTTGGCTGCTCGAACCGACATCGCCATCCGGTCCTCAGGAACACCTGCTAAACCATCTGGATCGATGGAGCGAAGTGCTAAACGACTCACGCGGTGTTCAATTTGATAGTTCATGCGGGCGATAATATAATCTGGAATCTCTGTCAAAAACGTCTCATCCGCATAGAGCAGCTCTTCTTTCTGGATGGCCTGATCGCTCCATTGAACCACGACATGACCTGCACCTTGGGCATAGGCTTCCGCGACAAGCATACGTGTAAAGACTGCCTGTTCCACTTCCGCATTGATTAAAAGAATTTGTCCTTCTTGCACATTTAGCCCACGTTTGATTAAGAGATGAGCATACTTTTTCAAAAGATTTTCAAAATTTTCCATTCATATTTCCTTTCTTGAGCCTAAAACAAATCATCAAAAAGGCTCAATTGGTTGTCTTCAGGCATATTTCCTAAAATGCCCATTTCATTCATTTTATCGACGAGGGTAGATGAGAGGCCGCCGCGTTTGCGAAGTTCCGTCTTACTGAGGAACTCCCCTTCTTCACGCGCTGCCACCAATTGTTTGGCAACGTTCTCTCCCAAACCTTCCAAGGCAACAAAGGGCGGGATGAGCGTATCCCCATCAATCAGAAACTCCGTCGCTTGGCTTCGGTAAAGATCCAGTTTGCCAAAGACAAATCCACGCTCCAACATCTCATTGACCAATTCTAAGGTTGTGTATAAGTCGTTTTCGACATTGGTAGCTTGGTTATTTTTCCGTTTTTCACGGATGTCCTCCATCCGAGCCTTAACAGCCTCTAGTCCACCGGACATGGTTTTCAACTCGAAAGCCTTGGCTCGGATAGAGAAATAGGCACAGTAATAATAGATGGGATGGTGAACCTTAAAGTAGGCTACCCGGAGGGCCATCATCACGTAGGCCGCCGCATGGGCTTTGGGGAACATGTATTTGATTTTTCCACAGGACTCAATATACCATTCTGGTACATTGTTCTCCTTCATAGCCTCAATGTAGCCATTGCGTTCTTCTTCGGAAATTTTCAACCAAAGTCCCTTCCGCACGCGCTCCATAATGGTAAAGGCCATCTTGGGTTCCAAACCCTTATGCATGAGGTAAACCATGATGTCATCCCGACAACCAATAACTGTTGACAAATCCGCAATTCCTTGACGAATCAAGTCCTGAGCATTCCCCAACCAAACATCGGTTCCATGAGATAGACCAGATAGCTGTAGTAACTCGGCAAAAGTTGTCGGATGGGTCTCATCCACCATTCCCCGAACAAAGTTAGTCCCAAATTCTGGAATTCCTAGCATTCCCGTAGAGGTCCCAATCTGATCCTCCGTTACCCCTAGAATCTCGGTTCCCGAGAAGAGGGCCATCACTCCCGGATCATCCGCCGGAATGTCCTGCGGATTAATTCCGGACAAGTCTTGCAATTTCCGAATCATGGTCGGATCATCGTGTCCCAGAATATCCAACTTTAAGACGTTTTCATCGATATCGTGGAAGTTAAAGTGGGTCGTCTGCCACTCCGCCGTCACATCATCCGCCGGATACTGCACTGGCGTGAAGTCATAGACATCCATATAATTGGGAATGACAACAATCCCGCCCGGATGCTGACCCGTTGTCCGCTTAACCCCTGAAGCACCAAGTGCCAAGCGTTCAACTTCGGCCTCCGAATACATCTTTTGATAGTCGCGTTCATAGCCTTTGACAAAACCAAAAGCGGTCTTATCTGCCACCGTACCAACCGTTCCAGCCCGAAAGGCATATTCCGCTCCAAAGATATCTCGGACATCCAAGTGGGCACTGGGTTGGTCGTCTCCAGAGAAGTTCAAATCAATATCGGGAACCTTATCCCCATCAAATCCCAAGAAGGTTTCAAAGGGAATGTCCTGCCCATCCTTTTTCAAAGGATGACCGCACTTCGGACAATCCTTATTAGGGAGGTCAAATCCAGAACCTACTGAACCATCCGTGATAAATTCACTATACTGGCAATCTGGACAATAATAATGAGGGGACAAGGGATTAACCTCAGTGATTCCAATCATAGTCGCAACAAAGGAAGACCCAACGGAACCACGGGAACCGACCAAGTAGCCCCGCTCATTCGACCGTTGCACCAACATTTGCGAGCTCAAGTAGATCACGGCAAAGCCATTTCCCAAGATTGACTTGAGCTCTTTTTCAATCCGCAAATCGACGATGTCCGGGAGCGGATTCCCATACATTTCAAAGGCCTTCTCATACGTCAAGCGGGCAACTTCTTCCTCTGCCCCTTCAATATAAGGCGTATAAAGATCATCCTTAACAACTTCCACCGCTTCAAATTGACGGCTGAAATTCTGAGTATTGGTCACCACAATCTCATACGCCAACTCCTGACCTAGGAAAGCAAAGTCATCCAACATCTCATTGGTCGTCCTAAAATGAGCTTGGGGCAATGGAGCTGGCTCCGCCTTCTCACCGTAGCCAATCGGACGGTTAATCATGGCTCCTTGGCCTAAACTACGAACAATGATTTCACGGTAAATGGCATCCTCTGGCTCCAAGTAATGGACGTTCCCCGTCGCTAGAACAGGCTTGCCAGCGAGACGACCGACCTCAATCAATTGCCGAATTAGGTCTTGAATCTCCGCTTCACTCTGAACCTGCTCCTGAGCCAACAGCGGAGCGTATAGGGCAGGAGGCATGACCTCAATAAAGTCATATTGGGCAGCCACTTCTACCGCCTTCTCAAGCCCCTTGCTGAGAAGGGTGTCAAAGACCTCCCCTTCCTGACAGGCCGACCCCATCAGCAAGCCTTCCCGATACTGTTCCAAGACAGACTTAGGAATCCGCGGAACACCCGAAAAATACTGAGTATTGGAAAGAGAAACCAATTGAAAGAGATTTTTCAAACCCGTCTGGTTTTGAACATATAAAGTTGCATGCTTAACCCGCGCCTTCTGGTAGGAAGAGGGATTAATCACCTGTTTGTTAAGCTGGTCAAGATTGGTAACCCCAAACTTTTCTGCTACATCCCTGATAAAGATAAAGAGCAGGCGACCGGTTGCTTCCGCATCGTAATTGGCCATGTGGTGATGCTCCAACGCAACCTGGAAGCGTTTGGTCAAGGGACCCAAACCATGCCGTTTGTACTCTGGATACAGATTTCGCGCAAACTCCAGAGTATCAATCACCGGCTGGCTAATCAGAGGCAGACCGTGCCGCTCATAGTTAACATTCATGAAGCCCACGTCAAATGTCGCATTGTGGGCTACCAACACTGCATCCCCACAGAATTCTTGAAACTCCTTTAAAACCTGCTCCAGGGGTTTAGCCCCCCGCACATGGTCATTGGTTATCCCAGTCAAATTCGTGGTGAAGGCCGACAAGGGATGGCCAGGATTGATAAATTCATCAAACTCGGCAATCACATTCCCCTTGTGCATCTTAGACGCCGCCACCTGAATGAGATCATTGTAGACAGCCGACAAACCCGTAGTCTCCACGTCAAAGACCACATACGTCGCCTCCGACAACTCAAGATTCTGCTCATTGTAAACAATCGGTACCCGATCCTCAACTAGATTGGCCTCCATTCCATAAATCAGACGCAAACCAGCCTTCTTAGCCGCCTTATAGCCATGCGGGAAACTCTGCACGTTTCCATGGTCTGTAATAGCCAAGGCCTCATGCCCCCAACGACTGGCTGTTGCCACCAATTCCTCCACCTCGGGCAGAGCATCCATGGTCGACATATTGGTGTGCGCGTGGAATTCCACCCGCTTTTCGCCGTCTGGCATCAAATCTTTCCGAGGATGGTGGCTAATTTCCTTAACCTGCTGCACATTCATGGTTAGAGTCTGCGTGTATTGATTCAACTCCACATTCCCCCGGACCCTAAGCCAAGAGTTTTTGCGGATCATCTCAAATTTTTTAGCTTCCTCTTCATTTTTTGCCCATTTTTGCAAAGCAAAACTCGACGTATAATCCGTCATCTTGAAGGAAATCAAGACTCGACCCGTCCGCATCACCCGATGCTCCAAGGCAAAGACATAACCCTCAAAGGTTAGTCCCCGTTCCTCCCCTTGCACATCGATCATAGGTGTAATCTTAGACTTGTCCAAAGCCACAGTCGATGTCGACCGTTGCGAATAATCCGGAACCGGTGCAGGCGTCGGAGTTTCCTTAGGAAGAGACTCTTCCAGAGACGCCAAGGACTCCTGAGCCGCCAAAAGCGCTTGTGCCCGCTCCTCTTCAAAGAAAGTCCGCTCCACCTCAGATAAGGCTTCCTCCACCTGAAGCTGGCAGGTCAACTGACCCAGACCAAAGTCCTCCAAAGCCTCCTCCAAACACGGAAGATACTTCTGGGTAAAATGGTCCATATCCAGATTAGCTCCCCCCTTAAGGTAGAGAGTCCCCTCATCTAAAACCACTTCTAAATCCTGAAAGAGAGACTTGAACCCCTGACTGGAACACGGCCCCTCTTCAAAAGCCTCTCGATAATAAGCCGCAACCAAACCCGGCTCTAAAACTATCTTACGCGCCCGAATCCGGAAACGTGCCTGATTACCGGTTTTGGAAAACTCCTCAGATAATTGCTGCTTGAGAACCCGATAAGCCTCAATCGGCAACACCCGATCAAAGACAAAGGTAAACTCCCAAACCCGACTCTTCTCATGTAGGATCACCGAATCCAGCTCCGCTCCCTGAAACAAGGAAGAACGCAAGAACTCCCCCGGCAAAGCAATCTGATTCATTAAAAGCTGAAATGTATTTTCCATGCATCCTCCTGTATCCCTCTATTTTAACACAGAGAAGGGACGAGGACAAAATTCAACCCAAACCAAAAAAGAGTGCCTCCCGAGTTTATCACTTTGTACCGTAGGCAACACGACCCAATCACTTGAAAAGACTGGATTTTTTGGAACTCTTTTAACTTTTTCAATTGTGTTGTATGCGTCTATTTGTTGAAATAAAATTGAATTCTAGCTTTAATCTGAGCAGAATAGACTGAACAATTATAGTAAAGAAAGCATGATTCGAGCCCTGAATAACGTCAAGGCAATCCTTTTACAAGATGATTAGTACAGATTTTAAGATAATTCGGATATACAGAAGTTAAATAAGCTGCTTGGAATTAAAGAGATTTAAGATTTTGTAAAAGATAACGACCTAAAAAATTACGAAAAGCATGCATACACTACACGAAAACAATTGAAAAAAACATCCGAATTCCTTGTCCCCCAAGGGTTTAGCTATCTTTTGTCATTTTTAAAGTGATAAACTCGGGATTTTAACACAGAGAAGGGACGAGGACAAAATTCAACCCAAACCAAAAAAGAGTGCCTCGGTTAAACCGATAGCACTCCCTTGTTTGTCGACACAATCCATTTTTATAGCGCAACTTCCTATATTTTCAGTCATCAAATCCAATAAAAGTAATTAGATCATTTTTCTGAAGTATTTCAGAAAAATTCATAACTGGTAATGTATACACCGGAAACTGATTTCCTAGATTAGTCAATGTAGAAACATAAGTCCGAACATAGGGATAGAGAATCGCCAAAGCATTCTTCCCTAAAACGTCTTTTAAATCAGCATTTGTTTCAAAATCCTCGGACTGATAACTATAGATTCCTCTTACAGAAACGTTACAGGTGAACGGAATCTGTTTTCTTGTATCTTCTTCCAATTTACCTAAACCAATATTAATAATAACATAGGCCTTTTCTTGAGTTTTTTCAACACCAATTTCAGCTGAAAACTCCACAGGCATACTCAAATTTTCCCCTATATTTTCAAATGCATCATTTACCCTGTAAAAAGACTCATCAACTACATAATTTTCGAAAGTTATAATCGCCACTATGCAACCTGCCTTTCAGACGATTGATAATTAGTAACTGTAGACAGTTCACTTAAGTATTCTTGTGGCTTTTTAAGTTTAGATTCCTGCTGAATTTTTGGGTCAAAAGATTCTATTATATATTGACTATTTTTGAATGATTGAATTTCGATCGGACTCTTTGCTTGAGTCTTAAGTATCTCAATCATTTCATCAATGGCTTCTTTGGGAAACCATGAATCAATATCGAGAATTGAATCGTCTAGAATGATATTCTTATATGTCATTATTTGACCTCCTTAGTAGCTTCCCAATTGATTGCATCTACATTCCTCAAGCAAAGCTCTCGACCATTTGGAACATTAGATAAAGCCTGTTTCTCACTATAAAAAGGTGTAAAGGTATCTTTAATAATCCCATCTACTTGTTGTCCACTCAGAGCATGCTGGACAAGAAATTCAATGAATATACCGTCTAAATTCGCACGTTTTAACGATTTATTCTGTTGAAAGGTCGTCAAACTCTGTTCTATTCTCTGATAAAGCTTACTACGAAGTTCTACAATTCGTCTTAAGTTTTCAGGATTGTTAAGATCTAAAATATTGAGAACAGTCTCATCAAAGTGAAACTGGATAAGGGATATTTTATTTCCCTGATTTCTCCATCGATGTGCATACTTCTTTGCACATTCTTTACCATCAAACCCTAATAGTTCATCATCTAAAAAAAGATACAAACCTTGACCTAAATCATTTGGTAAACGTTGTCCAGAAGGTATTACTACATCAGACTTAATGGTAAAGGGGGTTATTTTTATTTCTTTTGCTTGAAGAATCATTTGTGCATTTTGAGGAGTAGTTCCATGATATCCCTTCAACAGCATCTCCTTTTATCCTCAATTTCCTGCGGTACACAACGTATGCTAAAACCAATTATAATCCTAAACACCTGTCTTGTCAAAGACTAACCTCAAAAAGAGTGCCTCGGTTGGCATCTATGAGTATATGAAAAAGACCAGACTGAATCTGGTCTTCATGAGATTAGCGAGTAGCTTGATAAGTCAATTGATCGCCATGCTCCTTAAGAAAGTCTTCCATCTCATCGTCAGGAATTTGGCGAAGATAGAGGTTGGCACGAATCGTTTCATCCTCTTCACGGCAGGTAGACAAGACCAAATAACGATCTTCAGCTTTAATCTCTACATCTGTTTTTTTAATCTGAGCTTCATTGTAAACATTGTTTAATTGCTCCACAAAATCTTGATCAGAATCAAACTCTGTGCGATAAAAGGCCGTTGTTTCAGGAACAATTATCATGGCTACAGCCTCATAATAGAACTTCCGTTCAGGGGTTTCCACAACCACATAGGGATGCGCATCAAAAAATTCTTTGTTGCTGTAATGGTTCACATCGTTAAACATCCGACTATCTGGAACTTTACTACCACGGGCATGACCAAACAACCAAGTTAGACGGTCGCTAAAGTCCTTCTTGTTATCCATATCCATAAAGACGGTCCCCATGTAAGGTTCGTGTCCACCATCAAACGTCTTATCTAAATAAGTTTCGTTATCGTTAGTTTGGACAACAGGTTCATCTAACATGGTTCCCGGTGCATAAACATAACCAATTGTATCAGGATTAGTGGCCACCAAAGGATCAAAACGCTCTTTTAGAGAAGCCTTCTCCTCATCAGACGGCTGATAGGTGGATGCCTGTTTGGCCTGTGATTGAGAAGTCGATTGATTTTGCTCGCTTGATGATGTGCTACAACCCACCAAAGCTAAGAAAAATCCCGCTAACAAAAGGAACCCCGTCACAATCGACCGAAATTGTTTCTTTCCAGTTTTCATATTCTACCTCAAATTATACAAGAAAAGCGAGAGTTCAAAAGTGGAATCATAGACCCTCTTTCCTCTCGCTTTTACTAGACTTAATCTAATTAATTAGACTGCCTTATTTCACAGCAGCTGTGTTAGGAAGTTTTTTAGCTCCGTCTTTTTTAGCTGCATCTTTTTTAGCTGCTTCAACTGCAGATTTTACAGCAGCATCAGTTGATTTAGATTCTTTTGTTTCTTTAGAATCTTCTTTTTTAGACTCTTCAGCGTTTGCTGGACCAGCTTCTTTTGAAAGTGGGACTTTGATATCAGGACGAACTTCACCGTTTACGATAGTATATTGATCAGGTGTCAATTCAACTTTATCATAACCATTTTCACGTTGGATAACCCAATAGTATTTACCGTTTTCAACAACTACACGGCCTTCACCAATTGCTGGACCTGAAGTTTCAACATCAGTAGCTTCAACATTTTGAGCACTGTCTGGCATTGGAAGTGTTTCTTTAAATGGAATCGCTTCGATTTGTTTACCAGTATTATTAACTTCTGGAACAATTGTTTCGTTTGCCAAAACAGGTGCAGCTACAGCGAACAAAGCTGCAAGAGTAACTGTTGAATATAGTAGTTTTTTCATAGTAACATCTCCTTTTTCTTTTGCAGGTAAACTTACTCAAGTCACCTTACATTTATATTATAAGCATACAGATTTTAGAAGTCAAGTAATTTCTTAAAAAAAACTAAAATTTTCGAACTTTTTACGAAGAACAATCTAAACTAGATTAACTTCAAAGGTTCGGAATCTCAATAGTCTTCAAAAACGAAACCAGAGGTTGAAATCCCTTGGCGTTACTGGATTTCCGACTTATCTGTAACAAAATTGATTATATAAACTTGCTTCTCGAAAGTCAAGTATTTTAAGTTGATTTTAAGAAAATCTTCCTATTTTTTGATCAATTCTTCGAATAAATGGGTGAGAGGTTTATCTGAAACGACTTCAACTTGATAGTTGGGACCTTGCAAGTTCTGACTGCGAAGGATTTGCACACTGCCATCTTCTTTTTTGATAAAGAAGTAACGGAAGGTGCTATCCCCCTCATTGGCTCTGTAATCAAAAATATCTAGAATTTGATCCTGGTCAGACAAGGTCTGGCCATCCTCAAAAACTAAATCCACCTTCTTGGAATCAGTGGCTTCAAGAGTACTTGGGGTGACCCAGGTATAGTTTCCTGAATCCAGGCTATCTAGATAGCTCTGCAGGGCTTGGTGTTTCTGATTGCTCCATTGAACTTCTTGATTTGAGCCCTGGTTGCTGCTTGTTGTGCTGGTTTCAGTCTCACTCGCTTGACTACTTGAACTAATGTAAGAGGATGAAGAAGTATCCCTCTCCTCCTGGTTACTTGCTGTGCTCGGACTTGCAGAACTGCTACTTGTAGAGCTTGTGCTTTGCTCGACTGAACTTTCAGCAGTCACAGCACTGCTTGAACTTGCTTCGCCACTTGAGGCGCTAGTTCCTTCTTTTGATTGTCGTTGGTAACGTTGACTAGCTGTGATTTGACTAAAGTCACTAACCGGGCCTCGGTCCTGAACCCAACGAAGGGTCTCTAAGCGTCCATCTTTCAAGCGGAGTCCGATTGCGACATCTTGACCTCCATCAATCATCCAGGATTCGGGGCTAATAACATTCCATACTTGATCCCCTTCAAGAATTTGATAGACACCTTGGCCTTGGTCTTGCAGTTGGCTAATCTGGAAGCGAGCAGTACGTCCATTTAGCTGAATCTGACCACTTCCATCTGCATTGAGTTCAAGGAAGCCATCCTCAGTCTGCCAGCGCCCGATTAGGTTGGTTGGAATTGAGTCTAAAACCACACCTTCTTTTACACTGCTTGAGGTGCTTGTCTGTGTTTCTTCTTCCCCACTACTACTTGAAGAAGTGCTGCTAGTGGTGCTTGAACTAGAGGAGTTAGAAGTGCTTGAAGATTTCCGAGCTTCCGCTTCTTTGCTTTGGGAGGCAGATGCCTGTGCTGCCCTTTCTCGACTTTGGGACGCAGATACACTGGCTGCTGCTGCAGCCTTAGCTTCTTCCGAAGCCTGAACTTGTGCTTCCTTCATGGCTGATTTGACGCTAGCTCCCAAATCCAAGGCAACCTCAACCTGATCACTGGTTGCCGATACTTCAACCGTTTTGGATTCAGTAGTAAATTCTTTCCCCATATAATAAAAGGAAGCATGAATCTCCAGTTTTTGCTCCTCCAGCAACAGCAACTTTTTACTCAATCCATCCGCAACCTTTTTACCATTCACCATGAGTTTGACCTGGAAATAATCGCTTGACTGGCCCGGTAGTGTGGCAACCAGCTCTTTTTCCACAGCCGTCAAATCCATCTCCAGTTGGTTGCTTTTTGCTTTATCAAAAGGCAAAAGAAGGTTTGTATCCAGCCGACCAAACTCTGTTGAGGCTAAAAGGGCTAGGGGTTGATTGGTGAGTTTAACACGTCCTAAATCAGTGGCTTGGTTTTTAGGCACGGTCTGGCCGTCTATCGTTAGGGCCTCGAGATTAGAGGTCACCTGTACTGCAACAGGGTAAGAGGACACGCGGTAAGTATCAAAAAAGAAAAGTGTCTTACTATCCTCAACCAAACCCAAAATCTTGTTTCCCCCAGCATCTTGGTAAACCTTGGCTCCAGCCTTTTGATCCTTCAGTTGCTCTAAAATGTCTTCCACTTTTAAACCATTATCCTCAAGGTAGCCCACAAAGCCCTGAGCGTCCTTGCTCGTCCACTTACTACTTGGCGTGGACAGGAGCTTGGCTACCTTCTCATAATCCTCCGCCTGAACAGCTTGCGAGAAGCTACGAATGGCCGCATCCGGTCCTGTAGCTTGAACAACATAGGCTCCCGTGCCCAAAGCCAATCCTACTATAGCCAGGCCAGTCAATTGAGCCTGTTTTTTTCGATTCCATCTAGAGTTACTTCCTTGCGTCATATGCTCACCTCGATTCTCAATTTCGAAACCAATTCGTTACTACTACTATTATAAAGGGAGGAAAAACAAGAGTCAAAAAAAGACCTCTTGCGAAGTCAAACAAATATGAAAATGAAACCTATCTTTAAAGCTTTTAAATTCGATGAAAAAATCGGACAAAAAAAGACCCCATAAGGGGTCAGAACTCCGCCAGTAGGACTCGAACCTACGACATCATGATTAACAGTCATGCGCTACTACCAACTGAGCTATGGCGGATAAAGAAAAGCTAAGCGACTACCATATCTCACAGGGGGCAACCCCCAACTACTTCCGGCGTTCTAGGGCTTAACTGCTGTGTTCGGCATGGGAACAGGTGTATCTCCTAGGCTATCGTCACTTAACTAAATTTTTCATTTTTTTGGCCCTGGCTGTGTCGTCTGCGATTCGATAATCCTTAGATTTATCTCATCTTGACTCCTTGCCATCTTCCAAAAAAATATTAAAATTTTCTTCTCTACAGGTTCGTGTAGAGTGAGTGTTAAGAACACTCAAAATTGAATAGCTATTCAAAGTGTAATCGAAATATTCCTCAACTCGCATCTGAGTTCGTCATTCTTAACGTTTCCGTTACTTAGTTTGACTTCGGATAAGTCTTCGAGCTATTAGTATTAGTCCGCTACATTGCTCACACAACTTCCACTCCTAACCTATCTA
>NZ_JAEMED010000014.1 GCF_016458205.1 Streptococcus sp. 121 | reverse complement strand
CGATTGGTTAGGCGACTGATTTCTTGATGAAGGTGGAGTTGGATATCCTCCTTAATATCGTTTAACTTATCAAGTAGGCGATAAACTGCATTTAGGTTAATGTCCCAATCTCCAAATAATTCCTCTTGAGATTCAAAAGTCGCTAACTTACTGTCTGGTTTTAAAATTCGCTGGAAGACAAGGAGTTTTAATGCTTTTGTCAAATCAAATTTGGCATTTGTTTTTAGCTGCTTCATAAAATTGGGAAGCCGTAACTCTTCAAAAATGTCATCGAAGACCATCCAGCCATAAGATCTGTCTGGTTCATTCATGGGAGCAAGTAGATCATAGGTAACTTGGATAGTTTTTTCTGGATTTAAAAGGCCAGCTTTAGCCTCCTTTTTCAGTCGATCCAAGATACCTGGTTCGCTTTCCTCCATTTCATCAAGCAGACCGTATTTGTGAAGTATTCTTTGTTTTACTTTCCCGTCCTTACGATATCCTTCGACAAGATAAACGTGAGTCCTACCTTCTTTGTTAGTAGTCGTTTTAATAAAAGCCATACTTCTATCATATCATACACAACCATATACGACAAGTGTTTTGTGCAAAAAATATTGAAAAAATACAGTTCTATCAAGCGGTTGAGCTGGATTGCTTACAACACAAAGTGATAAACTCGGGATTAAATCCTATATAAATAAACACTTCCCCGAAGAATATCAATTATTAATGACTGTACCTGGGATAAGTGAAAATGCAGCAGCTGTTATTTTAGCGGAAATTGGTCCTGATGTAGATGCATTTCCAACAGATGGACACCTAGCCTCATGGGCTGGTCTATGTCCAGGTTCCTATGAAAGTGCTGGTATTAAAAAATCCTCGCGAATAACGCAAGGAAATAAATACTTAAAACATGCCTTAACGATCTCGGGTATGATAGCAGGACACTCCAAAGATCCAGCTTTCTCATCTTTATACAAACGAGTTTCCCAAAGAGGAAGTAAGATGAAGGCTGTTATCGCTTGTGCTCATAAGATACTAAGAATTGTCTACAAACTTTTGAAAACACATCAAACTTATGAAGCAGTAAAAGCATTAGGGATGCGGCAACACCCTTAAGACATTTTTAAATATGCTCACCTTAAGTATAACACAGATAGTGTTTTTTTGCGCTTTTTTACTGTGTTATTTTCAAATAAAAGACTATAAAATCTTCACTTTCGAAACCGATAAATCTTTCCTTTTTCTAAATTAATTTGTTAAAATGGAAGGGTAGCGAAGTTCATTCGGTGACTCCTTTTACTTTAGAAAGGATGTGGTGCCTATGCGGATACGGATTACGCAGGCTAGCATTTCTTACCCTAAAAGAAAGGAGACGTTCATGTCAGTGCTCGAATTGATAGAGCTCTTGTACAAACTTGTCATGACGGCAAATGTTTTGTACAATTTCTGCTCTATCAAAAAACGAGGTAAACACAACAAAAAACGTTAACCGAAAACTTTGACGAGCGAAGGTTAACGCTTTTTTGTTAATCTACTGAGTCACCGTCTTAAACGGTGCTACTTGGTGGTCGTCTGACCACCTCTTATAACACTATAATAGCACTTTGAAGATAGAATGCAAGTAAAAAGGGAAAAGGACACGACAAACGCATGAAACAGTAATTTCCGAATTATAACACAGTTTAAATTTAGTAACTTTAGCGATTCTCCTATAGAAGATTCCAAAAAGGATTATTTTTTATTGTGAAAATCCTGAACATTGAAATACAGAAAACTCTATTTTCTCGCTAAAAATCTCTCATGCGTTTGTCGTGGGAAAAGGAGAAATAGCTTTTCCCTTTTTTGGAATAAGGGTCAAGGAGTCAGCGAAGCTGAGTGAGTAAGGAGGTTCGCAAATGAAACCACAGGTAGCTTATCGAATTGAGTTGAGTGAGCTTGAGAAGAGAATAACGAAATATTTACGCAGAGTTGATCAAAATGATTCGCTTGAATTGGTGGCCAAGAAAATCGACGATATGGGGGAGGTTATGGATCGACTTCACGATTTGAGGAGTCGAGTGAAGAATGATGAGTTTGATGGATTTAAGGAAAGTGCACGTAAACGCCTAGATTTGGATATTCGAAAGAACTTGGTTCTGGCTGGATATTTACGTATGAATAAAGGCGCTGGGGACATGGATTTTATTAAATCACTGATAAAGATAGATGTGGGGCTTGCCGAACATTACTTGTTCGCAGAGTCGTTTGACTTTGGTGTCAGGGCGAAACATTCTGAAAAGCAAATCTCTACAAAAGACTTTAATCGTTTTGACTTTATCACGGATGAGTTTTTTTCGCTTTTTCATGTTTTATTGCGATTCTATCAAGGGGGAAATGTGGATTTAGAGGATTTGAAAGAAGTTCTTTTTGTATATAACGGGATGTCTCTTTGTTTTTTACGTGATTATGGATTAATGAAGAACTTGGATTCAGAGGAGCAAGATGAATTTGAGTTTATAGAGTTTTCCACAGCTAAGAAATATATCCATGAAAAAAGGGGAGGATTTCTTGATTTAATTGGAGGTAGACTCGAGGATCTCCTGAAGAAATACTTGTGAGATTTGTATTCTTAACGTTTACATTCCTGATTTACAGCAAAATGATTCCGAAAAGAGTGGTTTTTATCGCTACAAGTTTTTTTCTGCTCGATTCCCTTGACAACCCGTCAATTTTCCTTTAAAATAGCAAGGTATGTTTAGTAACTGATCAAAACTAGCCGGCTAAACAAATACAAAGAATCTAAGAGGAGGTACACATCGTGAAACGTACTTATCAACCAAGTAAAATTCGTCGTCAACGTAAACACGGTTTCCGTCACCGTATGTCTACTAAGAACGGTCGTCGTGTGCTTGCAGCACGTCGTCGTAAAGGACGTAAAGTTCTTTCAGCTTAATGATTGAAAAATCAGTAGAAACTCGAGTCTACTGATTTTTGGGAGCAAAACTGGAATCTTTGATTCCTTAGTTTTGCCCCCGCACAGTTGATTCGAAATCGTCAAAACGATAGAGTGAATGAGGATTTTAATCAACTACTGCGAAATAGTACTTAAAGCAAAATAAGAGAGGCGGTTGGTAGGACTGTCTCTTTTTTGATAGAGAGTTAGACTTATGAACATTTTTGATACACATACTCACCTAAATTTGAAGCAGTTTGCGGGTCGGTTGGAGGAGGAGCTTGAGCTGGCGCGTGAGTTGGGTGTGGTCTGGCACAATGTGGTGGGCTTTGATCGGGAATCGATTGAGGCAGCCTTGGTTTTAGCAGAGGCTGATGACTCCATTTACTTGACCTTGGGTTGGCATCCGACGGAAGCGGGAAGCTATGATGACCAGGTAGAAGACTATCTGCGTGAGGTTCTGGGGCATCCGAAAGTGGTGGCTCTGGGCGAGATTGGGCTAGATTATCATTGGATGACGGCTCCCAAAGAGGTGCAAGAGGAAGTCTTCCGGCGGCAGATTCGTTTAGCTAAGGAGTTGGATTTGCCGGTGGTCATCCATACACGGGATGCATTGGATGACACCTACGCCATTTTAGCGGATGAAGGACTTCCTGCTCGTGGTGGGATTATGCATTCTTATTCCGGTTCTTTGGAGATGGCGGAAAAATTTATGAAATTAGGGATGTGGATCTCTTTCTCAGGTGTGGTCACCTTTAAAAAAGCGCTAGAGATTCAAGAGGCAGCGGCAAATCTGCCCCTAGATCGGATTTTGTTAGAGACAGATGCTCCTTTCCTAGCCCCAGTACCCTATCGAGGGAAGGAAAATCGGACGGCCTATACCCGCTATGTAGCGGAGAAGGTGGCGGACTTGCGGGGGATCAGTCTGGAAGAGCTGGTGGCAGCAACGTCTGCTAATGCATGGCAAGTTTTCGGACTGGATGGTGAGCATCGATGAAGCCCGTAATTGGTCCAGTGGTTGTGGTAGAAGGTCGCGATGACACAGCGAATCTCAAGCGTTTTTTTCAGGTGGATACCTATGAGACCCGTGGTTCTGCTCTATCCCAAGAGGATATTGAGCGGATTGCTCGTTTGCAGGAACAGCGGGGGGTGATTGTTTTTACGGATCCGGATTACCAAGGGGAGCGGATTCGCAAGATGATTAGTCAGGCCGTACCAGAAGTCGGGCAAGCTTTCCTTAAGCGAGGGGAGGCGGTTCCTAAGTCTAAAACGGCTGGCCGGTCTTTAGGAATTGAACATGCGGATTTTGAAGCTTTGAAAGAAGCCTTAGATGGGGCTTTTACAGGGCGCTCTCCAGACAAGCAGGAGTTGATTTCTCAAGCAGATTTGATGCGTCTAGGTCTCTTGGGTGGGACAGATAGTCGGAAACGGCGGGAGTGTATCGGTGAAGTTTTACGAATTGGCTACTCCAATGGCAAGCAGCTGCCTAAGCGTTTGGCCATGTTTGGGATTTCCTTGGAAGTTTTGGAAAAAGCACTAGAAGGTTTTGATACTCATTGAATTTCAAAATCTGACTTTGTCAAGCCTCTTTGATGAACTTTAGTTCAATCTTCATCGGCTTTCCTCGTCATTTTTTTTGAAATTCTGTGAGTATTCTGATTTTGAAATTAGTTAAGTATGAATAGGAGGAAGATAGATGGCAACAGATTTGTATTTAGTAAGACATGGTCGGACCATGTTTAACACGATTCACCGTGCACAGGGGTGGAGTGATACTCCTTTGACAACACAGGGGCAGGCTGGGATTCGAGAATTGGGAATTGGCCTTCGAGAAAAAGGGCTTTCCTTTCATAGAGCAGTGTCATCAGATCTTGGTCGAACCATCATGACCATGGATATTATCTTAACAGAACTAGGTCTGAAAGGAGAAATTCCTTACAACTATGATCCACGCGTTCGTGAGTGGTCGTTTGGTTCCAATGATGGGGCTTATGATGGTGATCTTTTCTTTGGTTTGCTTCCTCGTTTAGCGGGTGTGGAGAATTTAGAGGAGATGTCCTATGAGGATATGGCTAAGGCGATTTACCAGGCAGATACAGCCGGCTGGGCTGAAACCTGGGAGGTTCTTCGCGATCGCCTCTTGGCTGGGATCACAGATTTAGCGGAAAAAATGGAGAAGGCTGGTGGCGGGAATGCGATTGTGGTTAGCCACGGTATGAGTATTGGAACCATCCTGTATCTATTAGCAGGTCAGCGCTTTGTGGCTTTAGACAATGGTTCAGTCACACGACTTCGTTATGAAAATGGCCAGTTTACAGTTATGGAAGTAGGGGATCTATCCTACCGGGAAACGGGTCGCGCTTATTTAGAGAAAAATCGGTCTTGAGACCGATAGAGTCAGAAAAGCCTGTTATATCAGGCTTTTTTTGAGGTCACAACCCAAAATTAGCACTCTTTTGGAAAGAGTGCTAATTTTTTGAGCAAAAGTTCTTGACAGGGAGAATCCGTGCTGTATAATAGAATCATAAGTTAGCACTTGGATGGTTTGAGTGCTAATCCAATGGAGGGAGCATGGTTACAGAAAGACAAGAGACCATCCTAAGGATGATCATTGAACTGTTTACAGAGACCCATGAGCCAGTAGGTTCCAAGAGATTGCAGGAGGGGGTTGCTTCTTCTAGTGCAACTATTCGGAATGACATGGCGGCTTTGGAAAAGTTGGGCTTGTTAGAAAAGTCCCATACTTCCAGTGGTCGTAAACCAAGTATTGCGGGTTATCAATATTATATTGAAAACTCCATGGCCTTGACCACCCTTCCCTCAGAGGAAGTCTTTCAAATTCTCAAAGCCTTTGATGATGATTTCTTTCAATTGAAGGATATTTTTCAAAGAGGAGCCGACCTCTTGTCAGAGATGACAGGGTTAACCGCTTTTGTACTGGACGTTGAGCCCAGTCATCAAAGGCTGACAGCATTTGATTTAGTCGTTCTAGGGTCGCATACAGCCTTGGTTGTTATGACCCTAGATGATTCCAGAATCCTGACCAAGGAGCTGGTGATTCCCCGGAATTTTCTGGTGGAGCACCTCTACCAGCTCAGGGACATGGTTCGGGATCGCTTGTTGGGAGAGTCAGTGCTTTCGATTCACTACAAGATTCGCACGGAAATTCCGCAAGTGGTCCAACGCTATTTCCTTTCGCCTGATAATGTAGCTGCTTTAATTGAACATATCTTCTCGGAACTTTTCGCAGAAGAAGTGGTGATATCAGGCCAGGAGCACCTGCTGCAGGAAGTGGGGCTGGAAACTTATCGCTTTTTCACCCATGAACAACAGCTGGCACTTGAGCTACGTGAAGGTTGGTCGGAGAATCAGGAGCAATTGATTCGAATTGCGGATTCCTCCAGTCAACTGTTAGCTGATTTGAGTCTCATGAGCAAGCGCTTCTTAATCCCTTATCGAGGCTATGGGCTTCTAAGCCTGGTGGGGCCAGTGAATAGCGATTACCAACGTTTACTTAGTCTAATTGAAGCTGTCAGTCGCGTCATGACGATGAAGCTGACGGATTTCTACCGCTACCTCAGTAGCAACCATTATGAAGTGCATTAAGGAGGATTCTTGTGTCTGAAGAAATCAAAGAAGAACTTGAACAAGAAATGGAAGAAGTAACAGAAGAAACAGCTGAGCCATCTGAACTCGAATTGGCCCAAGCCAAGATTGACGAACTTGAAAATAAACACCTGCGGGCTGTGGCCGAGATGCAAAACATCCAACGCCGCGGACAAGAAGAACGCCAATTATTGCAAAAATACCGCAGCCAAGACCTAGGGAAAGCGATCTTACCTTCTCTAGACAACCTTGAACGCGCCTTGGCCGTTGAAGGCTTGACAGACGATGTGAAAAAAGGCTTGGAAATGGTTCAAGAAAGCCTCATCCACGCCTTGAAAGAAGAAGGAATCGAAGAAATTGACGCCTCTGGCGACTTTGATCCCAACTTCCACATGGCCATTCAAACCCAACCAGCCGACGAAGACCACCCAGCGGACACCATCGCTCAAGTCTTCCAAAAAGGCTATAAATTGCATGACCGTATTTTACGTCCAGCAATGGTCGTTGTCTATAGCTGATCTAATTATTAGAAATAGAAGGTAGGGGAATATGTCTGAAATTTCAACTTTAGCTACTGGATGGACATTTACTAGTGAATCTCCTGTTCCGGAAGATGTCAGGTCAATGTTAATTGTTGGTGAAGAAGCAGTTGCCGCCTATAAAACGATTCGCGATTTTGCAATTTTTACCAATAAAAGATTGATTGTAAGAGATGCACAGGGTCTTACTGGTAAAAAGGTGGAAGTTTATTCATTGCCCTATAAGTCGATTGATATGTGGTCGACTGAAAATGCTGGAACATTTGATCTTAACTCTGAAGTTCAATTGTGGACAAGGGCGGGACAGATCAAAATTAATTTGAAGAAAGGGATTGATATTAGGAAGTTTGATAATTTATTGTCAGAAATTCTTTTATAAGTTCACTTTCTTGACCGAAATGTCATTAAACTAGTAACGATAGAGAAGAAAAAAACAAAAGAGGTAATACATATGTCTAAAATTATTGGTATTGACTTAGGTACAACAAACTCAGCAGTAGCAGTTCTTGAAGGAACTGAGCCAAAAATCATCGCAAACCCAGAAGGAAACCGTACAACTCCATCTGTTGTTTCCTTCAAAAACGGTGAAATTATCGTTGGTGATGCCGCAAAACGCCAAGCGGTAACCAACCCAGATACCATCATTTCCATTAAATCCAAAATGGGAACTTCTGAAAAAGTTTCTGCTAACGGAAAAGACTACACTCCACAAGAAATCTCAGCTATGATCCTTCAATACTTGAAAGGTTATGCGGAAGAGTATCTTGGTGAAAAAGTAACCAAAGCCGTTATCACTGTTCCAGCTTACTTTAACGATGCTCAACGTCAAGCAACTAAAGATGCAGGTAAAATTGCAGGTCTTGAAGTAGAACGTATTGTCAACGAGCCAACTGCGGCTGCGCTTGCATACGGTTTGGATAAAACAGACAAAGAAGAAAAAATCCTTGTCTTTGACCTTGGTGGAGGTACCTTCGACGTATCCATCCTTGAATTGGGTGACGGTGTCTTCGATGTATTGTCAACAGCCGGAGATAACAAACTTGGTGGTGACGATTTCGACCAGAAGATTATCGACCACATGGTTGAAGAATTCAAGAAAGAAAACGGCATTGACTTGAGCCAAGATAAAATGGCCTTGCAACGGTTGAAAGATGCAGCTGAAAAAGCTAAGAAAGATCTTTCAGGTGTGACTTCTACTCAAATCAGCTTGCCATTTATCACAGCTGGAGAAGCAGGACCACTTCACTTGGAAATGACTTTGACTCGTGCGAAATTTGATGACTTGACACGTGACTTGGTAGAACGTACAAAAGAACCCGTTCGTCGTGCCCTTTCAGATGCAGGTCTATCTCTTTCTGAAATCGATGAAGTGATCCTTGTTGGTGGATCTACACGTATCCCAGCAGTTGTGGAAGCTGTTAAGGCTGAAACTGGTAAAGAACCAAACAAATCTGTTAACCCTGACGAAGTTGTTGCGATGGGTGCTGCGATCCAGGGTGGTGTGATCACTGGTGACGTGAAAGATGTTGTTCTTCTTGATGTTACTCCATTGTCACTCGGTATCGAAACCATGGGTGGTGTCTTCACAACCTTGATTGAACGCAACACAACAATCCCAACTTCTAAATCACAAGTCTTCTCAACTGCAGCAGACAACCAACCAGCCGTAGATATCCATGTTCTTCAAGGGGAACGCCCAATGGCTGCGGATAACAAAACGCTTGGACGTTTCCAATTGACAGATATCCCTGCAGCACCTCGTGGTATCCCTCAAATCGAAGTAACCTTTGACATCGATAAAAACGGTATCGTTTCTGTTAAAGCGAAAGACCTTGGTACTCAAAAAGAACAAACCATTGTGATCCAGTCCAACTCAGGCTTGACTGATGAAGAAATCGATCGCATGATGAAAGATGCAGAAGCTAACGCAGAGGCAGACAAGAAACGGAAAGAAGAAGTTGACCTCCGTAATGAAGTTGACCAAGCCATTTTCGCAACTGAAAAAACCTTGAAAGACACAGAAGGTCAATTTGAAGCAGAGCGTGCGGAAGCACAAACTGCTTTGGACGAATTGAAAGCAGCACAAGAAGCCAACAATTTGGACGACATGAAAGCGAAATTGGAAGCTCTCAACGAAAAAGCTCAGGCCCTAGCAGTAAAATTGTATGAGCAAGCAGCAGCTGCTCAACAAGCCCAAGCAGGAGCTGAAGGCGCAACAAACGCAGCCCAAGGCGACGACGTTGTAGACGGTGAATTTACTGAAAAGTAAGATAGCGAGGCTGTTACTGAAACAGAGGTTGTTTGCCCAACCTCTGTTTTTGGCTAGGGTCAGCAAGTTAGTGAGAGGTAAGGGAATTGAACAATACAGAATTTTATGAGCGTCTAGGGGTCTCCAAATCTGCTTCTCAGGATGAGATCAAAAAGGCTTATCGGAAGTTGTCTAAAAAGTACCACCCAGATATTAATAAAGAGGATGGGGCGGAACAAAAATATAAGGACATCCAGGAAGCTTATGAGACTCTAGGAGATGAGCAAAAACGGGCTTCGTATGACCAATTTGGAGCAGCGGGTGCTAATGGGGGCTTCGGTGGAGGTCAAGGATTCTCTGGTTTCGATGGTGCAGGCTTTGGTGGCTTTGAAGATATTTTTTCAAGCTTCTTTGGTGGCGGCATGGGCGGTGGTAGCCGTAATCCGAATGCACCACGCCAGGGGAATGATCTTCAATACCGTGTGAAATTGACCTTTGAGGAAGCTGTTTTTGGCGTTACCAAGGAAATCAAGTATAATCGGGAGTCTTCCTGTCATACTTGTGATGGGTCTGGTGCTAAACCAGGTACAAGTCCTGTGAAATGTAGCCGCTGTGGAGGAGCTGGTGTTATCAACGTGGATACCCAAACTCCGCTTGGCATGATGCGTCGTCAGGTAACTTGTGATGTCTGTCATGGAAGTGGACAAGAAATTAAGGACCCATGTACTACCTGCCATGGAACTGGTCGTGAAAATCAAGCCCATACGGTTGAGGTTCGTGTACCAGCTGGTGTCGAAACCGATCAACAAATCCGTTTATCAGGACAAGGTGAAGCGGGCTATAACGGTGGACCATATGGAGACCTCTTTGTAGTTATCCAAGTTGCGGCTTCTGACAAATTTGAACGAGATGGAACAACAATCCACTACAGTCTGCATCTAAACTTTGTGCAGGCAGCTTTGGGGGATACCGTTGATGTCCCAACCGTTCATGGCGATGTTGAACTAACCATTCCAGAAGGAACCCAAGCCGGTAAACGATTCCGCCTCCGTGGAAAAGGTGCGCCAAGCCTCCGTGGCGGAGCCCAAGGAGACCAATATGTCACCATCGTTGTTGACACCCCAACTGATCTCAACGACAACCAACGTAAAGCCCTGATGGACTTTGCCAACGCAGGTGACCTCAAAGTCAAACCGAAGAAAAAGAACTTCTTTGAAAAAATGTTTGATGCAGACTAGATTCCTTCAAAGAAGGAATCTAGTCTGTAAGGAGCCTTAAAAAAGGTCCGTTGTGACCATTTTTAAGGCGACAAAAAGAGTGAACGCAGTTCGCAACCTATAATACTCGAAACAGTTCGAAATCTGAAACGAATTTTAATCCAGGAATTGGATTAAAATTTATAGGTAATGAAGCAAGCGTCGCTTGCCATCAATCCGATGAAGATAGTTCAACAGGTCTGGGAGACCTGTTGAATCTTATCAATAAAGCGTGCAAAGCACGCAATCAATACGTTCGGCGAAGAGGATTAACACATTCAGATTTTGAAATGTAATGAGTATAAGATTCCTTCAAAGAAGGAATCTAGTCTGTAAGGAGCCTTAAAAAAGGTCCGTTGTGACCATTTTTAAGGCGACAAAAAGAGCGAACGCAGTTCGCAACTTATAATACTCGAAACAGTTCGAAATCTGAAACGAATTTTAATCCAGGAATTGGATTAAAATTTATAGGTAATGAAGCAAGCGTCGCTTGCCATCAATCCGATGAAGACAGTTCAACAGGTCTGGGAGACCTGTTGAATCTTATCAATAAGCGTGCAATGCACGCAATCAATACGTTCGGCGAAGAGGATTAACACATTCAGATTTTGAAATGTAATGAGTATAAGATTCCTTCGGAGAACTCATCTAGTCTGATAAAAAACGATTGAGGCTGGGGCTTGAACCCAGCCTCTTTTTTTCGCTCTCTGCTCTCTGCCTTGTTCTGTTAAGGCATTCCTGTTAAAATAGGGACATGGAAAAATACAGATACAAGGCTGTGATTGCTTATGATGGCAAGGATTTTGCTGGTTTTCAGCGTCAACCTCAGGCACGGACGGTGCAGGAGGAATTGGAAAAGACCTTGACGCGGTTGGCTAGTGGGCAAGAGGTTCAGGTCCACGGGGCGGGGCGTACGGATTCTGGTGTCCATGCTTTTGGTCAAGTGGTGCATTTTGATTTACCGGGGAAGCGGGATGTGGAAAAATTGCGTTTTGCGCTGGATACCCAGAGTGCAGAGGATATTTCCGTTCGGTTGGTGGAGTTGATGTCAGACGATTTCCATGCTCGCTATTGGCCTCATCACAAAACCTATGAGTTCTTGGTAGACTACGGTCGGCCCAAGAATCCCCTCATGCGCTATCAAGCAACGCCTTTCCCTTACCCATTGGATTTCGAAAAAATGAGAGAAGCGATGCAATTCCTTAAAGGGACGCATGATTTCACGGGGTTCACGGCGTCAGGGACATCTGTAGAAAACAAGGTTCGGACGATCACAGCTGTGAATTTGGAAGTTAATGAAGCGCAGCATTTGCTTCGCTTTACCTTCTCGGGAAATGGTTTTCTCTATAAGCAGATTCGCAATATGGTCGGCACCTTGCTCAAGATTGGTAATGGCCGCATGCCGGTGGAGCAGGTCTCTCTGATTCTGGAGAAACGGGATCGCCAGCTGGCTGGCCCAACTGCAGCCCCTCAGGGCCTTTATCTCAAGGAGATTCATTATGACCAAGATCCTAACCATAGCCGGTAGCGATATCTTTTCAGGTGGCGGTCTGCAAGCGGATTTAGCCACGATTACCCAGCTTGGAGCCAAGGGCTTCGCGGCTGTAACGTGTGTAACGGCGATAGTTGAAGATGAATTTCAAGTTCAGCCTCTGACACCACTTCAGTTGGAGCAGCAATTGACCAGTCTGGATGCTGTTCCGTTCGAAGCCATAAAAATTGGTCTCTTGCCAAGTCCTGAGCACGCTGAAGTGGTCTATCATTGGCTCAAAAATAGGGCGCAGGTCCCCATTGTTTTTGATCCTGTTTTGGTTTTAAAAGAAAAGAAGGACCAAGTACTGGGACAATGGGCTAGCGTTTTTCAAAAAATAGCGGCCCTTAGCCAGGTCATGACTCCCAATCTTCGGGAAGCAGAGTTGCTGTTGGGGAGGGATTTGATTGACCAGGTTGACCTGCAAGCAGGGGCCGAGGAATTAGCCCGTCAGTTCGGGACGGCTGTCTATCTAAAAGCGGGGGCTCGTTTACCTGGCGCTGTGGCACTGGATTTTGTTTGGACAGGGGAGTCTGGTTTTTACTTGGAAGCCCCTCAGGCCCAAGGGACGATGAATGGGAGTGGGTGTGTCCTAGCTTCAAGTCTGGCAACTTATTTGGGGCTAGGTCAGGATATGGTTCAAGCCAGTCACCTAGCCAAGCAGTTTGTGACGGCAGCGATAGCGGCTGCCGATGAATGGGGGATTAGTCCGTATGCAGTCAACTAATGTAAAATACTGGAGTCAAACGGCTGTTTTTATCGCAGTCACTGTTGTTTTAGGCTATCTCAAGTTGCCCACTGCTACGGGTTTTGTTTCCTTGTTAGATGTGGGAGTTTATACAGCTGCCTTTTATTTGGGTGGTCGTCAAGGAGCCGTAGTTGGTGGTTTGGGAGGTTTTCTCTTAGACCTCTTACTGGGCTATCCCCAGTGGAGTCTGTTTAGTCTCCTAGCTCACGGAGGACAAGGTCGTTTGGCGCAGGGGCTGATTCCATCTCGCTGGTTGTCGGGCCTGCTATCAAGTCTCTTTATGGTAGCTGTCTATGCTGGAGCCTCTAGTTTGATGTATAGCCCAGCTGCAGCTTTACCGGAAATGATTCCCAACTTTATCCAGAGTTTTTTGGGTTTTCTGCTAGCCCAAATCTTGGTCAAACTTTTAAGGAGGAGCCATGTCTGATTTGGAAGAACTAAAAGTTGATGTAGTAGCCTTGGCGCAAGAACTTGTAGAGCGGGCTCAGACGCCTGCGGATTCTATTTTTGTTCTGGGTTTGTCAACCAGTGAGGTGGTTGGAGGTTTTATCGGTCGCAATTCCAGTTTGGAGGTTGGCCGTGGTCTGGTTTCGGCCCTCTACCATTTTCTAAAAGAGCAGAGGATCTTCCTAGCTGTTCAAGGTTGTGAGCATGTGAATCGTGCTTTAGTTGTGGAACGTTCCGTGGCTTTAACTCGGGGCTGGGAGATTGTTCAAGTGATTCCCACTCGCCATGCCGGTGGTAGTGGACAAGTGGCGGCTATGGAAATTTTCGAGGATCCCGTAGTTGTGGAATTTATTACTGCTGATCTAGGCTTAGATATTGGGGATACCGCAATTGGGATGCATGTGAAGCATGTTCAAGTGCCTGTCCGTCTCGCCAAACGTGAACTGGGAGGGGCCCATGTCACAGCTCTTGCCAGTCGTCCGAAATTGATTGGCGGAGCTCGAGCTGAGTATGCCCCAGACCCGATTCGGAAATTTTAGAAAGCCCTCTAAAATCATTGAAGTTAACCCTTACTTGTGATAAAATAATACAGATTAAAGATTTTAAGGAGTAGACTACATGTCTGTGAAATTTGAAAACAAAGAAACAAACCGTGGATTGCTTACATTCACAATCGCTCAAGATGTGATTAAGCCTGAGTTAGACCGTACTTTTAACCGTGTGAAAGGTTCATTGAACGTTCCAGGTTTCCGTAAAGGTCACCTTCCACGTGCCGTTTTCAACCAACGTTTTGGTGAAGAAGCTCTTTACCAAGATACCTTGAATGCCCTTCTACCAGCAGCTTATGAAGCAGCTGTTAAGGAAGCAGGAGTTGAGGTTGTTGCACAACCTGAATTTGACATTGTTTCAATGGAAAAAGGTCAAGATTGGACTATTTCTGCAGCAGTTGTTACAAAACCTGAAGTAAAATTGGGCGACTACAAAAACCTAGAAGTATCGGTTGAAGCGGATAAAGAAGTATCTGCAGAAGAAGTGGATGCACGTGTCGAGCGTGAGCGCAACAACTTGGCAGAATTGGTGATCAAAGAAGATGCGGCTGTTGAAGGTGATACAGTTGTGATTGACTTTGTAGGTTCTGTTGACGGTGTTGAATTTGACGGCGGCAAAGGTGAAAACTACCCACTTGAACTTGGTAGCGGATCCTTCATCCCAGGCTTCGAAGACCAATTGGTTGGTGCAAAACCAGGTGAAACTGTGACTGTTGAAGTAACCTTCCCAGAAGATTACCAAGCAGCAGACTTGGCTGGTAAAGCTGCGAAATTTGAAACAACTGTTCATGAAGTTAAAGGGAAAGAAGTACCTGCCCTTGACGACGAGCTTGCGAAAGACATCGACGAAGAAGTTGAAACTCTTGCTGAATTGAAAGAAAAATACAGCAAAGAAATGGCAGCAGCCAAAGAAGAAGCTTACAAAGAAGCTGTTGAAACAGCAGCTATCGAAAAAGCTGTAGAAAACGCTGAAATTGTTGACCTTCCATCAGAAATGGTTCATGAAGAAGTACACCGTTCAATGAATGAATTCCTTGGAAATATGAAACGTCAAGGAATCTCACCAGAAATGTACTTCCAAATCACTGGTACAACCGAAGACGACCTGCACAAACAATACGAAGCAGAGGCAGAAAGCCGTACGAAAACAAACCTTGTTATCGAAGCTATTGCTAAGGCAGAAGGATTCGATGCAAGCGAAGATGAAATTAACAAAGAAATCGAAGACTTGGCAGCAGCTTACAGCATGGAAGCAGACCAAGTACGCAACCTTCTTTCAACAGACATGTTGAAACACGACATCACTGTTAAAAAAGCTGTTGAATTGATCACTTCAACAGCAAAAGTAAAATAGGGAGCGAGACAGCACTAAATTTTTAAAAATTTAGTTCGTTACAAATCTTTCTTTCAAATTGTAAGCTGAAATGGTTTCTCCCCAAACCGTTTCACTCTCACCCCTGCAAAGTTGATTAGGTTATCTTCGGAGTCAAATGACGAACAAAGATACCAATCAACGACTACGTTTGAGTACTTAAACAAATTAAAATAAAGGATGCGAAATAATTTTCCGCATCCTGAAAAGGGACTGGCCTGGTGTCCAGCCTCTTTTCTTTTTTGACGAATCTTCAAAAATAGCGTACAATAAAGAGAATGACAAAAAAGGAGAACGACTTTGGAATTAGAAGTATTTGCTGGACAGGAAAAAAGTGAACTTTCCATGATCGAAGTGGCGCGTGCCATCTTAGAAGGTCGTGGACGCGATCATGAAATGTACTTTAGTGACCTAGTCAATGAAATTCAAGAGTATTTGGAGAAAAGCAATAGCGAGATTCGCGAAGCTCTTCCTCTTTTTTACACCGAACTAAACGTCGACGGTAGTTTTATCTCCCTTGGTGATAACAAGTGGGGCCTTCGTTCTTGGTACGCTGTGGATGAAGTTGACGAAGAAATCATTGCCTTGGAAGAAAATGACGATGAAGAAGCACCAAAACAACGTAAGAAAAAACGTGTCAATGCCTTTATTGCCAGTGACAGTGATACCATCGACTACAGCGATGATGATCCAGAAGACGAGGATAACTTTGCGCAAGATGAGGATTCTATGAGCTATGATGAGAATCCAGATGATGAGAAGAACGAAGCAGAAGCTTATGATGCTGAAATCAACGAAATCGCACCAGAAGAATTGGGTGACGATGTTGAAGTGGATGAAACAGATGATGAGGATGACGATTCAGAGGACTAATCTTCCCTTTCTGTTTGCATTCTTTTCCAAAACCATGCGTCCAGCTTAGGTTCCATTTTTAAAAAGGAATCTTGTTAAGTGTGAGGTAAGGGGAGTGGAAGACGACCGACCAATGATTTGTTGTTCCGTCTCCCTCCCTATTTTGATTTTGAAGTTATCTAGAATATGAAGGAGTAATCATGACAACAAAGTACATTTTTGTAACAGGTGGGGTTGTTAGCTCGATCGGAAAAGGGATTGTAGCTGCTAGTTTAGGCCGGCTTTTGAAAAACCGTGGACTTAAAGTAACCATCCAAAAATTTGACCCTTATATCAATATTGACCCGGGTACCATGAGTCCCTACCAACACGGGGAAGTTTTTGTGACCGACGATGGTGCAGAGACGGACTTGGACTTAGGTCACTATGAGCGTTTTATTGATATTAACCTGAACAAGTATTCCAACGTAACTACTGGTAAAATTTATAGCGAAGTCCTTCGTAAAGAACGTCGGGGTGAGTATTTGGGAGCGACTGTGCAGGTTATCCCTCATATCACAGATGCTTTGAAGGAGAAAATCAAACGGGCCGCTTTGACCACAGATTCTGATGTGATTATCACAGAAGTCGGAGGAACAGTAGGAGACATTGAGAGCTTGCCTTTCCTTGAGGCCCTTCGTCAAATGAAGGCTGACGTTGGCTCAGACAATGTGATGTATATCCACACAACCCTTCTTCCTTATTTGAAAGCAGCAGGGGAAATGAAAACCAAGCCGACTCAACATTCGGTAAAAGAATTGCGTGGTTTGGGGATCCAACCGAACATGTTGGTGATCCGTACAGAAGAGCCGGTTGGTCAAGGAATCAAGAACAAACTAGCCCAGTTCTGTGATGTACAGCCAGAAGCGGTTATTGAATCTTTGGATGTTGAACACCTTTATCAAATTCCACTCAACCTTCAAGCCCAAAATATGGATCAAATTGTTTGTGACCACTTGAAGATTGACGCGCCTGCAGCGGATATGACCGAATGGTCCGCTATGGTTGATAAGGTTATGAACTTGAAGAAACAGGTGAAAATCGCCCTTGTTGGGAAATACGTTGAGCTTCAAGATGCCTATATCTCTGTTGTAGAAGCGCTTAAGCATGCCGGTTATTCAAATGATGCAGAAGTGAAAATCGACTGGATCAACGCCAACGATGTGACCGCTGAGAATGTGGAAGAGCTTTTGTCCGCAGCAGACGGTATCATTGTTCCTGGTGGCTTTGGTCAGCGTGGTACGGAAGGTAAAATTCAAGCGATTCGCTATGCGCGTGAAAATGATGTCCCAATGCTTGGGGTTTGCTTGGGTATGCAGTTGACCTGTGTGGAATATGCCCGTCACGTATTGAATATGGCTGACGCCAACTCTGCAGAACTAAATTCAGAAACCAAGTACCCAGTTATCGATTTGATGCGTGATCAGGTAGACGTTGAAGATATGGGGGGAACCCTTCGTCTCGGCCTCTATCCAGCCAAATTGAAACCTGGAAGCAAGGCTGCAGCAGCCTACGACAATCAAGAAGTGGTGCAACGCCGTCACCGTCACCGCTATGAGTTTAACAATACCTATCGCAAAGAATTTGAAGATGCTGGTTTTGTCTTTTCTGGTGTTTCCCCAGACAACCGTCTAGCTGAGATTGTTGAATTGCCAGATAAGAAATTCTTTGTGGCTTGCCAATACCACCCAGAACTCTCTAGCCGTCCAAACCGTCCAGATGGTCTCTATAAAGACTTTGTGACGGCTGCGGTTGAAAATGCAAAATAGAAAAATACTAAAAATAAAAATCATAGAGGAAGAACTGGTTGGATACAGCCAGTTCTTTCCACATTGGAGATAAAAATATGATTCGGGAAGTCCCCCTAGAAAAAGCACACCGTATTTTAGCCCTGTCGTCTGTAACCTTTGTGTCCAGTGCGACTGCTACTGATAAAAATATAATGCCTGCAGGTTGGGTCGGAACCGTTGATACAGATATTTTAAGTCTGGTTATGGATTCTGAAAATTATACTCGAAAAGTTATGGAAGAAAGTGGCTACTTTGTATTACAAATTCCACGCGCTTCCCAAGCTGATTTAATTGTTGACCTTGCCAAAAGTCGTCATGTTCATGAAGAGAAGGTAGATCAGTTGTCTTTCTTTGATCCAAGTGGAAAAGGATATCCCTTGTTGGAAGACTGCCTGGCCTGGGTAGTCTGTGAAATTATTCCAGAACAGCGCAACCAAGATATTTATGATTTATTCTTAGGTCGAATTGTAGCCGCTTGGGCTGATGATTCCGTTTTTCATGATGGACGCTGGCACTTGGATCAGGTCGAACCAGAAAATCGCCCTGTTCACTATGTAGCAGGCGGACAATTTTACCAGACCGGAAGTGGTTTTCAATTAAGAGACCCTTTTAAGTAAATAAAGCATGTCTGAGGTTGGGAGGCGAATCCTGACCTCTTTTAAGTATTTCTGGACCTTGATTTTTAATTTTTTGGAAAAATTTTCAAAAAACCTCTTGCCAATTTTCTGGAAATTAACTAAAATAAATAAAAAATATTCAGAATTCTCTGAAATGTGTAGGAGGTCTTTATGACAGAATCGAAACAACCTATGACTGGCTGGGCATTTATTAATGCCGTATTAACGGGTACAGCCTTGGCTGTTATCGTGGCCCTCATTCCCAATGCCGTTCTTAGTGAAATTTTCAAATATTTAATTGGCAGTGGTTGGACCGCCCTGGAACCGCTAGCAGCAGCTGCCCGTGTTTTCCAGTATGGCTTGCCTTTAATGGCAGGTGTTTTGATTGCCTTACAGTTTCAGATGAACCCCATGCAGGCGGTAACCGTGGGTGGCGCAGCTTTTCTTGGCTCTGGAGCTTGGCGGGTAGTGCCAGTTGATGGTGTTGCTACTACCCAGTTGGTAGGTGTTGGGGATATGTTGAATACCATGCTGACTGCAGCAGTTGCTGTCTTGTTCATTCGGGCGCTTGGGAATCGTTTGGGTTCCTTAACGCTGATTCTCCTTCCGATCCTGGTTGGTCTAGGAGCCGGTTTTGTAGGTGTTTTGACGCTTCCCTATGTGAGCGCAGTTACCCAAGCAGCTGGTCAATTGGTCAATGGCTTTACTGAGTTGGCACCTCTGCCAATGAGTATCTTGATTGGCATGTCCTTTTCCCTCTTTATTGTCTCTCCACTTTCGACTGTAGCCCTTTCTTTGGCTATTGGTCTGGATGGAGTGGCAGCTGGCGCCTCTGCCATGGGGGTTGCCGCTACAACAGCAGTCCTAGTTGTTTCCTCTTGGAAAGTCAATCGTCCTGGTGTTACCCTGGCGATTGCTCTTGGCTCCATGAAGATGATGATGCCCAACTTCTTCCGTCGCCCAATCATGGCCGTCGCCTTTTTGGCCAATGCGGTGGTTAGCGCCATCCCGGTTGCCCTCGTGAATGTAACTGGAACTCCCGCATCCGGTGGTTTTGGACTTGTTGGCCTTATCGGTCCTATCGCATCCTTACCAAGCCTTGGTTTGCCGATGATGCTTGTGGTTTGGATTGTGGTTCCTTTTGCAAGTGCCTATGCACTTCACTGGCTATTTACAAAGGTATTGAAATTGTACTCACCTGAAATCTTTAAATTTGAAGTAACACGTTAATAGGAGAGAGAATATGACAAAATTAACACCAGAAACAATGGATTGGGATAATCTTGGCTTCGCCTATATCGATACGGGAAAACGCTATCGCGCTTATTATAAAGATGGTGCCTGGTCTGAAGGTGGAATTGAAACGGATAAAATGGTGACCATCAGTGAAGCTTCTAATGTATTGCATTACGGCCAAACTTGCTTCGAAGGGTTAAAGGCCTATCGCACCAAAGATGGGTCCATCCAACTCTTTCGTCCCGATCAAAATGCCAAGCGATTGAACCGCTCAGCTGAGAAGGTGCTGATGCCGGCATTTCCAGAAGACAAATTTGTTCAAGCGGTCCACCAGGTTGTGGCAGCCAACTCAGACTGGGTACCACCCTACGGCAAGGGAGCTTCCCTTTACATTCGCCCTGTCATGTTCGGGGTTGGTGATGGTATTGGGGTTGCTCCAGCCAGCGAGTATATCTTCTCTATCTTTGTCATGCCAGTGGGAGCTTATTTTAAGGGTGGTTTGCAACCGGGGAACTTTGTGATTAGTGATTATGACCGTGCTGCGCCTCGTGGAACCGGATCTCAAAAAGTAGCCGGAAACTATGCAGCTAGTCTTCAACCAGGAAAATTAGCCAAAGAGGCTGGCTATACGGATGCTATCTACCTAGATCCAGAAACCCATTCCAAGATTGAAGAGGTAGGAGCTGCTAACTTCTTTGGAATTACAGCTGACAATCATCTTCTCACCCCTCAATCACCTTCTATCTTGCCATCAATCACCAAATATTCTATCCTTTACTTGGCGGAACATCGTTTCGGAATGACCGTGGAAGAAGGAGACGTCTACGTTGATCGCTTGGATCAGTTTGTTGAGGCTGGGGCTTGTGGTACAGCAGCGGTTATCACTCCGATCGGAAGTATTACGGCCGGGGAAACAGTCTATCGCTTTACGGAAGGGGATCAAGCAGGTCCAAAAGTATCTGCCCTTTACGATGAGTTGGTTGGGATACAATATGGGGACCGTCCGGCACCAGAAGGCTGGATTCAAAAAGTAGAAATTTCCTAAATTTTTTTCAAAAAACAATTGACAAGCTATCTCCAGACTGGTATACTAATTAAGTATTCAAGCGGGGATGGCGGAATTGGCAGACGCGCAGGACTAAGGATCCTGTGACCGCTTTAGGTCGTGAGGGTTCAAGTCCCTCTCTCCGCAAAGTAGCTAGCCGAAAGGTTAGCTTTTTTTCATTGCAAAATACGAATAGGGCTAGAATTTTGGCAGTAAACGTGATAAAATAAACAATGTATTGGGAATTTCCCCAAAAAAATTAGAGGAGGCCGTTTACATGGCAATCGTTTCAGCAGAAAAATTTGTTCAAGCAGCTCGCGATAATGGTTACGCAGTTGGTGGTTTTAATACAAACAACCTTGAGTGGACTCAAGCTATCTTGCGTGCAGCGGAAGCAAAACAAGCTCCAGTATTGATTCAAACATCAATGGGAGCAGCAAAATACATGGGTGGTTACAAATTGGCTAAAAACATGATTGAAAATCTTGTTGAGTCAATGGGAATCACTGTTCCAGTTGCAATCCACCTTGACCATGGTCACTACGAAGACGTTCTTGAGTGTATCGAAGTTGGTTACACTTCTGTAATGTTCGACGGTTCACACCTTCCAATCGAAGAAAACCTTGAAAAAGCTCGTGAAGTTGTTAAATTGGCTCACGCTAAAGGGATCTCTGTAGAGGCAGAAGTTGGAACTATTGGTGGTGAAGAAGATGGTATCATCGGTAAAGGTGAATTGGCACCAATCGAAGATGCTAAAGCTATGGTTGAAACTGGTATCGACTTCTTGGCAGCTGGTATCGGTAACATCCACGGTCCATACCCAGAAAACTGGGAAGGTCTTGCATTGGATCACCTAGAAAAATTGGCAGAAGCTGTTCCAGGTTTCCCAATCGTTCTTCACGGTGGTTCAGGTATTCCTGATGATCAAGTTGTTGCAGCTATCAAACTTGGTGTTGCAAAAATCAACGTGAATACTGAATCTCAAATCGCTTTCTCAAATGCTACTCGTGAATTTGCACGTAACTATGATGCAAACGAAGTTGAGTACGATAAGAAAAAACTCTTCGACCCACGTAAATTCTTGGCAGACGGTATTAAAGCTGTTCAAGGTGCAGTTGAAGATCGTATCGACGTATTTGGTTCAGCTAACAAAGCTTAATCGAATCATGAAGGGACTTGCTCTTAGGAGCAGGTCTTTTCTTTTTATTCGAAAAACAGGCGGATAAAATTCTGAATACTTATTAATTTCGATAATTGACAAAAACCAGCATGCAATCAAGAAACATGCTTGTTTTTACTTTTTATTTCAGCTTTCGCCAGTTTTGATAAGAATCCCAAATATCATAAATAAGGCAGAAGCTGACGAGGGTGTTGAGGAGGATTTGGGGAGAGAGGTGTGTAAGGCGGCTTAGAAAGAAACTGAAGTAGATCATTAAGCGCAAGGCTAGAAAGAGTTTGTACTGGTATTTTTTCATAGTCCTCTCCGTATTTAAAATAGTTCTAGATTTGTGATTTTTGCTTCCATCTTCCATCGAAAAAAACCTGCCGCCGGCAGGTTTTTTTAGTCTAGTAGAATAACCCCATCTTCGATGCGGAAGGGTTCTTGGATGTTGATGCGGTCGTAAAACATGACTCCGTTGATGTGGTCAATTTCATGTTGGACGACAATGGAATTGTAGCCTTTGAGTTTGATGCGGTGTTTTTCTCCGTTTTTATCAAAATACTCAACTGTGATGCGGGAGTTGCGGACTACATATCCAGGTTTGTCTTCGTCTACAGATAGGCAGCCTTCGCCTTCTTTGAGGGCTGCTTGTTGGACGGAATGGGAGACAATTTTAGGATTGTAGAGTACTTCACGCATACTATAGGCTTCTTTAGGGGGCTCACCATCTTCAGTTTCGGGATTTGGTACTAGAACAGCAATCATCCGTTTGCTGATATCCAGTTGAGGTGCAGCTAATCCGACACCGCCACGGAGGCCCATTTTTTCAGCCATGACAGGATCTTGGGAATTTTTCAGAAAACCAAGCATTTTTTCGCCCAGGATAATCTCTTCATCGCTGAGTGGGAAGGTTACTTCCTCCGCTTTTAGGCGGAGGGTGGGATGACCGTCGCGAATGATGTCATCCATATCAATCAAGTGTGATGCACGAGTTAATCGTTTAATTGCAGACATGCGATTCTCCTTTTTCTTCTCGTTCTACTATATCACAATTGGCCTTTATTTTTTGAAAAAATTAGTTAGGCTTTTTCGTGCGGTGTTTTCCACGATTTTCCCAAGCCCGATAACTTTCCCAGATATCGAATAGAAGGCAGAGGCTAGCAATCAGGTAAAACACAGCCTGAAAGTCTATGGCCAGTCCCCAATGACTGAAAAAAAGACTGCTATAGACTAGAATTCTTAAAAGCATAAAATAGGTTCGTCCAAATCTTCTCATGATCAGTTACTCCTTATGACTAGTCTATCCCTTTTATCCTAGAAATGCTAACAAAAAGGGGGAAGTCTTTAAAAGAAATGGATTTGGATATGAGAAAGCAGGTTTAGGGCCATGTGAACCGCAATAGGGAGACGGATATCTTTTGTTTTTCCATAAAGCATTCCTAAAGCCAGTCCTGGAAGCCCATAGAACCAAAAGGCGCTTAAATCAGAGATGGGGTGGATGAGGACAAAGACAAAACTGGAGACGATTAGTCCGAAAATTGGTTGTTTAGGGAAAACATAACGCAGTAATAGACCTCGAAAGAGCACTTCTTCAAAGATGGGGCCGGAGATGACCGCTAGGCTGAATTGAGCAAGAAAACTTCCCCAGCCTTGGGTTTCCAAAGGGGGAATGGGGAAGAAGTGGCTATAGAGTTTGTCGCTGGCGTAGATGACCAGGAAGGTGAGGAGGCTGTAGAGTACTTTTTGTTTTCGATCTGAGGCTAGTTGTGAATTAGAGAGTCCCATTCCTCGAATTTTGAGAATCCAGAGCAGCCCCCCTAAACTGACAAGGTCCACAAAGGTCAATACTATATCCGTAGCATAGGGCCAGGACCAGGAAGCTAAGAGTGGCGAGAAGGGGAGGTAGTTCATGGCTAAGGTGTTGCTGCCATAAAAGATGAGCAGCCAGCAAGTCGCTTCAAGAGGGCGTGCGGAATTCTTCCAGTTGAGATTTGTAAACATAGGGACCTCCTTGTTGTAACCTTTTTAAAAACATTATCTTCCTTCCAGCTTAAGAAAAACTTATAGCTACTTTTGAACACAAAACACGAATGGAAAGATAGAAGGAGGTGCAGATGGAACAGAAGAAATGGCAGGCCTGGGAGCAAGCGAATGAGCAGGAGCGTAGTTTCCTTTTGAAGCAAACTCCAACACAGGAGGCGAGGGTCTACGTCTGTTACTTACGCGAGCAATGGGAAGATTTACCAGCTGATTTGGGACAAGAGTTGGCCATTTTTTTGGCTAGTATGCATTACCAGTTAGAATGCGAGTTGCTACAGCTGGAAGAAGCAGGGAAAGGAGGGACTTCTGTTTACCAAGAATTAATTGAATTTTATAAAATATCGGGATTTTTAGCAGGATTGGAGGAGTTAGATGAAGAAACTTAGGTGGGGAATGCAGCTGCTATTCTTGGTTTTGGCCAGTATGTGCCTCTTTTTGATGTATCGTGCCCAGTCCTATCAAGCTCTACCAAGGAGCAGGCAGCATCCGTTTGTGAAAACGGAAGTGATTCAGGATCGACGGGGCTTGCAACAGGGAAAGGTGGAGGGCTTGCTTTTGTATCATTCCAAGAATCCTAGTAGCCTGGAAGCCCAGTTGGAACTGGAGCACTTGCTCAAAGATTTTCGCAAATCAGCTCGGACTGTAGATCTGGCCCATGAATTTTTACCAGAAAGCTTGGAGGATTATCAAACCATTTATTATGTAGGAGAAGATTTGCTTCAAAAGGAAGAACTTCAGCAACCCTTAAAGGCTTGGGTAGAGGCGGGTGGTCATCTCTATATTGGAATGCCTCAGGCTAGTGAAGAGGATTCCAGTTTTCAAAGATGGTTGGGGGTTGAGCCTGGAATAAGTGGAAATCAGGTGGTTTCATCTATCAGTTTAGAGAAAGATCTGATGATTGGAGGTTCTGGCCCTTTTGCGATATCGCATCCTTTTGATTCTGCTTGGGATGTCAGTTTAGATGCTTCTTGTCGGGTTCCTGTCTGGGATACTGAAACGAAGACACCATTGCTTTGGAGTAAGGAAGCGGGAAAAGGACAAGTAGTCGTCATGAATTTGGGGATTTATGACAAAGTTTATCGAGCAATTTATGGTTTGGGTTTGTCCTTGATGGACCCGATTTTCCTCTATCCTGTCATAAATGCGGGTATTGTTTACCTAGATGATTTTCCAGCTCCTTTCAGTGACCAGGAGAAGGTTCAGCTCTCCAAACATCGACAAGAGAACTTTGATCAATTTGTGACTCAGACTTGGTGGCCAGCTATCCAGGTTTTAGGAAAAGACTTAGACTTGACTTATACTGGAGCAATAGTGGCTAGCTATGGAGAACAGGTCACTTCCCCTTTTCCCTTGGTTCTGCCTGAACTTGGAACCTTGGAGCTGGGGCGAATGTTATTGAAACAAGGGGGAGCGTTGGCCTATCATGGCTATAATCATCAACCTTTGCAGATTCATTCGGGATCCAAGGACTATCTTCCCTGGAGTCAAGAATGGGCTATCCGCGATTCCCTCCAAACCTTAGAAAAGCTGGTTACCACTTACTATGGAGCTCAAAAGCCAGTGGTTTATGTTCCTCCTTCCAATATTTTGAGTCGAGAGGGCCGTAGTGTTCTGGCGACTGCCCTACCTGATTTAAAAGGGGTTGCCTCTACTTATTTTCCGGGTGACGGGGCTTATGCCCAGGAGTTTGATCTAGGATCGGATGATTTACTGAATTTGCCGCGTTTGGTTTCAGGGATGGACTGGGATGATTTTGATCGTTTAGCAGTCTTTTCAGAGCTTAATACCCATTTGGTTCATAGCCAATTTATCCATCCAGATGATGTTTTGGATAATCGTCGAAGTCACGGGAAAACCTGGGAGGAATTACTGGAGTCCTATCGCTCTTCCATGCAAGGTTTGCAGAAAGCTGTGCCGGACTTGGATTTTGTAGGAGCTGGTCGTTTTGCAGACAAGGTTGGTGCATTCCTGAACGTGACCCTCCAAGTGGAGGAGGGAAGCGATTTTTTGGAACTGAAGTTGGACCATGTTCAAGGGAATTCTTCTTTTCTTTTTCGTCAAAATAAAGGAAGGAACCTGCGCGTGACGGGTGGAAAAATCAAACGATTGGCTAAACGGCTGTATCTGCTAGAGACGGATGAAGAGAAAGTGAGGATTGAATGGGACCGGTAAGCACGGATAAAAATTCTGTTATTGTGTTGGTGGTGGAAGCAGCTTATCCCTATCGGAAAGGCGGTTTGTCTAATTGGATTCAGGATTTTATCCAGGGAATGGAGGTTTACTCCTTCTATCTGATAACCATTGTGGATCGGCAGGAAACCTGTGGATCTTGGGTCTATGACCTGCCCAAAAACGTTCTTGGAATACAAGAGTTGGTTTTGGAGGAAGCGGACTTGGAGATGGCACGACCCTGTTGGGGCTTAGGTCCAGATTCAGGCCAGTGGTTGGTAGAAATGATGGACTTAGATAGCTCTTCTCTGGCAAGTTCTTTAAGTGCCCTGCACACGCCCTCTGTATTTAGTACCCTTTTTCAATGGATTAAACACACTTATCCCAAAGCGGCTTTTTTACCGCTTTATCGGCAATTGCGGAGCCTCTTTGGGAATCTCTTGGGCTTGTTGGCGCAAGCTCATCTGCCAGATAGCTGTCGCTGTATTCATGCCTTATCGACGGGGTATGCCGGTTATCTGGCAGCTTACATGGCAAGGAGAGCTAAATGTCCCTTTGTTTTGTCGGAACATGGTTTGTATCTTTTGGAAAAGGAAGAGGTACTTAGTCGTACTCCCCAGCTGCTTTCAGACCAAAAGGACTGTATCCGGTGGTTCTTTCGGGAGATGACGCGAATCAGTTATGAGCAGGCGACAACCGTGACAACGCTCTTCAAGCAGGCGCAAAATCACCAAGTTCAATTGGGGTGTTCCGCAAGCAAGTGTCAGGTTATCCCCAACGGTTTGAACTGGAAGGACTGGCGGCAAGTCCAACGAAAAGAGGATGCGACCAAACTCCGAATTGGGGCTATTCTGCGTTGGACTCCGCTCAAGAATGTCTTGGAACTTCTGTTTATTCATGCCAATCTCTGCCGAAGGGGCTACGAGGTTACCTTGGTCATTTTAGGAGCCGTTGAAGATTCTCGCTACTGGGATGTTTGTCAGGCTGCTATTGAACGCTGGCGGATTCCGAGAGTGGAAATTTTAGGTCATTGCCGCGTGCAGGAATATCTAGTGAATTGGACTTGTTTACTTTTACCGTCTTTATCTGAGGGTCAGCCCCTGGCTCTGCTGGAGGCTATGGCTGCGGGGGTTCCTTGTATCGCTAGCGATGTGGGGTCCTGTCGTCAACTCCTGTGTCAGGATTTAGAAGGAGTAGGAGCTGCAGGGATTTGTGTTAGACCTGGCGATCGAGAAGGTTTTGTGCAGGCAGTAATACAGTTCTTGGACGATCCGGAAATGGGAGTTCGGATGGGGCAAGCTGGTCGGCGACGGGTACAAGACCTTTATCAACAGGAACAGGTTTTGGCAGCCTATCAAAGAATTTATGAGGTGGATTAAGAATGTGGAAAATCTGTCGACAAGGACTTCGAGCCTTACAGCTTTTACTAGCGCTTTATGGTAGTTTTCTTTTCTTCCCCCTGTTTTTGATGTTTTTCAGCCAGATAAAAGTTTGGTTGCATTTAGGACAGGTGGGGGAAATAGTCCATCTCTTGCCCCTCTTAAGTTATGGTTTTTTAGGCGTCTTTTTGGTCCAGAGTCTGATGCGCCCTTGGTTTGCTTGCGCCAGTGAGACCTGGTATGGTCGGAGTCTTTTGGGACTTGTTGGGCTGCAATCTTTGGGGTTGGTAACTTATCTCCTTTATGTTGACACCTTCAATACAGGGACAGGCCTTGTCGTTCTTTTGCTGGGGGCATCTTTGTCTGCTCAGCTTTTACGAGAGCGGTTAGGAGTTAGGCTGAATATGGAACGATATTGTCTGAATTTGATAGGGATTTTTGGATTGATTCTCCTTTTTTCCCTTTTGCTGAGTCAGATGGGACTAGCTTCCTCATTGATTTTAGGTCTTACCCTACTCTTTTTGTTAGACGCCCTGCTCTTGTGGAGTCAGCTGGAGAAGTTAGAGGAGGGAACCTCTCTTGTACCTTCTCGTCAGGCTTGGCTAGGTCTTGTTTTTTACAGTGCCATATTGTTTCCCTTGGTCGTCGTTTATTCTTCCCCCTTGGGCAAGAATTTTGGGGCGGGCTTGCGGCTAGCGCCGGCCTATGACCAGGCTGTTTTGATTTCCTTGTGCCTCTATCTGCTGTTCTTTGCTCAGTGGTTAGGAGTCAAAGAGGCTTATCTGACGCCAGTTTGGCGAACATTTGTTAAGGGCTTGAATGGGTCCATGTCTAGTCAACAGTTGGAAACTTACGAGGAGCTCTGCCAGCAACGCATGGATAAGTTCCTGCTCTTGTGGTTGCTGGAATTTATTTTGCTTCTAATGGGCCTGGCTGTGTATTCTTATTTTCATCCCTTGAACTGGGTTCGTTATTATATCGGTTTTCTGCTGCCGGCCTACTGTTTACTCCAATTGCTGCAAGTCTTTCAATCTCTTTTTCAAGATCTCCTCCAATTTGGTTTGGTATGGCGCTTAGCCTGCTGCTTTTTTGGGGTTAATGTGCTCTTTGCCATCGTTTCAAGCTGGGCTGGCATTTTCTATTTTGGGCTAGGTTTTTTCCTGAGTTCGTCCTTGACAGTGGCCTTAGCTTATTGCCATTATGAGAGGCTCAGAGGTCAGTGGCTCTATGCGATTGTTTCCTATTACGACTAGGCGTGTTATAATTTGAGCAAGGAGGTACACGCATGCGCTTGGATCGTTATTTAGTAGAAGTAGGGTTGGGTTCGCGTTCGGAAGTCAAACAAATAGTGAAGAAGGGACTGATTAAGGTCAATGGTCAGGTTGAAAAAAGTGCTAAGACCCACATCCGGGAAGGGGAAGATCAGATTCACTATCAAGATCAGGAACTGACTTATCAGACCTTTTATTACTGGATGCTCAATAAACCAGCCGGTGTCCTCTCTGCCACCCAAGATAGTTCTGGTAAAACAGTTCTAGACCTGCTGGATCCGGATGATTGGCGAAAGGATTTGTTTCCAGTGGGGCGCTTGGACAAGGACACCGAAGGACTCCTGCTCTTAACCAATAATGGTCCTCTGGCACATGCCATGTTGTCACCAAAGCGGCATGTGACCAAGGTTTATAGGGCCTTGGTCGCAGGAGAAATGACGGTCAAGGATCAAAAGCGCTTTGCGGAAGGGATTCGCTTTAAGGATTTCACTAGTAAACCAGCAGAGTTGGAACTACTACAGGTAGGTCAAGGTTGTTCGGAAGTCCTGATTCGTATTCAGGAAGGAAAATTCCATCAGGTTAAACGGATGGTGGCAGCTTGTGGTAAGGAAGTGACCTATTTGGAACGTCTGTCTATGGGGGCCTTGCAGCTGGATCCGGAATTGGAAAGAGGAACTTACCGAGCCCTACGGGAGGAAGATCTAGCGCTTTTGCAAGACTATGACGTGCCTTTATAAGAAAGGTTGATTTTAGTTGACAAACGAAAAAGGGCTTGGTAGAATGAAAATGTCCGTAAGGATAGAGACCCCTTCTTGGTGGTGGGCCTGCCAGTCCCTCGCACTCGGATGGGGAAGAAAAAAGGAGAAGAAACATGGCAATCTCAAAAGAGAAGAAAAATGAAATCATTGCACAATATGCTCGTCACGAAGGTGACACAGGTTCTGTTGAAGTTCAAGTTGCAGTATTGACTTGGGAAATCAACCACTTGAATGAGCACATCAAAGTGCACAAAAAAGACCACGCTACTTACCGTGGTTTGATGAAAAAAATCGGTCGCCGTCGTAACCTCTTGGCTTACCTACGTCGCACGGATGTTAACCGTTACCGTGAATTGATCCATTCATTGGGACTACGTCGTTAATCAAAAAAACTGCCCACGGGCAGTTTTTTTGATGGAAAAAAGCATCTGAACCTGAGTTCAGATGCTCATAGCTAAGCTTGCCCCAGTTCTTGACTGTAGCGGATGATTTGTTGGACAGTGTCATCCAGGAATTGGATGGTATCTCGTAATGGTTTTTCAGTGGTTAGGTCTGCACCCAAGACCTTGGCTGCTTCGAGAGGTGGTAGGCTACCGCCGAGTTTGAGGTAGTCCAGCCAGAAGTTCGGATCCTGGCTTTCTCTGAGTTTGAGGAAGCCAACAGTGGAGAGGACGAGTCCTGCGGAGTAGGTGTAGCTGTATAGCCCCATGTAGTAATGGCTTTGGCGCATCCAGGTAAGGGCGGCATCGTCGTCGATTTCGATGGCATCTCCCCAGAACTGGGTGAGGACATCTTTCATGATGGCGTTTAGTTTCTCTGCACCAAAGACCTGTCCCTCTTCGATCAAGGTGTAAACCTGGCGTTGGAAGGCTGCTTCCAAGAGGTGGGTAATAAAGTTGTGGAAGTAGGTGTCTGTGAGGCGGTGTGCCAAGGCAAAGCGTTTTTGGCGTGGATCTTCTAACTCATTCTCCAAAAGGTCGCTGAGCAAGAGCTCATTAAAGGTTGAAGGAGCTTCAACGGCATAGGTAGACATGCTGGTGTTGAAAATACTTTGGTGATTGTCGGAGAAGATGAATTGTCCAGAGTGGCCAATTTCATGAATCAAGGTGTAGACATCACTCATGCGTCCAGTCCAGCTCATGAGAACATAAGGGTGGACCTTATAAGGGTCAGCAGCGTAACCGCCGGATTCTTTACCAGTGTTAGCTGCAAAGTCAACCCACCGTTCTTCCTGGTAGCGTTTGACTTGTTCAACATATTCTGGTCCCAGAGCTAGAACGGAGCGCATGACCAAGTCATAGGCTTCTTCGATCGATACTTCTGGGTTCAATTGCGGATCTAGGTCTAGCTTCCAGTCCGCAAAGGTCATTTTTTCAAGACCGTTGATGTGGGCCACGTGTTTCACGAAGGTTTGAGCAATTGGTGCAAACTCATTCATAATCAAGTCAATCTGCCGGTCGAAGAGGCTGCGATCTACTTCCTGCTCCGCCAAGAGGTAGTCAAAGACAGATGGGTAGCCCTTCATGTCGGCTAAGATTTGTTCAGAACGGACTTGGGCTAGGTAGGCAGCTGCTGCGGTTTCTTGGTGTTGGCGCAGTCCCTTAGAGAAGGAGCGGAAGGCAGCTTCTCGAACGCCAGCGTCCTCGTGGTTCTGATAGAAGTTTTCGTAGCTGATGAAGGAGTTTTTGTAGGTTTTACCATCGACGACAAAATCCTCCATGGCATAGTCTCCAGCCCGCATCTTGCTGTAGATATCCTGTGGTGCTTGGAAGATTTCGCTGAGGTTGGCCAATGTTTTTTCAGCTTCTTTTCCTAGATAGTGGGCTTTTTTTATTTTGGCCAAGCGAATGGGCTGGCTGAGTCCCGGCTGGCTTTCCAGCTGATCTAAAATCGCAGAGTCTGCTTCCAGTAGGGCCGCGTCAAAGAAAGCCAACCCAACTTGTGCTTGTGTTCCGAAGTCAGTTCCAGCCTGGGCGATTTGAGCAAAGTCGTCATTGCCAAAATCGGTGGTTTGGGGCATGAAGGAATAGGTCAAGATGTGGCTGATTTGAATGTGGATGTGTTCCAAGACTTGAAAGGCTTCTTGAAAATCTTCGAAGGTGTTCAAGTTGTCTTGGTAGTTGCGTTGGAATTCCTCTATATCTTGGCTAGCCTTCTCGATGGCCCGGAGGAAATCCTCCCGATCTTGGTAGAGGGCGGTAAGGTCCCAGAGTTGGTATTCTGGGAATTCTGAACGGTGTTTTTGTTCCATAAAAGTCTCCTTTCGTCTCCCTCCTAGTATAGCAATTTTAAGCGTGATTGTGGTAGAATAAAGGGGTCGGGGACTTTTGTGCAAAGATGAATCGAGCAGGGTCTGCTGGGTTGATTTTTGTAGAAAATCCCCAATAAAATTTAGGAGTATTCAATGACGAAACAGGTATTTAAAACGACCTTTGCAGGTCGTGAATTGATTGTTGAAGCAGGACAGGTGGCACGTCAGGCTAATGGTGCTGTTGTGGTTCGGTACGGGGAATCGACTGTTTTAACAGCAGCAGTGATGTCCAAGAAAATGGCTACAGGGGATTTCTTCCCTCTTCAAGTCAACTATGAAGAAAAAATGTATGCGGCTGGAAAATTCCCGGGTGGCTTTAACAAGCGGGAAGGGCGTCCATCTACGGATGCTACCTTGACAGCTCGGTTGATTGACCGTCCGATTCGGCCTATGTTTGCGGAAGGATTCCGCAATGAGGTCCAGGTGATTAATACGGTTTTGTCCTACGATGAGAATGCCTCTGCTCCGATGGCAGCCATGTTTGGTTCTTCTCTAGCTCTTGGAATTTCAGATATTCCTTTTGATGGTCCAATTGCCGGCGTCCAAGTGGGTTATGTGAATGGCGCTTTTGTCATCAACCCTAGTCAAGAGGAGATGGAACAATCCACTCTTGATTTAACCGTAGCAGGAACGAAAGAAGCGATTAACATGGTGGAATCAGGGGCCAAAGAACTGTCTGAAGACATCATGCTTGAAGCGCTTCTCAAAGGTCATGCGGCGATCCAAGAGTTGATTGCTTTCCAAGAGGAAATCATTGCTGCGATTGGGAAGGACAAGGCAGAGGTGGAATTGTTGCAAGTTGATCCGGACTTGCAGGCTGAAATTGAGGCGGCCTACAATCCGCAATTGCAAGCGGCTGTGCAGGTTGAGGAGAAATTGGCGCGTGAAGCGGCAACCAATGCGGTTCGTGAAGAAGTCAAGGCTGTTTACGAGGAGCGTTATGCGGATCATGAAGAGTTTGACCGTATCATGCGAGACGTGGCTGAAATCCTTGAATTGATGGAGCATGCGGAAGTTCGTCGTCTGATTACGGAAGATAAGGTGCGTCCGGATGGTCGGAAAGTCGATGAAATTCGCCCACTGGCTGCGGAAGTTGATTATCTTCCACGGGTGCATGGTTCAGGTCTCTTTACACGTGGGCAAACCCAAGCCTTGTCTGTTTTGACCTTGGCTCCAATGGGTGAAACCCAGATTGTGGATGGCCTAGATCCTGAATACAAAAAACGCTTCATGCACCATTACAATTTCCCACAATATTCTGTGGGAGAAACGGGACGTTATGGGGCACCAGGTCGTCGTGAAATCGGGCACGGGGCCTTGGGTGAACGGGCCTTGGAGCAAGTCTTGCCAAGTCTTGAGGAATTTCCTTATGCCATTCGTTTGGTAGCGGAAGTTTTGGAATCCAATGGTTCGAGCTCCCAGGCTTCGATTACAGCGGGAACCTTGGCCTTGATGGCTGGTGGGGTCCCAATTAAAGCGCCAGTAGCTGGTATTGCCATGGGCTTGATTTCAGATGGGACCAACTACACTGTCTTGACAGATATCCAAGGTCTAGAAGATCACTTTGGAGATATGGACTTTAAGGTGGCAGGAACTCGTGAGGGAATTACAGCCTTGCAGATGGATATCAAGATTTCTGGGATCACCCCGGAAATTCTTGAAGAAGCTTTGGCCCAGGCTAAGAAGGCTCGCTTTGAGATTTTGGATGTCATTCATGAAGCTATTCCGGAAGTTCGTCCGGAGTTGGCGCCAACTGCTCCGAAAATCGATACCATCCAAATTGATGTGGACAAAATCAAGGTGGTTATCGGTAAAGGTGGGGAAACCATCGACAAGATTATTGCGGAAACTGGCGTTAAGATTGACATTGACGAAGACGGTTTGGTTTCCATCTTCTCACCAGACCAAGCTGCTATTAACCGAACCAAGGAAATCATTGCTGATTTGGTTCGTGAAGCTAAGGTGGATGAAGTCTTTACTGGCGTAAAAGTAACCCGCATTGAGAAATTTGGAGCTTTTGTCAACCTCTTTGATAAGACAGATGCCTTGGTGCATATTTCAGAAATGGCTTGGACTCGCGTTAACAAGGTCGAAGATATTCTCGAAGTTGGGGATGAAGTAGATGTCAAGGTTATCAAGATTGATGATAAAGGTCGGGTGAATGCCTCTATGAAGGCCTTGTTCCCGAAACCCCAAGGAGTTGAGTAGGAAGGATCTCTATGATCAAAATCTATAATACCCTCAGTCGGCAACTAGAAGAGTTTCGTCCTCAAGTGGAGGGCAAGGTTTCCATGTACGTTTGTGGGCCAACGGTCTATAACTACATTCACATTGGAAATGCTCGCCCAGTTGTGGCTTTCGATACCATTCGTCGCTACCTCACCTATCGTGGTTATGAGGTGACCTACATTTCCAACTTTACGGATGTGGATGATAAGATCATCAACCGGGCTCTTGAGGAAGGTATCAGTCCGGAAGAAGTAGCTGATAAGTATATTGCAGCTTATTTGGAGGATACCCAGGCTTTGGGAATTCTTCCAGCCACTCAAAATCCACGGGTGATGGACTATATTCCTGAAATCATCGCTTTTATTCAGGAATTGATCGCCAAAGAAATGGCTTATGAAAGCCAGGGGGACGTTTATTTCCGGGTTCGTAAATCCGAAGGTTATGGTCGGTTGGCCAATAAGTCCTTGGAGGATTTGGCTCAGGGAGCCAGTGGACGTTTAGGCTCAGAAGCGGATCGTAAGGAAGATCCTTTGGATTTTGCCTTGTGGAAGTCTGCTAAGGATGGAGAAATCTCTTGGGATAGCCCTTGGGGGGCAGGTCGTCCTGGTTGGCATATTGAGTGTTCGGTCATGTCAACGGAGCTTTTGGGTCCAACTTTGGATATCCATGGCGGTGGAAGTGACTTGGAGTTTCCCCACCATACCAATGAAATTGCCCAGTCTGAAGCTAAGACCGGTCAGACCTTCGTCCATTATTGGATGCACAATGCCTTTATTACCATTGATGATGAGAAAATGTCCAAATCTCTAGGGAACTTCCGGACTGTCCATGAGCTCTTGCAGACGGTTGATGGTCAGGTTCTACGGCTCTTCCTCAACAGTCAACACTACCGTCGTCCCATTAATTTCAGTGACAAGGCACTCTACGATGCCCAAGTCAATCTGAAGTATCTGAAAAACACTTATCTCAGCCCTCTTAAAGAGGCGGCTGACATTAGTCGTTTACCAGACTTTGTCCGGGATTTTGAGGCTGCGATGGACGATGACTTCAATACAGCCAATGCCTTGACCGTACTCTTTGACTTGGCCAAGTGGATCAATTCCGGCCATTATACGGAGGAGGTTCAAACCGTCTTTGGGCAGTTCCTTGCTATTTTTGGGTTGGTTTTCCAAGAAGATATTTTAGAGGAAGAAATTGAAAAATTAATTGCCCAACGCCAAGAGGCGCGTGCAGCGAAAAACTTCCAAGAAGCCGATCGGATTCGGGATATGCTTGCCCAACAAGGCATTCGCTTATTGGACACCAAAGAGGGAGTGAGGTGGCAGCGTGACTGATGTCCGCCTGATTAACGGTATTGCTCTGGCCTTTGATGGGGATGCTATCTACTCGGTCTATGTGCGCCAACACTTGATCTTGCAAGGAATGACCAAGCCCAACCGCCTCCACCATGTGGCCACCCACTATGTATCTGCTAAGGCTCAGGCTCAGTTGGTCCAAGCTCTCTTGGATCAGGAAATGCTGACGGAAGAAGAAGTTGCAATCTATAAACGAGGACGCAACGCCAATAGCCATACCAAGGCTAAAAATACAGATGTCGTCACCTACAGAATGTCGACGGGCTTTGAAGCCCTCCTGGGTTATCTTCACCTGACTGGCCAAATCGACCGGCTGGAAGAATTGATTCACTGGTGTATTCAAACCGTCGAACAAGAGCAGTAAAAGGAGACCCCTTATGAATATCGAAGAAATTCTTGCTGGCGATTTCTCAAGCATCGCAGGAACTTGGGAAAATGACTACGAAGACCGCTTGGTTTTTGATGAAAAAGGTCTAGTATCAGACACCTATCATGTTACGTTTACCAATGCTTTAGTAGAAGGGGGCTTCCTCAGCACCCAGTATGAGCCAATCCGTGCACTGGTTGGCGGTGCCTTAATTCGTTTTATCCCCAGCGGTGTAGACGCATCGAACCCAGATACCCAGGATCGCTCGAAACATTTTAAAGACCGCATCTGGCTTAGCCAAAGCAATGGCGATTTGGCTTTTGCGCGTGAGTTTTATTATAAAGTGGATTAAGGCTCCTCAAAAATCAAATTGAACCGTTGTCAGGTCAGACAGTCTGGTAGACTGTCTGAGATTCTAGTTGAAAAAACGAAGTTTTTGTCAACGTTGCCGTACTTATTTGAAACTTTCTTCGAAAGTTTTATCTACAAGCTCGAAACCTCTCCCAGAGATTTCGAGCTGTCCTCGGTTCACTTCCAAGGTTCATTTTTGATTTTTATTGAGTATCAGATGTAGAAACAACAGAGTATAAGGAGGGGCATAGCCCCTCCTTACTCTATCAGTCAAAGGAAAAAAGAATGGAAACAACAGACACAATTTACGGTCACCACTCTGTGGTGGAAGCCTTGGAAATGGGGACGGGGAACAAGCTCTACATCCAGGAAGATTTACGGGGCAAGAAGCTGGAGCGGGTCAAGGACTTGGCCAGTGAGCACAAGGTGCCGATTTCTTGGACCAGTAAGAAAAAGTTAGACGAGATGACCCAGAAGGGGGTTCATCAGGGCTTGGTCTTGCGGGTATCCGCCTATGCTTACCAGAGTCTTGAAGATGTGATGGCCAAGGCTGAAGGGCAGGAGAATCCTCTGATTCTGATTTTGGATAGCCTCACAGATCCTCATAATTTGGGTTCCATTTTGCGGACGGCGGATGCCATGGAGGTTACTGGGATCATTATTCCCAAACACCGGTCGGTTGGCATTACGCCAGTGGTAGCCAAGATTGCGACAGGGGCGCTGGAGCATGTGCCAGTGGCTCGGGTGACCAATCTGAGTCAGACCTTGGACAAGCTCAAAGAAGCTGGTTTCTGGGTCTTTGGAACAGATATGAATGGAACCCCTTCTCACAAATGGAATACTTCAGGAAAATTGGCTTTGATTATCGGGAATGAAGGTAAGGGCATCTCCCCCAACATTAAGAAGCAGGTGGATGAGATGATTACCATCCCAATGGGAGGTCATGTTCAAAGCCTGAATGCCAGTGTTGCCGCAGCCGTTTTGATGTACGAAGTCTATCGGAATAAAGTGTAAAGCCTATGAAGAAACAGATTTTACTCGTTGATGGATACAATATGATTGCCTCTTGGGAAAGCACAAAGAGCTATTTCAAACGCAATCAGCTAGATGCTGCCCGAAACCTCTTACTCAATCGCCTCAGCAATTATGCGAGTTTTGAAGGACTGGAGATCACCTGTGTCTTCGATGCCCAGCATGTGCCCGGTATCCGGCAGCGTTACGACGAATTTCAGGTGGCGGTGATTTTCACGGAGGAAGATGAAACAGCGGACTCCTATATTGAAAGACTAGCAGCCCAGTTGAACACTGGTCGCAATCAAGTATCGGTTGCGACTAGTGACTTGAATGAACAGTGGACGGTCTTTGCCCAGGGAGCCTTGCGGGTTTCCGCTCGTGAATTGGAAAAACGAACAGCGGTGGTTAAGAAGGACCTGGACAAATTCGTTGACCAGGTGGATATTCAAACCCCACGGTTAACACCGTGGTCAGACCAAAATATGCAGACTTTGCAGGAGCTTCTTGGTCAAGTGGAGGACTAATCCCTGATTACTATAAAAAATTCCCTCATTCAAAGCATGAATGAGGGAATTTTTTTATGAATGTCTTATGGTATACTCTTTTAGTTTATCTTTTATTATTGTGTTAGCCCGTCTTGCCGTACTTCAGTACTGTCTACGACTCGCTGCCTTGTACTAAAAGTAATACTCATTGGATTTTCAAACATACTAAGATTCGTTAAGCGTAAACTAAAATACTATGGCATTTGCAAATCGTTGATGATATCAATATGTGGGGAGACTAGTGGGTAAGTTTCTTCGTGTGTTGCTAAGTTTGTGACAACAGCTGTCAGATTGTCGAGTTCACAGAAGGAAGTGAAGTCATCTTTGCCAAATTTTGACTTGTCTAAAAGTAAATAGCGTTCGAGGGAGTGTTCTAGGGCTAAGTGTTGGGTATAGGCTTCAGTAATCGTCGAGGTCATAACCTGATTCGCTTTGACACCATTAGCAGAAAAAAACATTTTTGAAAAATGGAGATTTTCAAGACTCATATTGGTAATTTCACCTATGAAGGATTCGGTTACCTGACGCAATTCTCCTCCTAGCAGAAAGACTTTGAAGTCTTCGGATTTCTTTTGGGAGAGCACTCGAAAGACAGGTAAACAGTTGGTGATGATGGTTAACTGTTTGTTTTGAATGGCCTCTGCTAAATAGGTGGTTGTCGTCCCAGGGCCTAGAAAAATTCGGTCGCCATCTTCGATGAGAGAGGCTGCTCGCAGGGCAATGGCCTGCTTTGCTGCCTGATGCTGGATGTGCTTTTCTGAGTGGGAGTATTCGCGGTACTGGAAGGCGGTATTGGAACGAGCTCCTCCATGGATTCTGGTTAAAATTCCTAGTTCTTCTAATTCTCCCAAATCCCGTCGGACAGTCATATCTGTTACATTCAACATTTCGACAATTTGAGATGTTCGAATTGTTCCTTTTTGGTGGACTAAACGAGTTATTTTTTCCAATCTTTTTTGTTTTTTCATTTCTCCCCCCCTTTTTTTATTTTTATTGTAACAAAAAACGACCAAAAATTCTGCTAATGATTGAATGAATAATAGGTAGGAACCTCATTCTGATGTTGGGTTCTTTTTATTTTGGCCAAACACAATATATTTTTTGTTTAAACAAACACAAAAACAAACAAAGATTGTTGACTTATTGTTCGAAAACGGTTACAATGTAAGTGAGCAAATATAAAGAATGTGAGGGTCAGGTGTATGAAGTTATACGTAGCCGCAGATTCCCATGGGGAACATCTCAAAATCGCCATTGACGACTATCTCAAAACATTGGGATACGAGTTGGTGACGGTGAGTCAAGGGGGAGATTTCGTAGATGAGACACTAGCTGTTGTTGCAGAGTTAAAGAAAGATCAGGAAGCCTTAGGGCTGGTTATTGATGCATATGGTGTTGGTCCTTTCATGGTGGCTACGAAATGCAAGGGAATTATTGCAGCAGTCGTTTCGGATGAACGTTCAGCTTATATGACTAGGGGGCATAACAATTCACGATTGCTGACGATTGGTGCAGAGATTGTGGGGGTTGGTTTGGCTAAGAACATTGTTAGAGGATTTGTTGAAGGATCTTATGATGGAGGGCGTCACCAGATTCGTGTGGATATGTTGAATAAAATGTGCTGAGGTGAAGTGAATGAAAATTGCAATCGGTTGTGACCATATTGTTACGGATGAAAAAATTGCAGTAGTGGATTATTTGAAGGAGAAGGGACATGAGGTTCTAGATGTTGGAGCCTATGACCACGTTCGAACTCATTATCCAATCTATGGCAAAAAAGTTGGTGAAGCAGTTGCGAGTGGACAGGTGGATGTCGGAATTTGTATTTGTGGAACAGGTATTGGAATTAACAATGCGGTCAATAAGGTTCCAGGTGTCCGTGGTGCGCTTGTTCGGGATATGACCTCTGCAATTTATGCGAAAAAGGTCTTGAATGCCAATGTGATTGGGTTTGGTGGAAAAATTAGTGGTGAGCTACTCATGTGTGACATCATTGATGCCTTCCTTGAAACGGAATATGAAGCAAGCCCTGAAAACCAAGCCTTGGTAAACAAAATTTCTAGTATAGAATCTGAAAACCAGGAACAAAATAGTTCAAGCTTTTTCGAAGAATTTATTGAAAAATGGAATCGCGGAGAGTACCACGATTAGGTGGACAAAAGAATGCTAGTAGTGCCTCGAATCTTTCGATTGGAATATCCATAAATGAGAGAGTTTCAATTTAGCCCAAGCTATCTGGGTGAACTCCTCCTTTAAAATAGCAGCAGGAAAAGGAGAGGATGTCTCCGTGTTCTGCCACAAATTGAACTGATGGGGAATGTGGTAAGAAACGGGGGAGTATTCCTTTCAGAGGGTGGAACATTGCAGCTACAAATCTTAGTTGAAGAGGTACAGTATAGCAAATAAAGTCACATTGGATGCACTAACGGACCATCGCGGAATCATTTCAACTTTGGTTTTTAATCCACGTGGAGCTTTGCGGGAAATGCTAGGCATTATGGTGTGGCTGAGCCCACCAGAGAACAACGAAGAAGTCACGTCGTCTTTGGGGCTTACTGCAACTCGGAGTTCCAAGGTGGATAGCGGATAGGGTGTCAGGTTGGGGTGACCATTATCAACTAGTAGCATAAAAGTCAGTAGATATCCTGCGGAACTAATGTATTTGATCCAATTTCACAGCAGGAAATATCGCATAACCACACTGAAATATCTTGTGACTCAGTCTTTTTTCAAATGATATAGTCTTTTAGTTTGCTTTTAGTACAAGGCAGCGAGTCGCAGGCAGTACTAAAGTACGGAAAGACGAGCTAACACAGTAATAAAAGATAAACTAAAAGAGTATAACTCCGATGAATCTCAAGTTCCGTCACTGTTTTGCAGGAAGTATAGTATTAAAGAGAGCAATATCAAAACCAGACCTCGCCAAACTAGGATTGGTCAGCTGTCTCGATTACTACTTAAAACGACATGCCTTAAAAGTTAACTGAACCGCCGTGTGCCGAACGGCACGCACGGTGGTGTGAGTAGGGCAAGACGAACCAACACGGTTATAAAAGATTCACTAAAAGAGTATCTTTACCTTAGTGCTGGGGTTTCAGCGCAACTCTTCCAAGAAACACTGGCGTTTGCTTATCAGGCGGGTGCTAACTTCAATGGTGTCCTATGTGGACGATCAACATGGGCTGGTGTTGTTTCGGTTTGTGTTGAAAAAGGAGAGGAAGCAGCTCGTGAATGGCTTCGGACAGAAGGGAGAGCCAATCTTGAAGCCTTAAATGAGAGTCTGGCTTCCTCAGTAATTTCTATTTTTCAGAAAGTTCAGGTGATCTATGACTAATTTATTTGCCAAAGAAACGGTCTTTATATCTGAGGCATTGACACAAAATGATGTATTTGTGGAAGTTGCTCAAGCCTTATTAGAGCACGGACTTGTGACAGAAGAGTTTCTGTCCAACCTGGTAGAGCGAGAAAAACAGTATCCAACTGGGCTTCCACTCGCACCGATTGATGAGCGGCTACCGAATGTTGCGATTCCGCATACAGAAAGTAGCTTTGTAAATCAAACGCGGATTGTTCCAGTAAAGCTGAAACATCCCCTCACCTTCCATAATATGATTGTTCCTGACGAAGAATTACAGGTTTCCTTTTTGTTTATGATCTTGAATCATGATGAATCGGAGCAATCTGGGCTATTAGCCCAGATTATGGATTTTGTGAATCGCCAAAATGTTGAGGATTTGGTGGAATTCTTTAGCTTTGAATCAGTAGAAGAAGTTTATCACTATTTAGAAAAGAATTTTTAAGGAGTACGGAAAATGATTAAAATTTTAGCAGCTTGTGGAGCAGGTGTAAATTCTAGCCACCAAATTAAAAGTGCTTTAGAATCTGAAATGGCAAAACGTGGGTATCAAGTGACCTGTGATGCAGTCATGATTAAAGACATTAATGAAGAAATGATGTCTCGTTATGATATCTTCGCTCAAATTTCCAAAACTGACTTGGGATTCAATGTTGAAATTCCAGTGGTAGATGCAGGGGCGATTTTATATCGTATTCCGGCCATGGCAGAACCAGTGTACAAAAAAATGGAGGAAGCGATTGCTTCCGTTGCGAAATAGGGAGATAACATATGAATGCAATTGTAGACTTAGCCAATCAGATATTCCAGCCAATTATTAATCTGGGTGCGGCATCCTTGATGAGCATTATTTTGACCATTTTGGCACTTTGTTTTAAGGTAAAATTCTCTAAAGCCTTAGAGGGAGGTTTGAAACTGGGGATTGCCCTAACAGGTATTGGAGCGATTATCAATATCTTGTCTACTGCCTTCTCAGGTGCTATGACAGATTTCGTAGCGCGGACTGGTTTAGAGTTAACCATTACAGACGTGGGATGGGCTCCTCTGGCAACAATTACTTGGGGCTCACCATTTACCCTCTACTTCCTATTGGTGATGGTCATCGTCAACCTAATTATGTTGGCTATGAAAAAAACGAATACACTTGACGTTGATATCTTCGATATCTGGCACCTTTCAATTGTAGGTCTCTTTGCAATTTGGAGTGGAGCCAATCTATTCATTGCGACTGTATTGGTGGTTTTTATTGGTGTTTTGAAAATTCTCAACTCTGATTTGATGAAACCAACCTTTAATGATTTGTTGGGGGCTGGTCCAGAAAATCCAATGACCACAACTCATATGAACTTTATGATGAATCCTATCATCATGGTTTTCGATAAAATTTTTGATCTCCTATTCCCTTGGTTGGATAAATACGACTTTGATGCAGCTAGGTTGAATGCAAAAATAGGTTTCTGGGGTTCAAAATTTGCGATTGGTATTTATTTGGGAATCTTTGTAGGGCTTCTTGCTGGTCAAACTCCATCTGAAATTGTTTCGTTGGCCTTTGTTGCAGCGGTCTGCTTGGAATTGTTCTCTTTAATTGGTTCTTGGTTTATTGCAGCTGTAGAGCCTTTGTCGCAGGGAATCACCGATTTCGCTTCTTCACGTCTTGCTGGTCGTACTCTAAATATCGGTTTGGATTGGCCTTTCCTTGCTGGTCGTGCGGAAATCTGGGCTGCTGCCAATGTCCTTGCCCCAATTATGTTACTTGAATCTATTATCTTACCAGGAAATAAACTCTTGCCACTTGCAGGAATTATTGCCATGGGAGTTACCCCAGCTCTGCTTGTCGTGACACGTGGTAAATTGATTCGGATGATTGTTATCGGAGCTATTGAATTGCCACTCTTCTTGTGGTCAGGTACGATCATGGCCCCATTTATTACTGAGACAGCAATGAAAGTTGGAGCCTTCCCGGAAGGAATTGAAGCTTCAGCAATGATTTCTCATACTACTATGGAAGGACCAATTGAAAAATTCTTGGCATTCTTTCTTGGTAAAGCTGCTGCTGGAGAAGGTACCTTTATGATTTTAGCTATCGGTAGTCTAGTAGTATACACCTTGCTCTTCTTCTGGTACCGTGGTGAAATGAAAAAACGGAACCAGGTCTACCTTGAAGCAGAAACAACAAATAGATGAATATGTAAAAACTCCACGTAAGGCTCTCTTATGGGAGTTTTTACATAGTTTGTGCAAGGAAACAGAAATTGATTTTTTATATAATTTCCAAATTAGCACTCTCAAAAATGTAAGCACTAACCTTAAACGAAGGAGCTCACCAGGAATCACCATCAAACGCAGTAGCGGTATTCCCTAAGAATAACTAGTATAGGTCTGGACTCCGTTGCAATTGCCTTAGCACTTGCAGCGGGTGCTGGCTTCGTTGTCCAAACCAATGAAAGCAACCAACTCCGCATAATTGAAGAAGGAGTATGCGAGGAGGTATCGGACAACTCTTTGAAAAAGAGAAAGAAGTCAAAGGAGGCGACGTACTCCACCTAGTGAGCGAGAAAACTGTCAGTGTCCAGTCTATGATGCTAGAAGAAGAGAAAATTGAGACTATTTCCGCAGGGCCTAGTGTCAGTCAGCAAACTACCTGGTATCCCTTAAATCAGTTTTCGAATCCAGATAAGGTGGTCCCATTTGACCAAAATTGGAAGTTTCAACTGGGAGATAATCCTGCTACCGCGAGAACAGACTTTGATGATGCCAAGTGGAAACAATTAGGTTTGCCCACTGAAGGAAACTGGTCCAGGTTTGGTAGTAGATGAGCTCCCTCTTTTGATGTAAGTAATACTCATTACATTTCAAAATCTGAATGTGTGAATTCTTTTCGCAGAACCCTTTGATTGAGGCTGGGCAAAAACTAGCCAATAATTGAAAAATCACAGATAATTTGTACTTGGTTTTCGCCAAAAGATACAAATTTGTCTGTGATTTTTCTTTATCTTTTTCATATTGGACTAACCTCTTAGTCAATTTTGTAAGATTCATGCTCATTAAGAGGAGTCCTAACTCTGTTTCCACATTTTGATTTCCTCGAACATGAACTCGGCGCACGCCAA